>NZ_JARANW010000007.1:0-157170 GCF_029889825.1 Halomonas sp. 11-S5
GAAGGATCGATCCAACTGTGACGCGTCATGGCAGGTTGATCCCGGACTTTTTTTTGAGCCAGTCAAGCTCCATCTTCAGCCGGCCGATCTCGCTGTAGAGCTTCTCATCCGACTGGAATTCGGCCTTCGGCTTGGCCCCCCGCTTCTTGTCGAACAGCGTCGAGGAATCCTCGAGCAGGGCCTTCTTCCATTGGCTGACCTGTACCGGATGAACGCCGTAGTCCTGCCCGATCTCGTTGGCTGTTTTCAGCCCGCGAATCGCTTCCAGGGCCACCTTGGCCTTGAGCTCCGGGGAGTGGGTGTTGCGTTTCTGATTCGACATCATCGATCCCTTCGAAATCGGCCAGGCGATAGCTTAAACCAGTGTCTGGATTTCAGGGTCCACTATAGATACGTAACGGGTGGGGCCGATCGACCCGGTTGACATTGAGCTAGTTTATGGCGGCACTACTGCAGAGGGCTTACGCAGCAGAAAGTCACCGTTGTCGCTGTTGGTGCCATCACCGCTCAATTGGACCTTGATCGAGTCGTTGCAGGCGGGCGACCAAGGCGTTAGTGTTTTGCACATGGTGAGAGGTTTCCTGGAATGTTCTATGGCTTGAATTTTTTGATTACACAAGAAAAATCTCGCCATCCCCGTTTGCAGGCCTACCTGGTGAATATCCCTAGACCACCACGAAAAGGAAATTGTCAATGAAGCGCCTTAGATACACGCTGTTTGGCGTGATGATGGTCGTAATCGGCGCAGCCCTGCATTATGCCCTGCCCCAGGTTGACGTCGTGCGGCTTATAGGAACGGACGTTAAGCGCGTCGATACGCAAGAGGGCACGCAGGATACCGTTAACGATGGGTCTGTACGCACGACTGACGTGTATTTCATACTTGCTGAAAGCAAAGATGGAGATCCACGCAACTACCGCAACGAGGATGCGCTTGTCTACGGTAAGTTCGACAGCTCTGATTTGCATACCCGCGCCCGCTCTATCGCCCAAAACGAGCAGAGCCTTGCGGCGGTCCGACACTACGGTTGGCGTGTGCCGATCTTCTCGATGTTTCCTAACGCAGTGCATGTCTGGAAGGTTGACGATCCGGGTTACCGGCACTTCCCGCTCTTCAACATTATCGTACTGAGTTTGCTGGCTGGCGGAGCTACTTATATTGCCTGGCGGGTTCGCGGCTTTCGCCAGCGTCTTTCCGCTCGCCGCGTGGCGATTGAGGAGGAGCGCGCGGAACAGGAGTCACTGGCTGAGCAAGATCGCTCGGCGCGCCGAAGTGATGATGAAGGTCGGCGTGTGCGCGATGAATTCCTGTCAGGCAATGGCTCGGGCAAGGGTCGTAACGACGGATCATCTCACGATGACGGAAGATCGGCGAAATGACCGTGCCTTCCGCGCAGCACAGTCTTCATTTAAGTGATATAGGAGATGCCGAGGGTGAGAAGGCTGAATCTTGGCAGCCAGACGTGACTCGTCATACTTTAAGCACGGGGACCTTGACGCTCGAGATTGAAGGCCGGAATACCCGGCCATTAAGTGATTTTTTTCGGATCGCGGAGCGACAGAACCCCAAGCGGGCCTTTCTTTTTGTCTCTACAATTCTCGGTCGGCATATCCCCGTGACTACGTTCACGCACCGTGCGGCTTTGGACCAACTTGCTGATATCGTGCTTCCTCACCTGGGTTCGGGGCCGATTTTGGTGATGAGTTATGCTGAAACCGCAGTAGGACTTGGCCTTGGCGTCTTTGAAGGTCTGCGTCAAAAATGTCCGGGCCGGTCGATGGGGTACCTTCCCACAACTCGGTTGTGCCCTGAAGGGGTCATACCCTGGATGAAGACCCGCGAGGATCATTCACACGCAGCTGATCATGTTATTCTACCACCCAGGGCGGGCGTCCTTCCGGTTGGTAATGATGCCACACTGGTTCTCGTGGATGACGAAACCACAACAGGCAACACGTTCAAGGGACTTGCCCTAGAGCTTTTCCGGGCTGGCGTAACGGTGGCGCGGGTCGTTCTCGTCACCTTGACCGACTGGTCAGATAAGCACTGTATCACGGCTGTACGGGATGCTCTCCCTGACGCCTCAGTGAATGCTGTTTCGCTTCTTTCAGGAAGCTACACCTGGTCACCATCCCCCGGCATACAGCCGCACCCTCTCCCTCCGAGGTGTCCTCCGGGCTGCCCGTTTTGGGTTCCTGAATCTGCCGAGTCCTTTGGTGTGCCGCGATTTGGACTTAGCTCTCACGACATGGCGCGCGACAACAAGGCATGGGCTGAACATGTCGACCTTCGACTTCTGCCTCTGCTTAAACCCGCGGCTCGGGTACTCGTGGTCGGTACCGGCGAGCATGTCTGGCACCCTTTTCTTGCGGCAGAGCGAATTTCACAAAATGGTCACGAAGCCAGTTTAATTTCAACGACCAGGTCTCCGGTTCTGCTAGGCCCGGTCATCAAAAATCAGATCAGCTTTCCGGATCACTATGGGCTCGGGATCAACATGTATCTCAACAACGTCGATCCCTCCGAGTGGGATGAGGTCATCCTGTTCACGGAAACCGGTCTTTCTGGTGTCCCTGCAGAATTGAGATCCGCATTGGGTCGGGGCTGGATCGTCGACGGACTCCAGCAAATCACCCTCATGAGTAAAGACGTCGCGCCATGATTAGATCCGACAGCGAGGCACCCGGCCTGTGCAACTCGGCCCGTCGCCCTGTTCTTTTTACAGATCTTGACGATACGCTGTTCCAAACTGCGCGAAAGATAACCGAGCCCGTTTGTGAGTCCCACCTCGCCGCAGAGGCGACCAACGGCCATCACTCCTATATGACCGAATCACAGGCATCAATGACACAATGGCTTCTGGAGTCCACTCGCATGGTTCCGGTAACGGCCCGTTCGACAGACGCGCTCTCCCGTTGCCGAATTCCGTTCAAGAACTGGAAGGTTGCGGCAAACGGTGCTGTTATTCTCAATCCCGAGGATCATGCTGACTCCGAGTGGTCGAGGCATATCACACAAATTTCGAAGGCATCTCATACAACCTTGGAAACTCTAGATGCATTAACCTGCTCACATAATACGGATGGCCGTTTCCGGCACTGGATTGTCCGGGAAGAAGGGCGGCCGGTCTATTTCTGCGTAAAGTCCAACGGCGAGGAGGCTTGGCTCGATGACCTGCGTGAGCCACTCTGCTCGATTACTGGGGAAGAATTTCTATACCATCGCAATGGTAACAATATGAGCTTTACCCCTCGGGGCATCTCGAAGATGGCGGCTGTGGCTCACCTTATCGACAGGAATCCGGAGATCCGGGACGGGGTAATCATTGCGATGGGCGACAGTCTTACGGACCTGCCCTTCATGGGACTGGCCGATATGATGATGATCCCGCCAGGATCTCAGCTCGATACCGCCATCAGAAGGGGTTAAACATGCTCGATGTGTCTAAGACCATCCGGTACAGCTACGACCCTGAGGACGTTACGTTCCTGCTGACGCCTATCAAGATCGCCCCCACGGACGTGGCCGAGAAAGAACGCCTGATCCAGTCCGGACAGGCGCATTACTCAGAGATGATCTCTGAAGAGCGGCGCCCCGATGCGCGCTACATGCAGATCTACGAGAACGCGCTCGGCCGTCACCTCGTACGCATCGCCTTCGACATCGCCCGGATCGCGCTAAGGATCAGGAATGAGATCGCTTGCGGCGATCTCGCTCAGCAGATCTCGCTCTGCTCTCTCGTGCGCGCTGGCGTACCATACGGTGTTCTCCTACGCCGCGCGCTGGTAAAGCTCGACGTCGATGTCACCCATTACGGGGTATCGATCATCCGCGACCGCGGACTCGACCCGGTCGCGATGGAATATGTCTGTGGTGCACGGCCTAATGCGGACATCCTCTTCGTGGATGGCTGGACCGGCAAAGGTGCAATTGCCGGCGAACTCACGAAGGCCTGGAAGTCGATGTCCGGGCAACCTCCCCGCCTCGTGGTGCTAGCCGACCCGTCCGGCCACGCTTGGCTTGCAGGGTCGCACGAAGATTGGCTCATCCCGAGCGGGATCCTCGGTGCCAACGTCTCCGGTCTCATAAGTCGCTCGATCCTGAGATCAGATATTTTGGGTCCGGGCGATTTCCATGGTGCGATGACGGTAGATCATCTCGCTGATCTGGACCGTTCGCGCGATTTTATCGAACGGGTCATGGCCACGTTTGATGCGGTCCTCGAGAGGGCGAGTCCGGTGGAGCGGACCACTGAGTGTTGCGTGCATCTGCGTGCGCAGGCCGCGAAGTGCGTGGGTGCAATCGCTTATCATCACGAGGTTGATAACCTCAATCGAATCAAGCCCGGGATCGCCGAGGCCACCCGAGCGGTCCTGCGCCGCCGGCCGCGTAAGGTTTTCCTGCGTGACGCGGAGGATCCCGATCTTGCAGCTCTGCTGCACCTTTGTCAGCAGGACGGGGTCGAGACGGAAGTGGACGCAGAGGTCACCGGTCCCTACAGAGCGATCACACTTATCGAGAAGATATCCTGAGATGCATCGTTTCGACGCCTACTCCCTCGGGGCAACGCTTTACATGCCCGTCCTACATCCGAAGGTTGCGAACATTCTGAACGGTTGCGTACCTGCACCGGCCTCTTCCATCGTGCTCTGTCTCGAAGACGCACTCGCAGAAAGGGACGTTCCGGACGGTCTCAGTCGGCTCGTCCGGCTCATCAGTGATCTCCCCAACCGTCTTCCGGTGCGCGCATTTCTGCGGCCTCGCGACATGAACATGGGACGCGATCTGTGCGCTCGGGCGGCTGGGACCGCGATCGAGGGGATCGTCGCCCCGAAGGTAATGCCGGAAACCTTACCTGATTGGCTCGAAATGACACGGGATGCAAACCTCTCCGTCATGCCCACTTTGGAGAGCGCATCTTTCTTCGATCCCGGCCGGATCTGCGCCATCCGGGATATTCTCGATGATCACCCGAATGACGCTTCCCGGATCGCAGCAATTCGTTTGGGTGGAAACGATCTGCTTTCGGCTCTTGCGTTGCGGCGTGCACGCGGCGTCACTTCTTGGGAGGGACCTCTCGGCTGGATTCTGTCAATGGCCTCCAGTATTTTGATTTCCGCAGGCTACCCGGTCGCCGCCCCGGTCTATGATGTAATCGATGATCTCGAGACATTGCGGCGAGAAGTCGATCGGGACGTGGCAGCGGGCTTTATATCAAAAACCGTGATTCATCCTGCTCAGACACCTGTCATAAATGAAGCTTTCCGAGTATCTAGCGAAGATATCGAACAGGCCCGCGCGGCTCTTGATTCCCAGGCACGTGCGGTTTTCCAATTTGGCGGTGTCATGTGCGAGCCGGCGACGCATCGCGCCTGGGCGGAGCGAACGATGGCGCGCGAAGAGATATTCGGTGTTTCCGAGGAAGAATCGCCACGGGAAAGTAAAATTGCATTCGGATAACCAAGCGCTCTTCGTGAAAAACTTTATAAGGACTGTAGACCTTCGGTCTAGGTACGTTTCACTCAACCCGCTTAATTTGCATTTAACAAGTATACTTATCATAGTTTAAAAGGAGAAACACGACGATGGCAATTTCACTCAGCAAGGGTCAGACCATTTCCCTGGCCAAAACTGGCAGCTCAGGTCTGAGCAAAGTCTTTATGGGTCTTGGATGGGATCCGGTTAAGAAGAAAAGCGGTGGCTTTCTTGGGAAGCTGCTCGGTGGTGGCGGCGGAGACAATATCGATCTCGATGCCAGCGTGATTCTGCTTGATGCAAACAAGTCGGCTGTCGACACGGTCAGCTTCAATCAGCTTAAGTCGAAGGACGGCGCGATCCGCCACGGCGGCGACAACCTGACCGGTGAAGGTGAGGGTGATGACGAAGTCATCTATGCAGAGCTGACGAAACTACCTACGAATGTTTCTCATCTAGTTTTCACAGTCAACAGTTTCCGTGGCCAGACCTTCAACGAGGTTGAGAATGCCTTCTGTCGTCTCGTGGATGAGGCAAATAATGAAGAATTGTGCCGCTATACCCTGACAGATCAGGGTACACATACCGGCGTCATCATGGCATCGATGACAAAGACCGCTGACGGCTGGACGATGACCGCCCACGGCAAGCCCTGCACGGGTCGCACCGTCAAGGATCTCGTCCAGGACGCAGTATCAGTGATTTAACAAGACGGCGCTTCAACCGAAGGGCTTTTCATCAAGCAGGAGAAAATAGTATGCCTATGAACTGGCTGAAAGAAAACGTCACGAAGGCACGGGCAAACCTTGCCGCTGAAGTGTCGAAGTTCAAGAACCGAGACTTCATGGAGGCCGTGGTCTCCGGGTGTGCCTTGGTTGCCGCGGCCGACGGGACGGTCGATGCTTCCGAAAAGCAGAAGATGGCGGCGTTCCTGGAGCGTTCCGACGAACTGAAACATTTCGATATCCGACAGGTCATCGAGGTTTTCAACAAGGCAGTTGGAGATTTTGAATTTGATCATGCAATTGGCAAAGCAAACGCTCTTAAGACAATCAGCAAGATTCGTGGCAAGGATGATCAGGCTAGGGTCTTGGTACGTGTCGTCTGTGCCATTGGTGCTGCTGATGGAGATTTCGATAAAGATGAAAAGTCGGTGGTACGCGAAATCGCACAAGAACTCGGCCTAAATGCCGAAGAATTTGACCTCTGACCTCTGACCTCGACTGGATTGTTTTTGCTAGCTAATAAAGTCCGCTTGTATTTTTTTAATACCAGGAAAAAACATGCATGAACTCACGACTTACCAACTCACACTTATTGCTCTTGGCGCAATTGCTTTTGGCGTCTGGATGCTCATTAAGGGTGGCGATTGGACCGTCGACAATGCGGTAACGGTCGCACGGCGATCAGGCCTGTCAAAGCTCTTTATCGCCGCCACGGTGGTCGCTTTTGGAACTTCGGCGCCGGAGCTCTTCACTTCAGTCAATGCTAACCTGTCCGGCTTCCCAGGTATTTCCGTCGGCAACGTTATTGGCTCCAATATTGCCAATGTCTTCATGGTGGTTGCGGTATCTGCCATGATTGCGCCGGTAGTATTCAATCGGTCTGAAGTGCGTCTGGACACGATAGTGATGCTTGTTGCCACTGCAGCGATGGTTGCGGCGATCCTTGCAGGAATATTGCCGACTTGGGGTGGTATTGTCATGGTGATCGCTCTTGCTGGCTATGTGTTCTACCAATACAAGGCCAGCAAGCTCGATATCGATGAGGTCGAAGAGCACGATGCCGGTGGCCGTTTTCCCGGGCTGATGCTACTTGTCGGAATCCTGACCTTGCTCGTCGGATCCGAGATACTGGTTCAGGGGGCGGTCGCCGGTGGCGTGGCGCTAGGAGTTCCGGAAGCCGTGATAGGCATGACTCTAATTGCTTTCGGGACATCTTTGCCCGAGCTTACCGCGTGTGTCGCCGCCGCCCGGAAAGGACAGAACGATATGATCGTTGGCGGCATCATCGGCAGCAACGTATTCAACATCCTCTCGGTAATGGCGATCTCTGCTGTGGCAAGGCCATTGTTGATAGATCCGCGTTTTGCGTCTTTTGACATGCTCGCTGTCGTAGTGGTTACACTTGTTTTTGCTGCCTTCTTACTCTTTGTGGGCAAGATTGGCCCCATTGCAGGCGGGGTGATGGCGGCTTGCTACCTTGCCTTCATCATCGCGCAATACACGGTGGCAGAGAGCCTCGTCGCCGTCGTCCCCTGAAGCATCGCTTCAATATTTCATGAAAGGAGACACTTCAATGGCACTATCTCTTTCCAAGGGTGGAAATATTTCCTTGTCTAAGACTGATCCCGGACTCAAGAAAATCCTGATCGGACTTGGATGGGATGAGCGAGCCACGTCCGGCAATGATTTCGACCTCGATGCATCTGTCTTTATGGTGACAGCCGAGGGCAAGGTGCGTGGAGAAGCCGATTTCATTTTTTACGGGCAGCTCAAATCTGCCGATGGTTCGGTGGTTCATACCGGGGACAACCGTACTGGTGAGGGTGAGGGCGACGATGAGGCGATCGAGGTCGACCTCGAAAATGTTCCTTCCGACATCCAGAGGCTTGTGGTGACGGTGACCATTCATGAGGCTGAAAATCGTAAGCAGAATTTCGGCATGGTTCAAAACGCCTTTATCCGCGTTGTAAACAATGAGATTGGCAATGAGATCGTCCGCTACGATCTGACGGAGGACTATTCTACCGAGACCGCGTTGGAGTTCGGCGAGGTCTACCGTCACAGTGGTGAATGGAAATTCCGCGCCATCGGTCAGGGTTATGCCGGTGGATTGATGGCCATGTGCCAGCGTTACGGCATCAACGCTACGGCGTGATACATCGCTTGACCCGGATCATCCGGGTTGGGTATTTCTTCTCACCGACTCAACTCAAGAAAAGGAGCTAGACATGGCAGTTTCTCTTTCCAAAGGAGGCAATGTCTCACTTAGCAAGGAGGCCCCCGGCCTCAAAAACGTGATCGTGGGACTCGGTTGGGACCCGCGCGTGACGGATGGCAAAGAATTCGACCTTGATGCTTCTGTTTTCATTTGCGGCGAAGATGGCAAGGTCCGAAGTGACGTAGACTTCGTGTTCTACAACAATAAGACCGGCGCCGATGGCTCGGTCGAACACCAGGGTGACAACAAGACGGGCGAAGGCGAAGGTGACGATGAGCAGGTCAAAATCGATCTCTCGAAGATACCCGCCGATGTGAAGAAGCTTGCCTTCGCGGTTACGATCCATGACGCTGAAAGCCGCCAGCAGAATTTCGGCATGGTTTCCAACGCATTCATGCGTATCGTGAATGCCGAAGACGATAAGGAACTTGCGCGCTATGACCTCAGTGAGGATTACAGCGTGGAAACCGCAATGATCTTTGGCGAGGTATACCGCCACGGTAACGAGTGGAAATTCAAGGCTATCGGCCAAGGTTTCGGTGGTGGCCTCCACCCGCTTGCAAGCTCTTTTGGAGTGAACGTCGGCTGAAGGCATAGCTCAGGGGCCCGCAATGCGGGCCCCTTTTTCAACATCAGCGTGACGGGACTCTATCATCATGGATCTGACAATAGAGACGAATACCTCTCTCCTAATTTCAGACAGGACGCGACGATCGTGCTGCCGCCGGAGGCAGGTATCAATGTTACCGCATTAATGATCTATCCCAACAGAATGATAACCTGGACCAGGATGCGTGACCTGAAAAGTTATAAATGAACTACTTAATGCCGGTCTAGTACCGTAACAAAAAGGCGCGATGTATCGAAAAAATTACTAGACGTAGCGGTACGACTAAAAGATAAAATTATTAAAAACATGATAGTGCATAAGAACTTGTTTATACGTGATGTACGAGATTATACAAAATAACAAAGCATTCGGTATATTACTTAATACGTGATACGCAGCACATCAGCTGAAAAGCCAGCTAATATCATCATAACATAGGATGCGCTTCACAATGGGTACCACTCTTGTCGCTGGGCAGAATGCCAAGCTCTCCAACACACACCTGACCTTCAAGCTAAACGTTATTAATGCGCCGTCAGCCAATCTGGACGCGTCGGCTATTTTACTTGCAACTAATGGTAAAGTTTCGTCCGACGACGATTTCATTTTTTTCAACCAGCCCCAGCATACCTCTGGCGCGTTGATACAGAAGGACGGGTCAACTTTTAGTGTCGATCTGAGCAAAGTGCCGCCGCATTTGGAAAAAATCGTCTTTGTGCTAACGGTTGAACAGAGCCTATCGGCGCTGGCGAGCGGCTACCACTTCCGGATTTTTGGCGATAGCGATGACTTCGAGTTCACCGGGCAAGGCTCAGGACGCTCCGAGAAGTCGCTGATCGTCAGCGAAATTTATCGTCGCAATGGTGACTGGAAAGTGAAAGTGGTCGATCAAGGCTTTACCGGTGGCATGGCGCCACTCGCTGAGCATTTCGGCGTTGAGGTCGACGCTAGTGCTGGCCAGGGCGCGCGGACACCATCACCTCCGCCCAAGCCCGTGGAGAAGAGACCGATCAGCCTCAGCAAGATTACCTTGGAGAAGAAAGGGGACACGGTCTCACTCGAAAAAAAGTCGAACTCGTTCGGTAAGATCCATGTCAACCTGAACTGGAATCAGGGCAGCGGCGCTGTCAAAAAAGGACTGCTCGGCTCGCTCATGAGTGGCAACAAGGGCGGCATCGATCTCGATCTGGGCTGCATGTATGAGTTTCGGGACGGTTCCAAGGGCATCGTTCAAGCTTTGGGGAATAACTTCGGTAGCCTCGATAGCGCCCCTTACATGTTCCTCGATGGTGACGATCGCACCGGCGCGGTGAATACTGGCGAGAGTCTCTATATTAATGGCAAACACTGGAACGATATCAAGCGTGTAATGATCTTCGCTTTCATCTACGAAGGGGTGCCCAACTGGGCGCAGACGGATGGAAGAGTCGTGATCAGCACGCCCGAACAACCGGAAATCGAGATTCGTATGGACGCCACTGGGAGTGATCAGAATTTCTGCGTTATCGCGATGTTGGAGAACCGTAACGGATCGCTGAACATCGCCAAAGAGGTTAACTACTTCGCTGGGCATCAAGTAGCTGACGAACAATATGGCTTCGGTTTTAAGTGGAAGGTTGGTCGAAAATAATGTGAGTTGATTTAAAAAGGCAAATTCACTTGCCCAGAATTCCAGTGAATGGTCTGACGGCTTCTACAGTTTGACTGATTGGTAACGTGACTACGCTGAACCACGAGCACAGTTTTGCAGCTAAAAACAGCTACGAGGAAACCATGAGAAGACTGCCCGTATACCTTGTCCTCGACAAGTCCTACTCAATGGCCGGTGAGCCTATCGAGGCCGTCAATCAGGGCCTGCAAGCCTTGGTCGACATGCTGCGCCAGGACCCTTTCGCCCTGGAGACGGTGTATCTATCGGTCATCGAGTTCAGTTCGAAGGCTGAGCACACCGTGCCGCTTTCCGATCTGATGACGTTCCAGCCGCCCACCCTCAGGCCGGATGGCATGACATCGTTGGGTGCTGCGCTGACTCTCACCGCCGAACGGATTCAGCAGGAGGTTCAGGCTTCGACAAGCGATGCTAAGGGTGACTGGCGGCCGCTGGTCTTCGTGTTCACTGACGGCGTTGCCAACGATGACTTGGATGCCGGCATCCAGGCCATCAGGGGAGTGAGCGTGGCCAAACTGGTTGGCTGCGCCGCTGGCGCCGAGGCTGAAGTCGCAGACCTGAAGCGGTTCGCGACAGATGTGATGCGTCTGGACAACAACGATGCTGAGTCAATTCGCGCTTTCTTCGCCTGGGTCTCATCGAGTGTCAGCATGACGAGCCAGTCGGTTGAATCTGGTGGTGGCGATAGTAATGCGGAGCTGCCACCGCCGCCCAAGGAAATCAACGTCATCGATCTGAGCAAAGACTGAATCAGGAGATACCATGGATCGCCGTCTACCCATCTATCTACTCATCGACTCATCAGGCTCCATGCGCGGCGAACCCATCCAGTCGGTCAACGTTGGCATAGCAGCAATGCTGACCGCGCTGCGTCAAGACCCCTACGCGCTTGAGACCGTGTACCTGTCGTTCATCACCTTCGATAACGAGGTTAAGGAGTTGTTGCCCCTGCAGTCCTTGGAAAGCGCTCAGGTCAATGACATCGAGTTGCCCCGCTCAGGAGCGACTCACATGGGTGAAGGCCTCAACAAGGTGTGCGATTGTGTCGAGCGAGACGTTATTACCTCGACCGCCGATCAGAAGGGTGATTTCCGGCCGATGCTATTCGTCATGACTGATGGCGCACCGTCGGATCTCATGGAATTCGAGGCGGCGGTACAGCGCATCAAGGGCATGAAATTCTCCGAAATAATCGCCTGTGCCGCCGGCCCCAAGGCTAAGCAGGACCATCTCCAAAAGTTCGCGACTAAGATGGTGAGCCTCGAGACCATGGACAGCTCCAGCTTCGCCACGTATTTCCAATGGGTATCGGCTTCTATCGCTGCCAACGCCAGCGGCCAGCAGAACGGCGTCGGCGAAGACATCACCTTGCCGCCCCCACCCGACGAAGTTCAGGTCGTCCTTTAACGCGAGGTTGTGATGAGACGTCTACCAATATTCTTCGTGCTCGATGTATCGGAATCCATGGCTGGCGAGCCGATAGCTCAGCTGCAATCAGCCATGGAGTCGATTGTCGAACAGCTACGCCAGGATCCCAATGCCTTGGAGACCGTGCACATCTCAGTGATCGCCTTCGCTGGGAAGGCTGGCATGGTAGTGCCGCTGGTCGAGCTGATGAGCTTCTACCCGCCGCGCTTACCGCTGGGCGGCGGCACGGCGCTTGGCGAGGCACTAGATGAGCTTATGACACGCATCGAAGTGGAGGTCAAGAAGACCACCTCCGATCAGCGTGGCGACTGGGAGCCAGTAATCTACCTATTGACCGACGGCCGTCCTACTGATCGCACTGATGCCGCAATAAGCCGCTGGCGCAAGCAGTATGCCAGCCGTGCTCACCTGATTGCGGTGACTCTGGGAGGTGGTGCTGATACACGGGTGCTCAAGCAACTCACCGATGATGTTGTGGCCTTGGATTCCGGCGGTGGTGATGACCTGAGTCGTTTCGCCCAATGGGTTTCGGCGTCGGTCGCCGCGCAGAGCCAGGCACTCGATATGGGCAAAAGCGCTCCGGGCATCTCGTTGGCAAAGGCCGGAGAAGCGGGCATTAGCTTGGTCAAGGACAGCGATTCTGCGCCGGTCGATGAACAAGTCGTAGTTTTCACAGGTCGCTGCCACCGCAACAAGAAGCCGTACTTGCTCAAGTACAATGCAGTTTCGGTACCGGGTAATTTTGGCGCCCCGGCCGGCCAGGGGGTCTACGGGCTCGAGGGAGCCTACCCGTTGAGCGAAGAGTACTTCGAGTGGTCCTCCGAGGGCGGCGCCGCTTCCACAGTGAGCAGCGATCAGCTCGAGGGGGCACCACCGTGTCCGCATTGCGGTGCGGTCACCTCGTTTGCAATGTGTAGCTGCGGCAAGCTGATGTGCTGTAACGGACCCGGGGAACAGACCTGCCCCTGGTGTGCCGACACCATCGAGTTTGGCAAGGGCGGCGGCAGTAGCTTTGATATCGGCAGGGGGCAAGGGTGAGACGATCGCAAGAATACTACGCACGTGTCTTATGCAGCCTGCTACACGGAGAGCTTGGTCGCTTCAAGGATCAATATATGGCACTCGTGATGAACGAAACCGACGTGCCAGAGTTGATCGACGATTTGCGAGAAAACCTTCACTTAAAGCTGGCTGAGCATGACGCCACAACTGCAGGAAAAAGCAAAGAGGCTTTTACACCGGGGATTGCTATTAGCGAGGAAACATTAGTGAATCAACATAATAGCGATGACTCCGACGGCCATCACCAGGACTCTACGTCTCTAAAGCCGGGAGAAATTCCACAAACGCCGCTGACAGAGCCGCCACCGTGCCCGGTGCAGAGACGCACCGAGAACTTACCCAACGGCCGCTCCGGGCAAGCCTATAAAATCAGTCTCGGTGAGGTGATAGGTGATCTGCCGCCTCAGTTAGTGCTTGAGGACGATGGTGGTACGGGTATGACGTTGTCTGAGGAGCGGCAATTGCAGGGCACACCAACGGCGGCAGGATCGGTACAAATTCAGTTGTCCGGCCTCGATAGCCAGGGCGAGCCTGTCTTGGACCTCACCCTTAAGCTGGCGCTGATTCCAAGTTCTCGGGATCTCTGGAAAGATCTCTCCTCCGATCCCGATGCACCCTACGCCAAGCCTGACGTGGAGGTCGACCGGCTGGCCATCGGCGAGGGTTGGCACATGGCCATGGGGTCGCAGCGTGGTCGCTCACATGCCCATCGTGGCGGGCAACGCGATGACCATGGAGTGATCGCTCGCACCGCATCTGGCTGGAACCTGTTACTGGTTGGGGATGGCGCTGGGTCCTGTGATTTCTCCCGACAGGGCAGCCTGCTGGCGACGACGAAAGCACGCGACGCCTTGGTTGAGGCCGTTGAGGGCGATTCAGGGATCAAGCTCGAGGAAACCGTATTGGCCTGGTGGACAGGTGGTGACCATTCCCTGATGCCTCAAGAGCTCGTCATGACTATCCAAAGCACCGTCATTACGTCCGTGCATCAGGGACATTTGGCGATCAGGAACGAGTCAAAGGCCTCCGGCCACCCATTAAAGGCCTTTTCGACAACGCTACTGCTGGCGCTGCACAAGGAGACCCTCCAGGGGCATGTAGTAATTACCTTTGGTATTGGCGACGGTGGAATCGCGGCGCTGACGGATGGTAGCCAGGCAACGCTTATGAACAATGCTGATTCGGGCCAGCACGTCGGTCAGACACGTTTTCTCGATGCGCCCCTGTTCCAGGAAGGGCAGAGCCTCTACCAACGGGTCAAGGTCCGAGTGTTCGATTCGCTGGATGCCTTGATTTTGGCAACTGATGGGGTGACAGATCCCAAGTTCGAATCCGAAAATGACATGCGGGAATCTGCTAGTTGGTGGGCGCTCTACGACGAATTGGCGCCAGCCCTCAGTGCCCCGGTCACTGAGGAGTCCCGGGATCCATTGCTCGAGTACCTCAACTTCTTTATCGAGCGCCACCACGATGATCGCACGGTGGCGGTGCTGTATCGGGAAAGCCAGGAATCGGCCTCAGACGTTGCCTCGCTGGTCTTGACGAGCGCAGATGTGGACGCAGCCACTCCTGAGGCAACCTCTGAGCTGCCAACGCAGAGCGCTGAGCCTTCCACTACTTCGAAGCTCGAGCAGAAAGGTGAAAAAGATGAGTGAACCGATCGTCACTCTGATCGACTCGAACGGGGAGCAGGTCCAGTTTCGCGACAGGATCATCGCCACCGGGGGCATGAAGGACGTCTATGCCAGCCCCGATAAGCGCTATGTAGTGGCGTTCTACCGCAACAAGCTTGATAATGCGGCGCGGCAGCGCTTGGAAATGATCACGGGCACTTATCGGCAGCGAATCTTCGATGATTCCCAGGGTGCCTACTGGGACCAGCTTTTCTGCTGGCCCACCTCCACAGTGGAACATAACGGTCGGGTCGGGGTTGTGGCGCCGTTCTATCAGGACCACTTCTTTTTTGAGCATGGTTCATTCAACAACGACATGCTCAAGATCCAGGGTAAGGACAAGGAAGGCAAGTGGTTTGCTTCGCCCAACAACCAGTTCAAGTTCCTGGATGAGCGAGAGCGGGGCAACTGGCTCAACTATCTGCAGCTGTGCCTCCGCCTGGCACGCGCGATCCGGCGATTGCATGCGGCCGGCTTGGCGCATAGCGACTTGAGCTACAAGAATGTCCTTCTGGCGCCGACCAAAGGGCACGTTTGCATCATCGATGTCGACGGGCTCGTGGTGCCTGATCGCTTTCCGCCTGAGGTAGTGGGCACTCCCGATTTCATTGCCCCGGAGTGCGTGGTTACTAGCCATTTGTCGAAGACTGACCCGAACCGGGCTTTACCCAGCATCTTGACCGATCGGCACGCTCTCGCCGTAATGGTGTACACCTTGCTGTTGCTACGGCACCCACTGCGGGGCCGAAAGGTGCATGCCGAGGAGCCGGGAGAGGACGAGCGCCTGACTATGGGCGAGAAGGCGCTTTTCGTCGAGCATCCGAGCGATACCAGCAATCGGATCAATCTCGCTGAGGCCAAGCCGACCGAAATGCCGTGGAAGGATACGAGCAAGCTTCCCTACACGGTGACCGGGCCTTATCTCAAGGAGATGTTCGACCGTGCCTTCATTGAGGGTCTGCATGATCCTCGCCGCCGGCCCAGTGCCGATGAGTGGGAGGTAGCGTTGGTGAAGACGGTCGACTTGGTCCAGCCGTGCCAGAACAGCGACTGCCAACAAGGCTGGTTCATCTTCGACAATACTACGATGCCACGCTGTCCTTTCTGTGGCACCCCCTATCGGGGTCAGCTGCCGGTAATGAATCTATACTCGAAGCGTGGAGATCGCTACCGGCCGGATAACCATCGCCTGATGGTTTACTCCAACCAAAGTTTGTTCCCTTGGCACATCAATCGGACGATCACGCCCAACGAGCGTCTGCCGGCCGAGCATAGAAGTCGTGTCGGATACTTCGTACAGCACCAGCGGCGTTGGTTCCTGGTCAACGAGCGTATGCCCGAGCTCAAGAACGCTGAGACAGGAGAGGCTGTTTCTCTCCTATCAAAAGTGGAGCTTGTCGATGGCTTGAAGCTGCTCACCGGCTCGGAACAGGGCAGTCGACTGTTGTACTTACAGATTGTGGAAGGACATGGCTAGCTCTAAGCCGGATTAGCCACCCAGGTGCCCAGGTAGCCCTAGCCGTCGGGAACTCGAAGCTCATGGTTTTGGCTTCCGGTCAGCCGGCAGATTGCAACGCTCGGTGGCGAGCAATACCGACGTTAATTTTCAAACGATCTGTCTGAATCAGGTTGACAAGTACCGAAAGCAGCCGCATGGTAAAATTGTCAGGCTGTCGCTAAGGACAAGCTCCAAAACTGCGCTATCCTATATGCTTAACGACATCACAACAGACAATTGATGGTAACGACTGATGCCAATTCTACTCCGACTTCTCCTCGTTTTTGTCTTGGGTGGCTTTGCCTGGTACATGGTTGATCAGGATCGACGCGTGACGGAAGCCGTAGAGGCTCAGGAAGCCTTGGCCAACACAGGTTGCACTGTGGCCTCGCCAGTTCCAATGAACGGCGAGATGCTCGTCTCGACCGGTGGTGGTGAGCATAAGTTAACCATTCATAACGCCCCCGGGACCGATGCCGTGGTCAAGCTCAAGGACCGTAATCAGGAAACGGTACTGGCTATGTACGTGAGGGCCGGCGCTACCGCGAGTGCCTCGGTGCCAAGCGGCAGCTTGCAGTTCCAATATGCTACCGGTCGCAATTATAGCAACGACTGCGGACGCTTTCTGCAAGACATGCAAGCGAGTAAGGACCCTGATTACGAAGTTTATGAGACCACCCGTCAGGGTAATTACGTTTACACAAGCGACATGACCTACACTCTAAAGCGTGTCTCCAATGGCAACTTTCAGCCATCGAGCATGAGTAACTCGGCGTTCTAACTCTGGTGAGTAAAATTAGATGTGAGTCCCACGGTGCCGTCCTAAAGGGGGTGAGCCGCCCTTTATGTCGTGGTTACCGTTCAGAGACACCCCAGCACTGCAAAGGACTTACCTCCTTCGCTCTCTACTAAAATGTTATTATTAACGCGGATATCGACTTGGTTAAGTGTATAGTGGACCCTCAAATCAAGACACTGGTTTAAGCTCAAGGCTGGGCGATTTCCAAGGGATGAGTTGCCTAGAGTTTCGTATACACCAAAAGGCCAAAAAGGGCGTTCGTTTAGCAGGGACCGCCGCAGAGATGCACGTCGTGGCAAATGCCCTAATTCCGCTTTAGTGTACCGCTGCTGTACCACCCACGCCTGAAACCCGCGCCATGTGGGCTTTGTTGTCCAATCCATCATGGGTGCCACGGAAAAGGTACGGTCGAGCTGGGGCATTCGATATCACGGGGTATGTGCGGGGAAGGACCGGCATTCTAGCAAGACGGGGTCATTTCTGACCATCTTCGGCGGTCATGGTGGTATCCCGGGCTCAATGTCCTGGGTGCGAACCGTTTTCACCGGCGGCACGGGCGATGGCGTCGGCGGCCCACTGGTTCAGGCTCTTGCCGGAGGCCTGCGCGGCGATGCTGGCAGCGGCGTGCACCTCGGGAGGGATGCGCAGCAGCACCCGGCCGGATGCCGGCTTGAGCGGCTTGCGGCCGGTGGCGCGGCAGTCCTCAAGGTAGTGGTCGACGGCCACATGGAAGGCGTCGGTCAGCTCGGCGACGCTCTCGCCGTGGAAGCTGATGCGGTCGGCGATCCCGAGCACGTGGCCGACGAACACCTCGTCCTCGGCGTCGAACTCGATACGGGCGGTGTAGCCCTGATACTTGATCACGTTGGTCATGGTCTGATTCCTCTCTCGTCCAGCCAGGCGCGCACGTCCTCGACCTGATACTTCTTGGCCTCCTTGCCGGGGTGGGGGCGGTGCAGGTAGAGCCGGCCACCGTCGCCCAGCTCGAAGGCGGCGCGCGACCCGTCGCCTTCCCGCACCTCGCCGCCCAGGGCAACGACAAGCGCCTCGATGTCGGCGAACACGATCCCGCTGGCTGTGGGATGACGATAGACGGCCGCCAGGGTCTTCCGGTGCTTGGTTTTCATTCGACAATGATAGCGCCGGATGATATCAGCGCGCAACGCTCAGGCGTCGCGGCCGATGGCTCAGAGAGGGGAAAACTGTTTCGCGTTGCTGCGAATTTGCTACAGGATGGCTGTAATGCCCGTTATTTCTGGCGTGGGTTCCAATCCATCATGGGGGCCACGGAGAAGGTGCGGTCGAGCTGGAGCATCGGCATCACGGGAGTGTCGGTCGGGAAGGCGGGTATTCTATCAGCACTGGTCAATTTCTGGCCAATGCTGGCAGGGTGATATGCCCGCAAGCCTGGCGGTCCTTGCCTGGTGCACGAAACCCGACATGCAGAAACACCAAGGCCCGCATCAGCGGGCCTTGGTGCTCGGCGTCTTGCGACGCGATAGGTCTGTCTGATCGGCCGATCAGATGACTTCGATGTTCGAAGCCTGCAGGCCTTTCTTGCCCTGAACCACATCGAAGGAGACCTGCTGGCCGTCCTGGAGGGACTTGAAGCCGTCTGCCTTGATCTCGGAGAAGTGGGCAAAGAGGTCATCGCCACCGTCGGTCGGGGTGATGAAGCCGAAGCCTTTTGCGTCGTTGAACCACTTGACTGTGCCAGTAGACATATTCTGTCTCCTTTCGCGCTATGCGCTTGTTACGAATTACCGGGTAATGCCCCGAGTGCTAGTGGGTCAAACAAGGGGATATAACCAGACAACCGAAAGGATTCGACTACTACTGACAATATGCATCTTGCTAACCAACTGGCGCTACAGTGTCACGGTTGGCGCCCGCCGTCAATGCCTTGTGTGATGTTTCCTCCATCCCGACATGGCAGGGGAGGAGGCAGAGGCCGCACCTGGCGTCCTTCGTCCATACTGATCGATATTCACATCACCATCAGGAGGAGCAGAGCATGAGCGGCGATCTCACCGAGCATCAGATGGAGCTGCTGGCCCGCGTGCTGCAGCACGGCGGGGCGCTGGCCGCCCCCTTCGGTCACCCGGGCGAGGACAGCCTGCTGGAGGAGGTAATGGAGGACATCGACGACCTGGAAGCCAGGGGACTGATCACGGTCGATCGGACGCGGGGCAGCGACGCACCCGAGTCCGTCAGCCTTACCCAGGAGGGTTATGACGCCTTGGGCATGGCTTGAGAGAGGGAGCAGGGCGGTGCCCCTTCGGCACTGCCGGCAATGACAGGAGACGACGTCATGGCAGAACGGAAGCAGGAACTGGAGACGTTGCGCGACGAGCTGATCGATCGGTTCGACCGCTACAAGGCCCACAAGGAGCAGCGGGGCGGTCCGCTGGACAAGGACATGGAGGACCAGTCCATCGAGCTGCAGAACGATGACGTGATCGAGGCTCTGCAGCAGGAGGCCGAGGACGAACTGCGCCAGGTAGTGCATGCGCTCAAGCGCATCGACGACGGCGAGGGCGATCTCTGCGAGCAGTGCGGCGAGCCCATCGATGCTCGCCGGCTGGCGGCGGTGCCCTATACCACGCTCTGTCACGACTGTGCCGAGCGGCCCTGAGCGCACGCGTCGTGGCCGAAAATGATGGTAGTCTGGCCTCTCATCGACTGGGCGGGAGGCGTGCATGACAGCGTGGTATCGAGCAATGGGGGCAGGCCTGCTGCTGGTGTGGCTGGCCGGTTGCAATGGTGGCGAGGAGGAGGCCGCGTCCGAGCCGGCCGAGACGAGCACCGCGGCCGAGAGCCGCGAGCCGCCGCCGGAGGCAACGCCCGAGGCACCCGAGGTGCCGCCCTTCGACCAGACGGTAATGATCGATATCTCGTCTCGCCTGGGCAGCGACCGGCGCCTGACGGTGGAGGGTGAGACCAATCTGCCCGAGACGACCCGCTTGCAGGTCATCGTGGAGCGCGAGCTCAGCGGGGTGCGCTGGCGCGAACGCGTGTCGGTGGAGGAGGGTGGCTTCGTGGCCGGCCCCTTCGGGCCCGGCAGCGGGTTACCGGATGGCGGCTATCGCGTCACGGTCGATGTGCAGGAGGGAAGCGTGCAGCCGCGGTCGGTGCGTGAGCGCCTGGGCGCGCAGAATGAGCATCTCAGCGGGCCCCTGGTGCAGCAGTCACGTCATGGCCTGGGGCGGGTGGCCAGCTACAGCCAGCGCTTCCTGGTAGGCAGCGAGACGCGCCGCACCCTCGATCACGTCGAAGTGATGGAAGTGGAGTGATCCCTCACAGCGGCTGGACGCGCCAGTGGGCCACCAGCTTGCCGACCAGGCGGCAGGCCGGGGTCCAGGGCATGGCTTCGTCACTGTTCTCGCGATGGAACATCAGCTCGCCGGTGGCGGCCTGGTCGACCCGGCGGATGGCCAGGGTGCCGTCATCGTCGATGAGATAGAGACCGGGCTGGCGGAAGATGTCGCTGGGGGCGATGGCGACCAGATCTCCCGCGGCGAGGAAGTCGAAGTGCTCGCCCGGGGCGGGGGTGACCAGGTGGCAGTCGCCGTCCCAGCGTTGGCCGGGCACCATCTCGATCGGCAGGTCGATGCCCTTTTGCCGGCCATCCTGCCAGGGCAGCGGCGGGCGGCTGCGCAGGTAGAGCGGCGAGGCCTGAGCGCCCGTTTCCTCGAGCAGCCGCGACAGCGGGCAGTTCAGTGCCTGGGCCAGGGCCACCAGCCGCTCGTGGCCGATCTGCCGGATGGCGCCGGATTCCCAATAGGAGATGGTCACATCGGACACTCCGACCCTGCGTGCCAGGGCCGCCTTGTTGAGCTTGGCCTCCAGCCGAAGTTCCTTGATCCGCGGGCCGAGTGTATCCATTGCAGCATCCTGTGGGTAAATGAGTTGGCTGATCATCTGTGATCGGTTCTTGGCGTGCAAGGGCACGCATCAACGTTAATTCTGCCCTATTCCCGGCCACGGCTGCCCGGCGCCGGCCAGGTGCGTATAATGCGGGCATTCGCCCGCCCGGCAGGGCAAGCCCCACACCATCGACAGGACCAAGGACGACATGACCGTACGAACTCGTATCGCGCCGTCACCCACCGGCGACCCCCATGTGGGCACCGCCTATATCGCCCTGTTCAACCTCTGTTTCGCCCGCCAGCATGGCGGCCAGTTCATCCTGCGCATCGAGGACACCGACCGGGTGCGCTCGACCGCCGAATCCGAGCAGATGATCCTCGACTCGCTGCGCTGGCTGGGGCTGGAGTGGGACGAGGGCCCCGACGTGGGTGGCCCCCATGGCCCGTACCGCCAGAGCGAGCGCGGCGACATCTATGGGGAATATGCTCGTCAGCTGGTCGAGGCCGGCCATGCCTTCAAGTGCTACCGCACCAGCGAGGAACTCGACGAGTTGCGCGAGACCCGCAAGGCCGCCGGCATGCACCTGGCCCTCAAGCCTTCCGATCTCGCCCTGCCCGCTGAGGAGCAGGGGCGCCGGGAGAAGGAGGGCTGGCCCTACGTGGTGCGCATGAAGGTGCCCGCCACCGGCAGCTGCGTGATCGATGACATGCTGCGTGGCGTGATCGAGGTCGACTGGGCCCAGGTGGATGCCCAGATCCTGCTCAAGTCTGACGGCATGCCCACCTACCACCTGGCCAACGTGGTAGATGACCACCTGATGGGCATCACCCACGTGCTGCGCGGCGAGGAGTGGATCAACTCGGCGCCCAAGCACCAGCTGCTCTACGAGTACTTCGGCTGGGAGATGCCGCAGCTCTGCCACATGCCGCTGCTGCGCAATCCCGACAAGTCCAAGCTCTCCAAGCGCAAGAACCCGACTTCCATCAACTACTACCGGCGCATGGGCTTCCTGCCCCAGGCGGTGATCAACTACCTGGGCCGCATGGGTTGGTCGATGCCCGACGAGCGCGAGAAGTTCAGCCTCGACGAGATGATGAGCCACTTCGATATCCAGCGCGTGTCACTGGGCGGGCCGGTGTTCGACCTGGAGAAGCTGACTTGGCTCAACGGCGTCTACATCCGCGAGGAGCTCGACGACAAGGCCTTCCTCGCGGCGCTGATGGAGTGGGCCTTCAACGAGGAGTACGTCAGCCGGATCCTGCCCCAGGTGCGCCCGCGGGTTGAGACGCTCTCCCAGGTGGTGCCGTTGGCGGGTCACTTCTTTTCTGGCCTGCCGGCCATCGAGGAGGAGAGCTTCGACGAGGTCAAGCTCTCCCGCGAGGAACTGCTCAAACTGCTGCAGTTCCTGGTGTGGCGTTTCGAGGGCGTCCCGGCCTGGCACAAGGAGGTGCTGCTGGAGGAGGTCAAGGCGCTGGCCGGCCACTTCGAGCTGAAGATGAAGGCCTTCCTGGCCCCGGTGTTCATCGCCATCACCGGCTCCTCGTCGAGCACCTCGGTGATGGACGCCATGGCAATACTGGGGTCCGACATGACGCGGGCGCGCCTGCGCCATGCCATCGAGGTGCTGGGCGGCGTCTCGAAGAAGCAGGCGAAGCGCTTCGAGAAGGAATACAGAGAGCTGTAAGCCGTAAGCTGTAAGCTTTAAGAAAACCTCGGCAAGGACAGTAGCGACGTTGCCGAGGCCTGGCAGGAGCACCGACATAGGTGATGACCTTCTTCCAGCTTCAGGCTTATAGCTTAAAACTCTCGTGCGAAGCACGAGGGGGTTGACGAAGGCGGGGCTTATCAGTAACCTACGCCCCGTCTTCGAGAGATACGGGGCCTTAGCTCAGCTGGGAGAGCGCGACACTGGCAGTGTCGAGGTCAGCGGTTCGATCCCGCTAGGCTCCACCATTATCTCGCCATCGAGGATGCTGCGTCCCATTCGTCTAGTGGTCCAGGACACCGCCCTTTCACGGCGGTAACAGGGGTTCGAACCCCCTATGGGACGCCACCTTCTCCGCGTTACCCTTTCTCATGCTTTTTCCTGATCAGCAGGCCTGCGTGTTCGCCTGGCGTTTCGACGTGTCCGGATGGCCCGTCGCTGCGGCCTTGGCAATCAGGTCGATATCGGCTTGACATGCCCCTTGACTTGTCCACTTTTCCGTACCCCTCGGGTCGACCTGTGCACAGTCTCGCCGCGAACCCGCATGGTTACTGGCCTCCCGATTTAATTCTTTTATTTCAATAGTTTACAATAGATCAAAAATTGATCAATCTAAGCCGGCCCCGCCTCTCATGGCGATTCTGCGACCTTTTCGAGAGGTTTTTAACAGGCTTATCCACAGAATGTGTGGAAAACGGGCGGCGCCGGAGGAGAGGGCGATTCCGTAATAAAGTCAACCTGAATAAATGAAGGTTCTGGTGTTTCGGTACTAAGCCAAAGAGCGGCCGCCGTGGCCCGAAAACGCGGAAGGCCGCCCTCGGGCGGCCTTCCTGGTGGAGCAGGCGTGAGCGCTGCTGTCGGCGCTTAGCGGGTGGGGTAGTCGCGCTGGGCATGGCCGGTGTAGAGCTGACGCGGGCGGCCGATCTTGTACGGCTCACTGATCATCTCGTGCCAGTGGGAGATCCAGCCGATGGTGCGGGACACGGCGAAGATCACCGTGAACATGTTCTTGGGGATGCCCATGGCCTTGAGGATGATGCCGGAGTAGAAGTCGACGTTCGGGTAGAGCTTGCGCTCGATGAAGTATTCGTCTTCCAGGGCGATCTGTTCCAGGCGCTTGGCGATCTTCAGCTGCGGGTCGTCGGCCAGGCCCAGCTCGGCCAGCACCTCGTCGCAGGTCTCCTTCATCACCTTGGCGCGCGGGTCGAAGTTGCGGTAGACGCGGTGGCCGAAGCCCATCAGCTTGAACGGGTCTTCCTTGTCCTTGGCCTTGTCGACGAAGCGCTGGATGTTCTCCTCGGAGTCGTCGCCGATCTCGTCGAGCATGTTCAGCACCGCCTCGTTGGCGCCGCCGTGTGCTGGGCCCCAGAGGGCCGCGATACCGGCGCTGATGCAGGCGAAGGGATTGGCGCCAGTGGAGCCTGCCAGGCGCACCGTGGAGGTGGAGGCGTTCTGCTCGTGGTCCGCATGCAACATGAAGATGCGGTCCATGGCCTTGGCGTAGACCGGGTTGATCTTGTACGGCTCACAAGGATTGCTGAACATCATGTAGAGGAAATTCTCTGCATAGCTCAGGTCATTGCGCGGGTAGTTGAACGGCTGGCCGATGTTGTACTTGTAGGACATCGCGGCGATGGTCGGCATCTTGGCGATCAGGCGGATGGCGCTGATCTCGCGGTCCTCCTGCACGTTGATGTCGAGGTGGTCGTGGTAGAAGGCGGCCAGGCCACCGACCACGCCGCACAGGATCGACATCGGGTGGGCGTCGCGGCGGAAGCCCTTGAAGAAGTTGTTGATCTGGTCGTGGACCATGGTGTGGTTGGTGATGCGGGACTTGAAGTCGGCGTACTGAGTGTCGTCGGGCAGCTCGCCGAACATCAGCAGGTAGCACAGCTCGACGAAGTTGGATTCCTTGGCCAGCTGATCGATCGGGTAGCCGCGGTGCAGCAGCACCCCCTTGCCGCCATCGATAAAGGTGATCGCCGACTGGCAGGAGGAGGTTGCCATGAAGCCGGGGTCATAGGTGAAGAGGCCTTCGGCACTGAGGCCACGAACGTCGATGACGTCGGGGCCGAGGGTGCCAGAGTAGATCGGCAGATCGATCGGCGTTTCTAGACCGTCTACCGTCAATGTCGCTTTCCTGTCAGCCATGCTGGCCTCCTCTCGAGTTCATGGTGGGACGATAAGTCGTTATTTCGCTGATGGTACCGGCGAAAAGGTTTGCCCACTATAGAAGCGTGCCAGCGATTGTCAATTCCACCATTGTGCGGTCAGTGTTGTACATTAGCCTGTTAAATGGATGGTTGTTGTAGAGAAAATGGTGCTCTGCACCATGGCGGCGCGTCATGGCCCCGGTCAACGCCTCCAGGTGCCTGGGTAAACGCCGCCAGCGCCGAGAAATCGGCCTTCCACCATGGTCGAGTACGTTCTGTGTCCATTTGTCATGGCAGGGGGATGTCCCTATAATCTTAGCGCGCGACTGGCAGGAACCGGTGATCGTGTCCAACTCGGCCACGATCGTGTCCCTTCCCGAAACCACCGCCCGCTCGGGCCTTGTCCGACGACCGAACAGCGGGCCAAGAGAGTGTGTAGAGCCGTGAATAGCAAACGACCCGTAAATCTGGATCTGTCCACGATACAGTTTCCCCTTCCCGCCCTGACGTCGATCGCTCATCGCATCACCGGCGTCATCCTCTTCATCGGCCTGATCTTCGCCTTCTGGGCGCTCGACACGTCGCTCTCCTCGCCGGCCGGTTTCGCGGCCGTGAGTGACACCCTGGCCCACAACTTCCTGGCCAAGCTGATCGCCTGGGGACTGCTGTCCGCTCTGGCCATCCATTTCGTGGCCGGCATCAAGCACCTGCTGATGGACATGGATATCGGCGTGACCCTCGAGGGGGGCGTCAAGAAAGCGCAGATCACCGTGGTGGTAAGCGTGGTCCTGATCATTCTGGCTGGAGTCTGGGTATGGTAACCAACATCACGAATCTCGGGCGCAGCGGTCTCTCCGACTGGCTGCTCCAGCGCGTTTCTGCCGTCATCCTGGCGCTCTATACCCTCTTTATCGTCGGCTTCCTGCTGCTCAGCCCCGGCCTGGACTACGCGGCCTGGAGCGGTCTCTTCACCCAGACCTGGATGCGCATCTTCTCGCTGCTGGCCTTCATCTCGCTGGGTGCCCACGCCTGGGTCGGCCTGTGGACCGTGACCACTGACTATCTCAAGTCGACCGGCGTGCGTATCGCCGTCCAGCTCATCATCATCCTGGCCATCTTCGTGTTCCTGGTCTGGGGCATCACCGTTCTGTGGGGAGCCTGATTCATGTCCACCATGCGTAGCCTGTCTTTCGACGCCATCATCATCGGCGGGGGCGGCGCCGGCTTGCGCGCCGCCCTCGAGCTGGCCAAGTCCGGCAAGAAGACCGCGGTACTCTCCAAGGTCTTCCCGACCCGCTCGCACACCGTCTCAGCCCAGGGCGGCATCACCTGTGCCATCGCCTCCGCGGATCCCGACGACGACTGGCGCTGGCACATGTACGACACCGTCAAGGGCGGTGACTACATCGCCGACCAGGACGCCTCCGAGTACATGTGCTCCGAGGGCCCCAAGGCGGTGTTCGAGCTCGAGCACATGGGCCTGCCGTTCTCCCGCTTCGACAACGGCCGCATCTACCAGCGCCCGTTCGGTGGCCAGTCCAAGGACTTCGGCAAGGGCGGCCAGGCGGCGCGGACCTGTGCCGCCGCCGATCGTACCGGCCACGCCCTGCTGCACACGCTTTATCAGAACAACCTGAAGAACAACACCACCTTCCTCAACGAGTGGTACGCCGTCGACCTGGTCAAGAACGCCAACGGCGACGTGGTGGGCTGCATCGCCATGGACATCGAGAGCGGCGAAGTGGTGCACGTGAAGTCCAAGGCCACCGTCATGGCCACCGGCGGGGCGGGGCGCATCTTCGCCTCCACCACCAATGCCCTGATCAACACCGGTGACGGCATCGGCATGGCGCTGCGCGCTGGCTTCCCGATGCAGGACATGGAGATGTGGCAGTTCCATCCGACCGGCATCTACGGTGCGGGCACCCTGGTGACCGAGGGCTGCCGCGGCGAGGGTGGCTACCTGATCAACAAGGACGGCGAGCGCTTCATGGAGCGCTACGCCCCGAACGCCAAGGACCTGGCCGGTCGCGACGTGGTTGCGCGCTCCATGGTCATGGAGATCCTCGAGGGCCGTGGCTGCGGCGAGAAGGGCGACCACGTCTTCCTCAAGCTGGATCACCTGGGCGAGGACGTCCTCGGCAAGCGCCTGCCCGGCATCGTCGAGCTCTCCAAGACCTTTGCCCACGCGGACCCGGCCAAGGAGCCGATCCCGGTCGTCCCCACCTGCCACTACATGATGGGCGGGATCCCGACCAACGTGCACGGCCAGGCGATCATGCAGGACGCCGACGGCAACGATCAGATCGTGGGCGGCCTGTTCGCCTGCGGTGAGGCGGCCTGTGTGTCGGTCCACGGCGCCAACCGTCTGGGCGGCAACTCGCTGCTCGACCTGGTGGTGTTCGGCCGTGCGGCCGGCATGTTCATCGAGGGCGCCCTCAACGAGGGCATCGAGTACCTCGACGCCTCCGAGTCCGATGTCGAATCCGCCATGAAGCGCATCACGCGCTGGAACGCATCCGAGGGCGGCGAGACCGTCCCCGAGCTCAAGCGCGAGCTGCAGGACATCATGCAGACCTCCTTCGGCGTGTTCCGCGAGGAGAAGAACATGGTCGAGGGCGTCAAGCGCCTTGAGGCGCTGCGCGGCCGCATCGCCAACGCCTACCTGCCGGACAAGTCCACCACCTTCAACACCGCGCGCGTCGAGGCGCTGGAGCTGGACAACCTGATGGAAGTGGCCGAGGCCACCGCCATCGCGGCCCTGGAACGCAAGGAGAGCCGCGGCGCCCACTCCCGCTACGACTACCCGGACCGCGACGACGTCAACTGGCTGAAGCATTCGCTCTACTTCCCGGCCGAGAAGCGACTGGGCAAGCGCGATGTGAACTTCGCACCCAAGACCGTCGACATGTTCGAGCCGAAAATCCGCACCTACTGAGTCCGCACCTACTGAAGGGGTAGTCACGATGTCCAAGCTTCAGGTATCCCTGTACCGCTACAACCCGGAAACCGACTCTGCACCCTACATGCAGGAGTTTCAGGTCGACACCCAGGGCCGCGACCTGATGGTGCTCGACGTCCTGCACCTGACCAAGGAGCAGGACAATGGCCTGGCTTTTCGCCGCAGCTGCCGCGAGGGCGTATGCGGTTCCGACGGCATGAACATGAATGGCAAGAACGGCCTGGCCTGCATCACCCCGCTCTCCGAGGTGGTCAAGGGCAACAAGCTGACCCTGCGTCCGCTGCCGGGCCTGCCGGTCATCCGTGACCTGGTGGTCGACATGGGGCTGTTCTACCAGCAGTACGAGCGCATCCAGCCGTACCTGCAGAACGACCAGCCGGCGCCGGCCATCGAGCGCCTGCAGTCGCCGGAGGAGCGCGACAAGCTCGACGGCCTCTACGAGTGCATCCTGTGTGCCTGCTGCTCGACCGCCTGCCCGTCGTTCTGGTGGAACCCGGACAAGTTCGTTGGCCCGGCCGGCCTGTTGCAGGCCTATCGGTTCCTCGCCGACTCCCGTGACACCGCCACCCATGACCGCCTGGCAGAGCTCGAGGACCCGTTCTCCGTGTTCCGCTGCCGTGGGATCATGAACTGCGTCGCGGTCTGCCCCAAGGGGCTCAACCCGACGCGGGCGATCGGCAAGATCCGTGAGATGCTGCTGGCCGATGCCACTTAAATCGTGGCGTCCAGATTGTTATCATGTCCACCGCTCTCGGGCTGCGGCGAGAAGTCGCAGCCGAGCCCGGTGCGGAGCGTGATGCATGGAGCCGGTGCCCTGGGCACCGGCTCTTGACCATGGAATTCAGGATGCCCTCCCTCCGGTAGGGCACCACCGATGTCGATGCGGTCGAGTCGTGTCGGCGCCGATACCACCCCATCAGTGCAGGGTGACCAAGAGATGCAACAAGGCATAATGGAGTTGATGTGGCGCTCCTCCCACGTGAGTGGTGGCAATGCCCACTATGTGGAAGCGCTCTACGAACAGTACCTCGATGATCCCTCCGCCGTTCCCGACGAATGGCGCCAGTACTTCGACCAATTGCCGCGACCCGAGGGCGGGGCCAGCCACGATGTCCCGCTTGCTCCGATCCGCGAGCAGTTCTACCAGCTGGGCCGTCATCGGCGTACTACCCAGGCCGTTGCCGACAGTGGCGAGAACAAGAAGCAGGTCAAGGTTCTCCAGCTGATCAACGCCTATCGCTTCCGTGGGCACCAGAAAGCCGACATCGACCCGCTCGGCCTGCGCAGCCCCACTCCTGTTCCCGATCTCGACCTCTCCTTCCACCAGCTCTCGAAGGCCGACCTGGATACCGAGTTCCAGACCGGCTCCTTCTTCCTGGGCATGGACAAGGCGCCGCTCAAGGAGATCGTCAATGCCCTGGAGCTGACCTACTGCCGCTCCATCGGCTGCGAGATCATGCATATCGTCGACACCGAGGAGAAGCGTTGGCTGCAGCAGCGCTTCGAGTCGGTGCGCTCGGCACCCAAGTTCAGCCCGGACGTGCGCAAGCACATGCTGGAGCGGCTGACCGCCGCCGAGGGCCTGGAGAGCTACCTGGCCTCCAAGTTCCCGGGGACCAAGCGCTTCGGCCTCGAGGGCGGCGAAGCCTTCATCCCGATGATGGACGAGCTGATCCAGCGCGCCGGCGGCTACGGCACCAAGGAAGTGGTGATCGGCATGGCCCACCGCGGCCGCCTCAACCTGCTGGTCAACATTCTCGGCAAGAACCCTTCGGACCTGATCGACGAGTTCGACGGCAAGAAGGTCATCGAGCGCGGCTCGGGTGACGTCAAGTACCACCAGGGCTTCAGCTCCAACGTCATGACGCCGGGCGGCGAGGTGCACCTGGCGCTGTCGTTCAATCCGTCCCACCTGGAGATCGTTGCCCCGGTGGTCGAGGGCTCGGTGCGCGCCCGGCAGGACCGTCGCGACGACCCGGTCGGCAACAAGGTGCTGCCGATCAACGTCCATGGCGACGCGGCCTTCGCCGGCCAGGGCGTGGTCATGGAGACCTTCCAGATGTCCCAGACCCGTGCCTTCAAGACCGGCGGCACGGTGCACATCGTCATCAACAACCAGGTGGGCTTCACCACCTCGCATCCCCTGGACTCGCGCTCCACCGAGTACTGCACCGACATCGCCAAGATGGTCCAGGCGCCGATCTTCCACGTCAACGGCGATGACCCCGATGCCGTGCTGCATGCCACCCAGGTGGCGCTGGACTATCGCCAGCAGTTCCATCACGACGTGGTCATTGATCTGGTGTGCTATCGCCGCCGCGGCCACAACGAGGCCGACGAGCCCTCCGGCACCCAGCCGATGATGTACAGCAAGATCAAGAATCACCCGTCCTCGCGGGCCCGTTACATCGAGCGGCTGGTCAGCCAGGGGCTGCTCAGCGACGACGACGCCAAGGCGATGATGGAGAAGTACCGCGACGACCTGATGGCCGGCAACCACGTGGCCAACGCCCTGGTGCAGGAGCCCAACAAGTCGCTGTTCGTCGACTGGACGCCGTATCTCGGCCACGAGTGGACCGGCCATGCCGATACCACCGTGGACATGAAGCGTCTGCAGCGTCTCGCCGGCAAGATGTGCGAGATCCCCGACGGGGTCGAGGTGCAGCGCCAGGTGGCCAAGATCTACGACGACCGGCGCAAGATGCAGGCCGGTGGCCTGGCGGTCAATTGGGGCTTTGCCGAGACCCTGGCCTACGCCACGCTGCTCGACGATGGCCACCCGGTGCGCCTCACCGGCCAGGACGTCGGTCGCGGCACCTTCTCCCACCGCCATGCGGTGGTGCATAACCAGAAGGACGGCAAGGCCTATGTGCCGCTGCAGTACATGGCCGACGGCCAGCCGCGCTTCACCATCCACGACTCCTTCCTCTCGGAAGAGGCGGTGCTGGCTTTCGAGTACGGATACGCGACGACCGCTCCCAATCACCTGGTGATCTGGGAAGCCCAGTTCGGCGACTTCTTCAACGGCGCCCAAGTGGTGGTCGACCAGTTCATCTCCTCCGGCGAGACCAAGTGGGAACGGCTGTGCGGCCTGACCATGCTGCTGCCCCACGGCTACGAGGGGCAGGGCCCGGAGCACTCCTCGGCGCGTCTCGAGCGCTTCCTGCAGATGTGTGCCGAGCACAACATGCAGGTCTGCGTGCCGACCACCCCGGCGCAGATCTATCACCTGCTGCGCCGCCAGGTGATCCGCCCGCTGCGCAAGCCGCTGGTGGTGATGACACCCAAGAGCCTGCTGCGCCACAAGTCGGCGACTTCGACCCTCGACGAGCTGGCCCATGGCAGCTTCCAGATGGTGCTCCCCGACCAGGGCAACCTCGAGGCCGGGAAGGTAGAGCGCATCATCCTCTGCGCCGGCAAGGTCTACTACGACCTGGCCAACTGGCGCGAGGAGAACGCCCGCGACGATGTGGCGATCCTGCGCATCGAGCAGCTCTACCCCTTCCCCAAGGAGGAGTTGCTGGAGGCCATCAAGGGCTACACCAATGTGACCGACGTGGTGTGGTGTCAGGAGGAGCCGCTCAACCAGGGCGCCTGGTATTCGAGCCAGCACCACATGCGGGCCGTGGCCGACATGCTGCGTGACGGCCTGGGCGGCAAGCTCAAGTTCGCCGGTCGCCCGGCATCCGCGGCACCCGCGGCGGGCTACATGTCCGTGCATACCGAACAGCAGCGCCAGCTGGTGGAAGACGCCTTCAACCTCTGAGGCGCCCACCGGGACGAGAGAGAACAGACAAGGGATACGACATGGCTACCGATATCAAGGCACCCACCTTTCCGGAATCCGTCGCCGAGGGCAGTGTGGCGGCCTGGCACAAGAAGCCCGGCGACAGCGTCGAGCGTGACGAGCTGATCGTCGAGATCGAGACCGACAAGGTAGTGCTCGAGGTCGTGGCCCCTGAGGCCGGTACCCTCAGCGAGGCGCTGGTGGAAGAGGGCGACACTGTGGAGTCCGAGCAGGTGCTGGGCAGGATCGGCGAGGGCAAGGCCGAGGGCGGAGACAAGCCTGAGGCCAAGAAGGCCGATGCCAAAGCCGACGTCAAGACCGAGAAGAAGGACGACGCCGAGGCCAAGCCGGCCCCCGGCGGCAAGACCCACGAGGTCAAGGCGCCGACCTTCCCCGAGTCGATCCAGGAAGGCACCGTGGCCAGCTGGAACAAGCAGGTCGGTGAGGCGGTCAAGCGCGACGAGGTGCTGGCCGAGATCGAGACCGACAAAGTCGTGCTCGAGGTCGTCGCCCCGGCCGACGGTGCGCTCACCGAGATCAAGGCCGAGGAGGGTAGCCAGGTCACCTCCGAGCAGGTGCTGGCGACCTTCAGCGAAGGCGCCGGCGGTGATGCCGCCCCGGAGACCGGTGAAGGCAAGGCTGCGGCCTCCGCCGACGACGGCGCGAGCGACGAGCAGGTGGGCGACAAGATCCTCGCCCCGGCGGCGCGCAAGCTGGTCGCCGAGCATGACCTCGACGTCAATGCCATCGAGGGCACCGGCAAGGGCGGCCGCATCCTCAAGGAAGACGTGCAGCGGGCGGTGAAGGCAGGCGCCGCGAAGAAAGGGGCCGCGAAGAAAGGGGCCAAGCCGGCCGGCGGTGGCCAGGCTGCGGCCGCCGCGGCCGCTCCGGCAGTGGAAGGCGAGCGCCCCGAGAAACGCGTGCCGATGAGCCGCCTGCGCCAGACCATCGCCAAGCGCCTGGTCCAGGCCCAGCAGACCGCCGCCATGCTGACCACCTACAACGAGGTGGACATGGGCGCGGTGATGGACCTGCGGGCCCAGTACAAGGACACCTTCCTCAAGTCCCACGACGTCAAGCTCGGCTTCATGGGCTTCTTCGTCAAGGCCGCCAGTGAGGCCCTCAAGCGCTTCCCGGACGTCAACGCCTCCATCGACGGCACCGACATCGTCTACCACGGCTACCAGGACATCGGCGTCGCCGTCTCCACCGAGCGTGGCCTGGTGGTTCCGGTGCTGCGCGACACCGACAGCATGAAGATCGCCGACGTCGAGAAGGGCATCGTCGACTTCGGCAAGCGGGCCCGTGACGGCAAGCTCGGTATCGACGAGATGCAGGGCGGTACCTTCACCATCACCAACGGCGGCATCTTCGGCTCGCTGATGTCCACGCCGATCATCAACCCGCCGCAGACCGCGATCCTGGGCATGCACAAGATCCAGGAGCGTCCCATGGCGGTAAACGGCAAGGTCGAGATCCGCCCGATGATGTACCTGGCCGTGTCCTACGATCACCGCATGATCGACGGCAAGGATGCGGTACAGTTCCTGGTCACCATCAAGGAGCTGCTCGAGGATCCGGCACGCCTGCTGCTGGACATCTGAGCCGCGGGACCCACTACGTTCTTCAGCGACAAGCAACGAAGGAGCCAACATGGCTGACAAGTTTGATGTGATCGTGATCGGTGCTGGCCCCGGCGGCTACGTCTCCGCCATCCGCGCCGCCCAGATGGGGCTGAAGGTCGCCTGTGTCGAGAAGTGGATCGGCAAGGAAGGCAAGGTCGTCCACGGCGGCACCTGCCTGAACGTGGGCTGCATCCCGTCCAAGGCGCTGCTCGAGACCTCCCACAAGTTCGTCGAGGCCAAGCACGACTTCGCCGACATGGGCATCGAGGCGGGTGACGTCAACATGGACGTCAAGAAGATGATGGCCCGCAAGGACAAGATCGTGAAGAACCTGACCGGCGGCATCTCCGGTCTGTTCAAGGCCAACGGCGTCACGGCCATCGAGGGCACTGGCAAGGTGGTCTCCTCCAAGCAGGTCGAGGTGACCGACCAGGATGGCAAGGCCACCACCTATGACGCCGACAACATCGTCGTCGCGGCCGGCTCCGTGCCGGTGGAGATTCCGCCGACCCCGCTGAAGGAAGGCCTGGTGGTCGATTCCACCGGCGCCCTGGAATTCCAGGAGACGCCCAAGCGCCTGGGTGTGATCGGCGCCGGCATCATCGGCCTGGAGCTCGGCAGCGTGTGGAACCGCCTGGGCAGCGAAGTCACCGTGCTCGAGGCCATGGATGACTTCCTGCCGATGGTCGATGGGGCCATCGCCAAGGAGACCCAGAAGCTGCTCAAGAAGCAGGGCCTGGACATCAAGCTGGGCGCGCGGGTCACCGGCTCCGAGGTCAAGGGCGAGGAGGTGGTCGTCAAGTACGCCGACGCCGAAGGCGAGCAGGAGATGACTTTCGACAAGCTGATCGTCTGTGTCGGCCGCAAGCCCTATACCAAGGGCGTGATCGCCGACGGCGTGGGCATCGAGACCGACGAGCGCGGCTTCCTCCACGTCGATGACCAGTGCCGCACCAGCGTGCCGAGCGTCTACGCCATCGGCGACTGCGTGCGCGGCCCGATGCTGGCCCACAAGGCCTCCGAGGAAGGCATCATGGTTGCCGACATCATCGCCGGGCACAAGGCCGAGATGAACTACGACGCCATCCCCAACGTCATCTACACCTTTCCGGAAGTGGCCTGGGTGGGCCTCACCGAGCAGGAGGCCAAGGCCAAGGGCATCGAGGTCAAGACGGGCGCCTTCCCGTTCGCCGCCAGCGGCCGGGCGATGGCCAACAACGCCACCGAGGGGCAGGCCAAGATCATCGCCGATGCCGAAACCGACCGCGTGCTGGGCATGCATATCGTCGGCCAGCACGCCGGCGAGATGATCGCCCAGGGCGTGATCGCCCTGGAGTTCGGCGCCAGCGCCGAGGACCTGGCGTTGACCTGCTACGCCCACCCGACCATGTCGGAGGCGGTGCACGAGGCCGCCCTGGCGGTGGAGGGCCATGCCATCCACATGGCCAACCGCAAGAAGAAGAAGTAAGGACAACAAGCGCCACCGGCAGGTGGCGCATCGCTTCCGGCCAAGTATCGGAGGCGAACGGTGGTGACACGGCGACCGCTGCCCAGAGGCCGCGAGCCGCGTCATCGTTCGAGTCACATGCAACCAATGGCATGAATCGATGAACCTTCACGAGTATCAGAGCAAGCAGCTGTTTGCTGACTATGGCCTGCCGGTCTCCAAAGGCTTCGCCGTCGACACCCCCGAGGAGGCTGCGGAGGCCTGCAAGAAGATCGGTGGCGACAAGTGGGTGGTCAAGGCCCAGGTCCACGCCGGTGGCCGCGGCAAGGCCGGTGGCGTCAAGCTGATCAAGAGTCCGGAGGAGGCCCAGGCCTTTGCCGAGTCCTGGCTGGGCAAGAACCTGGTGACCTTCCAGACCGACGAGCATGGTCAGCCGGTCGCCAAGATCCTGGTCGAGACCTGCACCGACATCGCCAACGAGCTCTACCTGGGCGCGGTGGTCGATCGTGGCACCCGTCGCGTGGTCTTCATGGCCTCCACCGAAGGCGGCGTGGAGATCGAGAAGGTCGCGGAAGAGACGCCCGAGAAGATTCTCAAGGCCGAGATCGACCCGCTGGTCGGCGCGCAGCCGTACCAGGCGCGTGAACTGGCCTTCGCCCTGGGCCTCACCGGCAACCAGGTCAAGCAGTTCACCAAGATCTTCCTGGGCCTGTCCAAGCTGTTCCACGACAAGGACCTGGCACTGCTCGAGATCAACCCGCTGGTGGTCACCGACGAGGGTAACCTCCACTGCCTCGACGCCAAGATCGGCCTGGATGGCAACGCCCTCTATCGCCACCCGGACCTGCAGGCGATGCGCGATCCGTCTCAGGAAGACGAGCGCGAAGCCGAAGCGGCCGCCTGGGAACTGAACTACGTGGCCCTGGAAGGCAACATCGGCTGCATGGTCAACGGCGCCGGCCTGGCCATGGGCACCATGGACATCATCAAGCTCAACGGCGGCCAGCCGGCCAACTTCCTCGACGTGGGCGGCGGTGCCACCAAGGAGCGCGTGGCCGAGGCCTTCAAGCTTATCCTCTCCGACGATTCCGTGAAGGCCGTGCTGGTCAACATCTTCGGCGGCATCGTGCGTTGCGACATGATCGCCGAGGGCATCATCGGTGCCGTCGAGCAGGTCGGTGTCAACGTGCCGGTGGTGGTGCGTCTGGAAGGTAACAACGCCGAGCTGGGTGCCGAGAAACTGGCTTCCAGCGGTCTGAACATCATCGCTGCTACCAGCCTGACCGATGCGGCTCAGCAGGTCGTCAAGGCAGCGGAGGGCAAGTAATGAGCATCCTGATCGACAAGAACACCAAGGTCATCTGCCAGGGCTTCACCGGCGGACAGGGGACCTTCCATTCCGAGCAGGCGATCGCCTACGGCACCCAGATGGTCGGCGGCGTGACCCCGGGCAAGGGTGGCCAGGAGCACCTGGGCCTGCCGGTGTTCAACACCGTCAAGGAAGCCGTGGCTGCCACCGGTGCCGAGGCCAGCGTGATCTACGTGCCGGCCCCGTTCTGCAAGGACTCCATCCTCGAGGCCGCCAATGCCGGCATCAAGCTGATCGTCTGCATCACCGAGGGCATCCCGACCCTGGATATGCTCGGCGTCAAGGTGAAGTGCGACGAGCTGGGCGTGCGCCTGATCGGCCCCAACTGCCCCGGCGTGATCACCCCGGGCGAGTGCAAGATCGGCATCATGCCGGGGCACATCCACCAGCCGGGCAAGGTCGGCATCGTGTCGCGTTCCGGCACCCTGACCTATGAAGCCGTCAAGCAGACCACCGACCACGGCTTCGGCCAGTCCACCTGCGTGGGCATCGGCGGCGACCCGATCCCGGGCTCCAACTTCATCGACATCCTCGAGCAGTTCGAGAAGGATCCGGCAACCGAGGCGATCGTGATGATCGGCGAGATCGGCGGCACCGCCGAGGAAGAGGCGGCGGCCTACATCAAGGCCAACGTCTCCAAGCCGGTGGTCTCCTACATCGCCGGCGTCACCGCGCCTCCCGGCAAGCGGATGGGCCACGCCGGCGCCATTATCGCCGGTGGCAAGGGCACCGCGGACGAGAAGTTCGCCGCCCTGGAAGCCGCAGGCGTGAAGACCGTGCGCTCGCTGGCCGAGATTGGCGACGCGCTGAAGGGAGCGACCGGCTGGTAAGCCGTTCACCGGCAGCAGGCGGCAATGCGAGAGGGCACCTTCGGGTGCCCTTTCGCGTATGTGGCTGGCCAACAGCTCGGCTCAGCCGACCATCAACAACTGAGACGACCCTCATGCTCGTCCGGACGAGGTGCGTCGCGTCAGCCGATAGGCCCAGAACAGAAACGCCGGGGCCCCTGCAGCCAGATAAAGGTGGTAGGAGACCAGGCGCCAGACCAGTACCGCGGCGGCGGCCTGTTCGCGCGCCATCAGCGGCAGCAGCAGCCCGCCGACCCCTAGCTCGGCGGCCCCGGCGCCACCGGGCAGAAAGCTGAACTGGCTCGCGGCCATGGCCAGCATCTGGGTCAGGAAGGTCCATAACCAGTCGGCATGCCCTCCGGCGCCCAGCACCGCCAGGTAGAGCAGGCTGTAACGCAGCAGCCAATGTGCCGTGGTGAGCACCAGCATCGCCAGCAGCGTCGTGACGGGGAGTCGCAATGTGGCCCGCAGTGCCTGCCGACATGTCAGTAGGCGGCGGACCAGCCAGCGGCGCCGAGAGCTGCTCAGCCAGCGTGCACCCGGTGCTGCGGTATAGCGTAGTAGTCCTGGCAAGTAGCCCATCGCCAGCGCCACGCCCACGGCCACCAGGGCCAATGCGGCCAGGGCTATCTGGATCAGTGTTTGATGGGGCCACTGGGTGTCGCCCAGCAGGGAGTAGGCCACCAGCCCCGACAGCATGCCGAGGAAGAACAGCAGGTCGCAGCCTTGGTCGAGCAGGAAGACGGCGGCCCCCTTGGAGGCCGGTAGGCCGCGCTGGGCCAGCAGGACCAGCAGGGTGGCCGGGCCTCCGCTGCCCCCGGGCGTGGCACACAGTGCGAACTTGGACGCCAGTTCGATGCCCAGCGCACCACGCTGCCCAAGCCGGCCGGCTCGGCCAGCCAGCATCAAGCGCAGCCGGGCGGCGTTGAGGTTCCAGCAGGCGAATGCCATCAGCAGCATCAGGGCGAGTACGCCCAGCGGGAAGCGCTCGACTGCTTCCAGGGTGCCGGGCCCACCCAGCCCGGAGGTAACCAGGAGCGGCGCCATCAGTGCCAATACGATCAGCAGGCCATGCAGTGGCCGCCAGCGCGGCAAGGAGCGGCGAGAATCAGCCGTTTCGGTGGAGGGCATGGCGCTCGCTGCCGTGATGCAGTTGCCGATAGTGTCCCAGCAGGTCATCGATGACCCGCTCCCAGTCGAAGTGGCGCTCGACGTGTCGGCGGGCATGCCGGCCCATGGCGACAGGGTCATTGAGGAAGAGTTCGTGCACGGCGCGGGCCATGTCGTCGGGATCACGTGGGCGGCAGAGGACCCCGGCACCCAGCGGCACATACTCCTTCAGGGCGCCAGCCCTCGCGGCTACCACCGGTAGCCCGCAGGCCATGGCCTCCTGGGCCACCAGGCCGAAGGTCTCGCGGGTGCCGGCATGCAGCATGGCATCGGCGCTGGCCAGGGCGGTGGCGACTTCGCTGGGTGGGCAGTAGCGGGACACGACGCTGACGTTGTCGGGGACGCGACTGGGCATCCCCGGCCCCATCAGCAGCAGGTGGTAATCGGCACCCAGCCGTTGCATCACGTCGAGCAGCACCTCGATGTGCTTCTCCGGCGAGCGACGACCGGCGAAGACCAGCAGCCGCTGGTGGTCGCCCAGCCCGAGCTTCAGGCGCAGGCCCGGGTCACGGTGCCGCGGGTGGAAGGCCTCGAGGTCGACGCCCAGCGGCTGCACTCGCACCTGTTCCACGCCCCAGTCGGCCAGTCGCTCGGCCATGGCGGTGCAGGGCGCCAGCACGCTGTCGAAGTGGCCATAGAGGTCGCCCACGTAGCGCTGCAGGCGCTGGCGGACACCGGCCCCGAAACGATCGCCCATCAGCCTCGGCAGGTCGGAGTGGAAGAAGCCTACCGTGGGCACCCCCAGGGCCTGGCCGGCGTCCACGGCGGCCCAGGCGGTGACATAGGGGTCGCCGGCCTCGATCAGGTCGGGGGCCATCGTCATCAGGGCATCGCGCCAGGGGCGGCGGCGCAGCGGGAAGCGGTAGCCCTGGCCAAGGGGAATCTGCGGGGCGGGGAGGGTATGCACCCCGCCGAGCGAGCCGCGCTCGGCGCCCGGCACCAGCAGGCTGGTGCGCAGGCCCGGCCGGGCGGCCAGCACGCGATGCTTGGCCTCGAGGTAGGTCCGTACCCCGCCGCTGGCAGGCGCGTGGAACATGGTGACGTCGACGATATGCAAGGAGCCCTCCTGGCGTGGATATGCCCTGCCAGCCTAGGGGGGCCATGCGACAGTTGTGCGACAGCCGCAACGCGAGACGGCGACCCGAGGGTCGCCGTCCAGTGCTGCCTGTCGTTGCCGAGCGGTCAGTCCGCGGGGCGACCCACCAGCGAGCGGGTCTCCTCGCGGGCCTCGGTCAGCATCACGCGGATGACGTCGCCGAGCTTGAAGCGCTCTTCGTCCTCGATCTGGATACGCCCCTCCTTGTCGTCGATCGCCACCTTGTTGCGATCGCTATGCATCAGCGGGGCCGGGATGAAGGCGGTGGCCCCGTTGGCGGTCAGGCGTACTCGCATGCCGCCGCGGTTGACGGCGATGACTTCGGCCTCGAAGGTCTGCTGGGCCTCGGCGGCGGGGGTCAGGTAGCGCACGTAGAGCCAGTCCTTGACGTCGCGCTCGGCCATGCGGTTCAGCCGGCGACGCTCGGTGAGCTGCTCGGTGAGCTGCTGGCTGGCTTCGGCCGGGGCCTGCTCGCCCTTGAGGACCCGCTTGATCAGGCGATGGTTGACCATGTCGCCGTACTTGCGGATCGGCGAGGTCCAGGTGGCATAGGCGGCCAGCCCCAGGCCGAAGTGCGGGCCGGGCTGAGCGGACATGCTGGTGAAGCCCTGGAAACGGCGCAGGCGGGCATCCAGCCAGGCGTCGTCGCGGCCCTCGAGCTCGCGCTTGAGCTCGGTGTAGCGGGGCAGCTCGGTGAGCTGCTCGCGCTCCACCTGGATGTCCTGGCTGGCCAGGAACTCCTGGGCGGCCTCGGCCTTCTCCGGCTCGAAGGCGCGGTGGACGTTGAAGATGCCGTGGCCGACATGCTCGGCGAGCAGGTGCGCGCAGCAGGCGTTGGCGGCGATCATCGACTCCTCGATCATGCGGTTGGCGATGCGCCGATGCTCGGTGCGGATGTCCAGCACGTTGCCGGCCTCGTCCAGGTCGAAGACGAAGTCGGGGCGGTCCTTGAACACCAGGGCGTGGGCCGCCCGCCAGGCACTGCGCGCCTCGGTCATGGCCGCCAGGGCCTTGAGCTGTTCGCCGATCGCATCAACCGGCGCCCAGTCGCCCTGGCCCTCGAGCCAGTCGGAGATCCAGTCGTAGGCGAGCTTGGCATGGGAGCGCGCGGTGGCGGCGAAGAAGCGATAGTCGCCGAGGCTGCCGTCGGCGCCGATCTCCAGGGTGCAGGCCAGCACCGGGCGATCCTTGTCCTCCCACAGCGAGCAGAGGTCATCGGCCAGCTGCTCGGGCAGCATGGTGACGTTCTGGCCCGGCAGGTAGACGGTGAAGGCCCGGATGCGAGCCTCCAGGTCGGCGGCATGCCCTTCCTCCACGTAGGCGGTGGGGTCGGCGATGGCCACCGTCAGCGACCAGCCGCCATCCTCGCGGGAGCGGATGCGCAGGGCATCATCCATGTCGCGGGTCTTCTCGCCGTCGATGGTGAAGAAGGGCTCGGCGGTCAGGTCCTCGCGCGCCAGGCCCTCGTCGCGCAGCGGCCAGTCATCGCCGGCGTCCGGGCACTCCTGCTCCAGGGCATGGCGGGCCAGGGTCACGCGCCACGGCACGGCCGGGTCGTCGGTCTTGGCCACCAGCTCGTCGATCTGGGTGAAGAAGGCGCGGTCGTCGGGCTTGAGGGGGTGGCGCACCAGGCGGGCCACCACCCAATCGCCGTCGGCGATGCTCGCCTCATCGAGGCTGCGCTTGATGCGGGCCTTGAGGGCGGTCTTCATCGAGGGGTGATCGGGAATCACCGCCAGGCGCCCGTCGCGCTTCTGCACCCGGGCGATGAAGCGTTGCATGCCGGTCTCGATCAGGGTGTCGGGCTCGACCGAGGTCTTGTCACCCTCCTCGTGGAGGATGGCCCCGACGCGGTCGCCATGCAGCACCAGCTTCATGGCGGGGGGCGGCACGAAGTAGGAGTTGCCGTCGTCGGTCTCGAGGAAACCGAAGCCCCTGTCGGAGGCCTTGATCACGCCCTCGACGCGAGGGGTGTTGGAGCGGATCTTTTGCTTGAGCTGGGCAAGAGCCGAGTTGTTCTGCAGCATGGTCACGATCGGTTGGCGAGTAGGGGGATTACTATACGGATTCGCGACCCCAGCGCCAAACGGCGTACCGGGGCACCAAACGGAATCAGTCGCTTGCGATGGCGCCCCGGCCAGATGCGCGGTGGTGGCGCCCGCCGCACGCACCCCGGGGCAGGTACGCTCGGCACCGGGCAGAGAAGACAGGCGGGGGCGCCTTCGGTAGCCTTGAAGGCTTCACGACATGCGGAAGGCTCCATGACCCCACGACTGATCGTCTCCGACCTCGACGGCACCCTGCTCGGGGCCGACCATGACCTGCACCCGACGACCGTCGACACCCTGCGGGCCCTGGCCGGGCAGGGCCACCACCTGGCGTTTGCCTCGGGCCGCCACTTCCGGGACATGCAGCGCTTCCGCGAGCGCCTGGGCGTGCCGGTGCATGTGATCAGCACCAACGGCGCCTATCTCCACGACAGCGAGGATCGCCTAGTCAGTGCCCGCCACCTGGAGGCCTCGCTGGCCCGGGCGCTGATTGCCTTGCCGCGCCCCCCCGAGGTGCGCCTCAACCTCTACCACGAGCACGAGTGGCTGATCGATGCCGAGGCGCCTGGCTTGCTGGCGCTGCATGCCCATACCGGCTTCGGCTACCGGGTCGCCGACCCCGCTGAGCTCGACGGCGAGGGGGTCGGCAAGGTGCTGTATATCGGCGACCCGGGCGAGGTCAGGCGGCTTGCGGCGACGATCCGCGCCCGCCATGGCGAGCGGCTGCACCTGACCTGGTCGATGGCCACGTCGCTGGAGATCATGGCCGAGGGCGTGAACAAGGGCACCGCCCTCGCCGCGCTGCTCGAGCGCCTGGGACTCGGCTCCGAGGCGTGCCTGGCCTTCGGCGACAACCTCAACGATACCGAGATGCTCGCCCTGGCCGGCGAGGCCCATATCATGGCCAACGCCCATCCCGAGCTGGCTGGCCGGGTTCCCGGGGCCGAGTGCATCGGCCATCACGATGACCAGGCCGTGGCCGCGCGGCTGCTCGAGCGCTTCGGGGGCCGGGGATGACCACGACGCCCGTGACCCTGATCGTGGTCGACGACGACCCCGAGATCCGCGAGCTGCTGGCCGATTACCTGGGGCGCCACGGCTATCGCGCGCTGACCGCCCAGGACGCCCCGGCGCTGCGCGCGCTGCTGGTTGACGAGACGCCGGACCTGCTGGTGGTGGACCTGATGCTGCCCGGTGACGACGGCTTCACCCTCTGTCGGGAGCTGCGTCGCGACAGCGACGTGCCGATCATCATGCTGACCGCCAGCGCCGACGAGACGGACCGCATCCTGGGCCTCGAACTGGGTGCCGACGACTACCTGGGCAAGCCCTTCAACCCTCGCGAGCTGCTGGCGAGGATCAAGGCGGTACTGCGTCGCGCCCGGGCCGGCCAGGGGCCGCCCGCCCCGGCCGAGGCCCGCGTGGTGGCGTTCGGCGACTGGCGGCTGGATCGCCTGACCCGCGCGCTGATCGATACCCACGGCCAGCAGATCCCGCTCTCCGGTGCGGACTTCCAACTGTTGCAGGTGTTCCTCGCGCATCCCGAACGGGTGCTGTCGCGGGAGGACCTCTACGTGCTGACCCGCGGGCGTCCGTCGCCTCCCCTGGACCGTTCCATCGATGTGCATGTGTGTCGCCTGCGCCAGCGCCTCGGCGAGGATGCCCAGCACTCCCAGCTGATCCGCACGGTGCGCGGCGCGGGCTATGTGCTCACCGCCCGGGTCGAGGCCCTGCCGTGACCACGCAGAGCCGCTGGCGGCGGCTGCGCCGGCGGCTCTCCCGTGGCCTGCCGGGTACGCTGCGGGGGCGCTTCGTGCTGATCATGGTAATGGGGGTGCTGGCCGCCCAGCTGGCCAGCTATGCGATCTGGACCTCCCAGGTGCGCTCCAGCCGGATGGCCCAGCTCGATGAGCTGTCGAGCAATGTCGCCTACAGCGTGGCCTCCACGATGCAGTTCTTCCGCTCGTTGCCGAGGGAGTACCGCCATATCGTGCTCGACCAGCTGCGCAACATGGGCGGCACCCGTTTCTTCGTCAGCGTCAACGAGCATCGCATCGGCGTGGCGGACATCGGCGAGGGGCCGGAGAAGACCCTGGTGGTCGACAACTTCCAGCGCATTCTCACCAATGAGCTCAACATCGACGAGGTGCTGGTGGAGTTCTCGCGGCCCGAGACCCTGCGTGTCTTCAACAACGAGGTGCTGTTGACTGACCTGCCCCCGCGCTGGGGGCAGCACAGCCTGCTGATGGAGCCTCTATCGCCGCCGATCCTGGTCGTCCAGCTTCAGCTCGAACCTGGGACCTGGCTCTATGTGGCCACCCTGCTGCCCATCGCCGAGCTGTTCGAGCCGCGTGCCTGGCTGTCGGGGGAGCGCCTGCTGGCCGGGCTGATGGTGCTGCTGACGGTGCTGGGGCTCTCGCTGCTGGGGATCCGCAGCATGACGCGGCCGTTGTCGCGGCTCTCGCGGGCCGCCCGCCAGCTGGGTGATGATCTCGATGCCTCGCCGCTGCGCGAGACCGGGCCGCGTGAGGTGGTGGCGACGGCCGTGGCCTTCAACCGCATGCAGGGGCGCATCCGTGAGCAGGTCGAGGAGCGCGAGCGGCTGTTCTCGGCCATCTCCCACGACCTCAAGACGCCGATCACCCGGCTGCGCTTGCGCGCCGAAATGCTCGATGACCCGCTGCAGCGTGAGCGGTTCTGTGCCTCCCTCGACGAGCTGGATGCCCTGGTGCGGGGCGCGTTGGCCTCGGTGAAGGGGCTGGACCTGCATGAAAGGATCGTCGAGGTCGCCCCCGCCGCCCTGCTGGAGGGCCTGGCGGCCGAGCTGCGCCTGCATGGTGGCGAGGTGGTCATCGAAGGCAGCGCGTCGCCCATCGCCGCCAAGCCGCTGGCCCTCAAGCGCTGCCTGGCCAACCTGCTGGAGAATGCGCTGTTCTACGGGCGACGCGCCGAGGTGCGGCTCGAGGATGCCCCGGACCGGCTGATCATCACCATCCACGACCGGGGCCCCGGCATCGCCGAGGCCCAGCGCGAACGGGTCTTCTCTCCCTTCGTGCGGCTCGAGCCTTCGCGCAGCCGGCATACCGGCGGCAGCGGCCTGGGGCTGGGGATCGCGCGACACATCGTGCGGGCCCATGGCGGGGAGATCGGGCTTGCCAACCACCCCGAGGGGGGGCTGGTCGTCACCCTGACCTTGCCCCGCCAGGCCAATGTTACCGACCTGCAATAATGTCCCAACACTTTGCAGGACTCGGTAACGCCCCTTCGCCGGCCGACTGGCGTAGCGTGTCAGCATCCCGGTGATCCGGGAGGCCATAACAAGACAATACGAGGACTCCACGCCATGCACGTTTCAACACGCTGTCACTCACCCCGCAAGACCGCGCTCGCCCTGGCCACCGGCCTGGCAGCCTCCCTGACCCTGACCGCTGCCCAGGCCGGCGATGTCGAGGTCCTGCACTGGTGGACCTCCGGCGGCGAGGCCCGGGCGGCCAATGTGCTCAAGGAGCTGATGGAGGCCGAGGGGCACAACTGGGAAGACTTCGCGGTGGCCGGCGGCGGTGGCGAGACCGCCATGACGGTGCTCAAGTCCCGCGCCATGTCCGGCAATCCGCCCTCCGCGGCCCAGATCAAGGGGCCCGAGATCCAGGAGTGGGGCGAGCTCGGCCTGCTGGGCAATCTCGACGCCGTGGCCGAATCCCAGGACTGGCAGGCACTGCTGCCCGAGACGGTGGCCGAGGTGATGCGCCATGACGGCCACTACGTGGCGGTGCCGGTCAATGTCCATCGCGTCAACTGGCTGTGGGCCAATCCCGAGGTACTCGAGGATGCGGGTGTCGAGATGCCTACCAGCCTCGATGAGCTGTTCGCCGCGGCGGAACCGCTGCGCGCGGCGGGCTATATCCCGCTGGCCCACGGCGGCCAGGCCTGGCAGGACGCCACCCTCTTCGAGGATATCGTGCTGGCGGAGGGGGGCAGCGCCTTCTATCGTCGTGCCCTGGTGGAGCTGGATCCCGAGGCCCTGGGCGGCGAGCAGATGGTCGAGGCGCTCGCGACCTTCAAGCGCCTGCGCGAGCTGATGGATGACGACATGTCGGGGCGCGACTGGAACATCGCCACCTCCATGGTCATCGAAGGCGATGCCGCCATGCAGCTGATGGGCGACTGGGCCAAGGGCGAGTTCACCGCCGCGGGCCTCACCGCCGGCGAGGACTACCTGTGTGCCCCGGCGCCGGGTACGGCCTCGGCCTTCACCTTCAACATCGACAGCCTGGCGATGTTCCGGGTCAGCGACGAGGCCGACCGCGAGGCCCAGCAGGACCTGGCGCGGCTGGTGCTGGAGCCCACCTTCCAGGAGGCCTTCAACCTCGCCAAGGGCTCGATTCCCGCCCGCCCCGACCTGGACATGAGCGAGTTCGACCGCTGCGCGCAGCAGTCGCTGGCCGACTTCCAGCGCACCGCCGAGGAGGGCGGCCTGGTGCCCAGCATGGCGCACGGCATGGCGGTTCGTGCCGCCGTCCAGGGCGCCATCTTCGATGTCGTGACCAACTACTTCAACGACACTGACATGGAGGCCGAGGAGGCCGCCCGGCGCATGGTCAACACGGCCCAGGCTGCACTCTAGCTAGCGCTGGCCGGGGGCGCCGTTACGGCGGCGCCCGTGTTCATTCACGAGGACTCCTCCCATGACACGCTCGACTTCTCTCTCCCACGCCGGACGTGCGCTGGGCCGACGCTCGTCGTCCGGACACCTACAGGCCTGGCTGCCGCGACTGGTGCTGGCGCCCTCCGTCGCCGTCTCGCTGTTCTTCGTCTACGGCTTCATGCTGTGGACCTTCGTGCTTTCGCTGACCAGCTCGCGCATGCTGCCGAGCTACGACTTCATCGGCTTCGCCCAGTACGGCCGGCTGATGGCCAACGAGCGCTGGTGGGTCGCCTCCACCAACCTGGTGATCTTCGGCGGCCTCTTCGTGGGGATCTGCCTGGTGCTCGGCGCCTTCCTGGCCATCCTGCTCGACCAGCGCATCCGCCGCGAAGGTGCCCTGCGCACGGTCTACCTCTACCCCATGGCGCTGTCGTTCATCGTCACCGGGGTGGTGTGGAAGTGGCTACTCAACCCCGGGCTCGGCCTCCAGGCCATGGTGCGTGGCTGGGGCTTCGAGTCGTTCACCTTCGACTGGCTGGTCGACCCCGACATGGCGGTCTACACCCTGGTGATCGCTGCCGTGTGGCAGGCCTCGGGGTTCGTGATGGCGCTGTTCCTGGCCGGACTGCGCGGCATCGACGACAGCATCATCAAGGCCGCCCAGCTCGACGGCGGCAGCCTGCCGCGCATCTACTGGCGGGTGGTGATCCCCTGCCTGCGGCCGGTGGTGTTCAGCGCGGTGATGATCCTCGCCCACATCGCCATCAAGAGCTTCGACCTGGTGGTGGCCCTGACCGGCGGCGGCCCGGGCTATGCCACCGACCTGCCGGCCACCTTCATGTACACCCACGCCTTCACCCGGGCGCAGGTCGGCCTCGGCTCGGCCAGTGCCATGCTGATGCTGGGCGGCGTGCTGGCGATCCTGATTCCCTACCTCTACTCGGAGCTGAGGAGCCGCAAGCATGGATAACGTGATTCGACGCCGGACCCCCGGGGCACGCCTGGCGCGTCTGGCGCTCTACGCCGCGCTGCTGCTGGCCGCGCTCTTCTACCTGCTGCCGCTGGCGGTGATGCTGATCACCTCGGTGAAGCCCCTGGACGAGATCAGCGCCGGTAGCCTGCTGGCACTGCCCCAGTCGCCGACCCTGGCGCCCTGGGTCAAGGCCTGGGGCGAGGCCTGTACCGGGATGCGCTGCGAGGGCGTGGGCGGCTACTTCTGGAACTCCTTCGCCATCGTCATCCCCGCGGTGGCGATTTCCACAGTGGTCGGGGCGCTCAACGGCTATGCGCTGACCAAGTGGCGCTTCAAGGGCTCGGAGCTGCTCTTCGCGCTGATGCTGTTCGGCTGCTTCATCCCCTTCCAGGTGGTGCTACTGCCCATGGCCCAGACCCTGGGCTGGCTGGGGCTCTCCAGCTCCCGGGCGGGGCTGATCCTGGTCCACGTGATCTTCGGCATCGCCTTCACCACCCTGTTCTTCCGCAACTTCTACGTGGCGATCCCCACCGAGCTGGTGTCGGCGGCCAAGCTGGATGGGGCGGGCTTCTTCCGCATCTTCTGGCGCATCCTGCTGCCGGTCTCGGCGCCGATCATCGTGGTCTCGGTGATCTGGCAGTTCACCCAGATCTGGAACGACTTCCTGTTCGGGGTGGCCTTCTCGGCACACGACACCCAGCCGGTGACGGTGGCCCTGAACAACCTGGTCAACACCTCGACGGGGGTGCGCGAGTACAACGTCGACATGGCCGCCGCCATGATCGCGGCGCTGCCGACCCTGGTGGTCTACGTGCTGGCCGGCAAGTATTTCGTGCGCGGGCTCACCGCGGGGTCCGTCAAGGGCTAGGGAAACACTGCTTTATTGCTGCGCTCGATATCCTGGCCGTCGGCGGTGCCGAGGCGTCGGGCCGTCGCAATCCTCATTGAGCAGCCAGTCAACTCCGGTTACTGCGCTCCGGCGGCGGCCAGCCTCTCGTCGCTCGCGACATAAATCAGCGTTCCCTATGAATAAAATCATGAAGAGATAAATCGCCATGTCAGCTCTCGAGATCCACGAGGTCCGCAAGGACTTCGGCAACGAACGCGTCCTCAAGGACGTCAGCCTGGCCATCGAGTCCGGCGAATTCCTGATCCTGGTCGGCCCCTCGGGGTGCGGCAAGTCGACCCTGATGAACGCCATCGCCGGCCTGGAGCCGGTCACCGCCGGGGAGATTCGGATCGCCGACCGCGACGTCACCTGGCTGACCCCGGCGGAGCGCGACATCGCCATGGTCTTCCAGTCCTATGCGCTCTATCCGAGCATGACGGTGCGCCAGAACATCAGCTTTGGCCTCGAAATGCGCAAGGTCCCCAAGGCCGAGCGCGAGGCGGCGGTGGATCGGGTGGCGGACCTGCTGCAGATCACCGCCCTGCTGGATCGCAAGCCCGCGCAGCTCTCCGGGGGGCAGCGCCAGCGGGTGGCCATGGGCCGCGCCCTGGCTCGCGAGCCTGCAGTGTATTTGTTCGATGAGCCGCTCTCGAACCTGGACGCCAAGCTGCGTGTGGACATGCGCACCGAGATCAAGAAGCTCCACCAGCGCCTCGGCACCACCATCGTCTATGTCACCCACGACCAGATCGAGGCCATGACCCTGGCCGATCGCATCGCGGTGATGCGTGATGGCCATATCCTGCAGCTGGGCACGCCGGACGAGGTCTACAACGACCCCGTGGATATCTTCGTCGCCGGTTTCATGGGCTCGCCCTCCATGAATTTCATCACCACCACCCTGGAGGGGCAGGCGGGCGACTATCGGTTGCGGATTGCCACCGCGGGGGAGGAGGAGCTGGTGCTGCCCTGGCCGGCATCGCGGGAGACGCCGGCCCTGGCCGAGCAGGTCGGTCGGCCGGTGATCCTCGGGTTGCGACCGGAGCATTTCAGCGAGGAAGACCGGCGCCTGACCGAGCAGGCGGAGGGCACACTGCTGGAGGCGCGGGTCAGCGTTGTCGAACCGACCGGGGCGGATATCCTGCTGAATATGCCGCTGGGGGATGGCGAGGTCACCGCGCGAGTGGGGCCCAAGTGCCGGGTGACGCCGGGCGAGCGCCTTTCCCTGCGAGTCGACATGGGGCGCGCCGTACTCTTCGACAGCGAGAGCCAGCGGCGGCTCGCCTGACCCGCGAGTGGGCGGTCAGCGGACCGTGATCACGGTGCAATCGGCGGCGTGGCTGACCTTGTGGGAGACGCTGCCGACCACCAGCCCCTTGAGGTCGCTCAGGCCCCGGCTGCCCATCACGATGGCATCGACGTCGCGGTGGCGCGCCTCGCTGATGATGGTGCGGGCCGGGTCGCCCTGGCCGATGACCGTCTCGAGGTTGGTGGCGCCGAGTTCACGGGCTGCCTCGGCGGCCCTGTCCACCACCTGCTTGCCGACGGCCTCGCGTTCCTCCCGCGAGGCCTCGATGGCGATGGCGCCGATGCCCCAGACCAGGGTGGTCTCGTGGGCGAGTTCCTCGGGAATGTGCAGCAGGTGCAGGGCGGCGCCGTCCTGTCGGGCCAGCTGGCAGGCCACGGACAGCGCCTTCTTGGCGTGCTCGGAGCCATCGACGGGCACCAGGATGGAATGGAACATGATGGACGTCCTTCTCGTTGGTGGGCGTTGATATCTATCGAGCCTAGTCACCCGGACGGGCACTGTCATGATCCGGATCAAGGATGGCGTGCCTTGGCCTTTTCCTCGCCGGCTTCCAGGCGGCGTAGCTGCTGCCAGAGGTCGCGGCGCAGGTCGGCCATGCGCGGTGCCTCGTCCGCGGCGAAATCCAGCGGCCGGGCCAGGCGCTGGGTGCGCAGTCCCAGGCGTGCGCCCAGCAGCCCGACGCCGAGGCCCTGGGCGGCACGCGTCGAGAGCTTGCCGGCCAGGTCCATCGACAGCATCTGCATGCTCGCCTCGCTGGCGATCTCGCTGGCCCCGGCGAAGGCCATCTGGTAGAGCACGCTGCGCAGCAGCCGCAGGCGTGCCGCATAGCCCAGCTCCAGCCCGTAGAGGCGGCACAGGCGGTCGACCATCGCCAGGTGGCGCCAGGCGACCAGCGCCATGTCGACCAGGGTCAATGGGCTCACCGCCACCATTACCGCCGTCTCGCCGGACATCCGCGAGATCAGCCGGCGGGCCTCCCGGTCGCGGGGGGCGAGCAGGTGATGGGTGAGCAGTGCCCGGGTGTCGCGCCCGTCATGGTGGGGCTCGCGGGCGGCCAGGAAGGCCTGCCAGTGGGGGTGGTCGTCGTCCAGGTCGAGGTCGCGGCGCAGCTGGCCAGCCAGCGACTGCGCTTGGGCCGGGGTGGCCTCGGGCAGGGCGGCGAGGCGCTCGCGCAGCCGGGCGTGGCGGGACAGGCGGCGCAGGCGCCACAGTTCACGCAGCAGCGCCGAGCCACCGAGCCCCAGGGCCAGCAGCAGCAGCAGGCTCCAGCCGCCGGCCAGCCAGTCGCCGCCGAGGCTGGCGGCCTGCAGGGTCCGGCCGGCCTCCACCGCGCCCAGGCCCAGGCTGCCGCCGAGCAGCGCGAGCAGCCCCCAGCGCCGCTTGCGCGGGCGCATCAGACCATCGCCCAGCGCCCGTTCGCCGGGGGCCGCATCGGCCTGGGGGGCGGCCAGGGGCTGGCTCGGCAGCCCGGCATCGAAGTGCCGCCCGGGCCGGGGATCCAGAGCGTCGGTGTCCCGGTCGGGGGCGTCATTGGGGGTGAAGCGCACGCCCGGGCGTGGGTCCTGATCGCGGGAAGGGGTCATGTCAACTTGTCTCCGATCAGCCAGTCCAGGGCGGCGTCCATGCGAATGTGCGGCAGCGGTGCGCCCTTGTCGCGGGGCAGGGGGCGAAAGGCCGTGAAATCGAAGCCCTGGCGGGCCCAGAAATCCGCCGCCGGCAGCCGGTCGGGGACCTCGCCGGGAAACACCAGCAGCGACTCGCCGGCCAGCGTGGTGCCGCGCAGGACCGGGGTGCGTCGCCCCTGCTGGTTCACTTCGCGGCCCTGGGTGGCGCGGATCGCCGCCAGCGACAGGGCCCGGACCGGTACGTCGGCGAAGCGCAGGTCCTTCAGCGGGTCGGCGAGCAGCGCCTCGAGCAGCGCGACCAGGCGGCCGTGCTGCTCGGGGGTGACATGGTCGGCCTTGGTGGCGGCGATGGCCAGGCGGTCGATGCGCGGGGCGAACAGCCGCGTCATCAGGCTGCGTCGGCCGTAGTCGAAGCTCTGCATCAGGTTCGACAGGGCGCGGGAAAGGTCCTCGAAGCGCTCCGGCCCGGCGTTCAGGGCCCCGAGCACGTCGACCAGCACGATCTGGCGATCGAAGCGGCGAAAATGCTCGCGATAGAAGGGCTTGACGATATGCTGCTGGTAGTGGCGAAAGCGCCGGGCGAGGGTGGTGTAGAGGCTCTCGGCCGGCAGCGCGGCGAGCGCGTCGCGGTCGGCCTCGGCGATGCCCGGCAGGGGGAAGAACTGCAGCACCGGGGCGCCCTCGAGTTCCCCGGGCAGCAGGAAGCGCCCCGGCTGCAGGTCGGCGAAGCCGGCCTCTCGCGCGGCCCGCAGTCCCCGCGCATACAGCTCGGCGATCTCGGCCAGGCGCGCCTCGTCGACCTCCTCGGCCGGGTCGAGGCCGGCCACCGCCCGGTGCCAGTCGGCGAACAGGGCGGCGCGCTCGCTGCCGCCGTCATGCCGCTGGGCCCGGCTCCAGCTCAGGTAGTCGTGGTCCAGCAGCGGCAGGTCGAGCAGCCACTCGCCGGGGTAGTCGAAGAGGTCCAGGGTCAGCTGGCGTGTCTCGCTGCCGAGCAGGCCGCGCCGGGCCGGCCGGTAGCGGATCACCAGGCGCAGCTCGCTGATGCCGCGGGTCGGCTCGGGCCAGCGTGGGGGCTGGTCGTCCAGCGCCTGCATCGCCTGGTCGTAGGGGAAGCGCGGCACGGCGAGGTCCTGCTGTGGCACCCGCCGGGCACCGAGCAATCGTCCCTCGCGGGCGGCCGGCAGCAGGTCGAGTCGCGCCTCGAGGCCGGCATGGCGCAGCTGGTTGACCAGCGAGGTGAGGAAGGCCGTCTTGCCCGAGCGCGACAGGCCGGTCACCGCCAGGCGCAGCTGGCGGTCGCGGCCGCGCTCGAGCAGGTCATGGAGTTCACGGGTAAGCGGGGTGCGCATGGGGCATCCTGGCAGGGTCGTATGCTGACCTAATGTGCGGGTCGGACGCGTGCCTGACAAGGCGTAGGGCCATGAAACGACACTGCCCCGCGCGGGGCGGGGCAGCATCGGGCAGGCCGGGCGGCGTCAGCCGGCGAAGGCCGCGTAGATGGCCATCACCAGGATCACCAGCATGATGCCGGCAGGGATGGCGCCCCGCCAGGGGGTCAGGTCGACGGCACCGCTGTCCTCGTGGACCCAGGGGGTCTCGCGGGGCATCAGCCGGCCGATCAGCAGCATCACCGCCACCAGCAGCACGAAGACGCCGGCCACGAAGTGGAACTCGTGCATCACCATCGGCAGCCTGTCGAAGGGCGGGATGAAGTAGCCGGCGAAGATCAGCAGGCAGCCGCCCACCAGGGCCACCTTGGCCGCCAGTGGCGGCACGCGACGGGTCAGCAGGCCTACCAGCACCACGGCCAGGATAGGAATGAAGTAGATGGCGTTCATCTTCTGCAGGTAACCGAACAGGCTCTCCTGACCGGCCAGCAGCGGGGCGATGGTCATGGCGGCGACGGCCATGACCCAGCCGAAGACCTTGCTCGAGCGCACCACCTGCGCCTCGCTGGCATTCTTGTTGAGCACGACCTTGTAGAAGCCCAGGCTGAACAGGGTGGTGGTGCTGTTGAGCGCCGAGTTGAACGACGACAGGATAGCGCCGACCATCACCGCGGCGAAGAAACCCGTAAGCGGTGCGGGCAGCACGTTGAACACCAGGTGGCCATAGGCCTCATCGGCGACGACGCCCTGGTCGGCATAGAGGTGGTAGGCAATGATGCCGGGCAGCACCAGATAGAGGGGGCCGAGCAGCTTGAAGAAACCCGTCAGCAACACGCCTTTCTGGCCCTCGGCGAGGGTCTTGGCGGCAAAGGTCCGCTGGATGATCTGCTGGTTGGTGGTCCAGTAGAAGAGGTTGATCAGGAAGACCCCGGTGAACAGGGTCGCGAAGGGCACCTGCTGCTCGCTGGAGCCGATCGAGTTGAGCATCTCGGGATTGCTCTCCTTGAGGATCGCCCAGCCCTCCAGCAGGCCGCCGTCGCTGCTCACCGCCTGCAGGCCGAAGTAGACGATCACGAAGCCGCCGATCAGCAGGCCCACGCCATTAAGGGTGTCGGAGACGGCGACGGTGCGCAGGCCGCCGAACAGGGCGTAGACGGAGCCGATCAGCCCCACCAGCCAGACCGTCAGCCACAGCAGCACGGTGGGCGATTCGATGCCGGTGAGCCCCTGCAGGTCGAGCATGCCCTGCAGGCCCATGGCGCCGGAGTAGAGGATGATCGGCAGCAGAATCACCGCATAGGCGATCAGGAAGATGATGTTGGTGATCAGCTGGGTGGTCTTGTCGAAACGCAGCTCCAGCAGCTGGGGCAGGGTGGCGATGCCGCTCTTCAGGAAGCGCGGCAGGAAGAACAGCGCCAGCGCCACCAGGGCGATGACCGCCACCACCTCCCAGGCCATCACGGAGAGGCCGTCGCTGAAGGCTGCGCCGTTGAGCCCCACCATCTGCTCGGTGGAGAGGTTGGTCATCAGCAGCGAGCCGGCGATCAACGGGAAGGTCAGGCTGCGCCCGGCCAGGAAGAAGCCGCTCGAGGTCGAGTGGTCGTCGCGGCGCGTGATGCGCCAGGTGATGAAGGCGACCAGCCCCGTGAAGAAGAGGAAGGACGCCAGGGTCAGGACGTGCATGTCGGAAACATCCTTGTGAGGGGTGAGTTCGGCCGCTTCCGGGCGGTCAGCGGCATGAATGTCAGTAAATTTACTACGTTGGTGGACGAGTCTAATCCCGTGACACGGCACCGCCATTCATCTTTCGTCTAATTGTCCGACATTAGGGGGCGCTGTCATCCCGCCTAGCGGGGTGGCAGGGCACTCACCGGCACGGGCTCGACCAGGCCGAGGAGCTGCACCAGCACCGGGGCCGCGGCGATCACGAACCCCAACACCGCCAGGCTGCGGCCGAGCACGCGGTGGTCGGGACGGCGGGCCAGGGTCAGGCCGCCGATGCAGACCAGCAGGCCGAGGATGTTGAAGACGTAACCCAGCATCTGCAGCAGGTCGTAGGTGGTCATGGGGCTCCCTTCGGTGGTGGGCAGGGGGTGGGGCGGCTACCCTGTGATGGTACCAGCTCCACCCCGGGGCGAAGAGGAGGCCGTCATGGAAGAGCGTCGCCCCGAGGCGGTGATCGACTTCTGGTTCAGGGAACTCGCGCCCGCCCAGTGGTTTCGCAAGGACTCGGCCCTGGATGCCGAGATCGCACGGCGCTTCGGTGACTGGCTCGCGGCCGCGGGGCGTGGCGAGTTCTGGCAGTGGCGGGCGTCCGCCCGCGGCCGTCTGGCCGAGGTGATCGTGCTTGACCAGTTCCCGCGCAACATCCATCGGGGGGCGTCTCGTGCCTTCGCCTGGGATCCGGTGGCCCTGGTGCTGTCCCAGGAGGCGGTCGCCCAGCGCGCGGACCGGCTGCTGGACGTGCCCTGGCGGGCCTTTCTCTTCATGCCCTACATGCACAGCGAGTCGCTGACGATCCATGACGAGGCCATGCGCCTGTTCGCCCAGCCGGGGCTGGAGGAGAACCTGCGTCACGAGCACCGCCACCGCGAGGTGATCGAGCGCTTCGGTCGCTACCCCCATCGCAATGCCGTGCTGGGAAGGGACTCCACCCGCGAGGAGCTGGCCTTCCTCGAGCAGCCCGGTTCCGCGTTCTGAGGCTTTTCTCCCGGCGCCCGGCAAGGCACCATCGAGCCCTCTTGATCAGTTGCGTTCTTCACCAAGCACATATAAGGAGTGTCTGTCATGGGAATCATTGCCTGGTTGATTATCGGTGGCCTGGCCGGCTGGATCGCCGGCCATATCATGCGCGGCGGCGGCTTCGGCATCCTCGGTAACATCGGGGTCGGCGTGGTGGGGGCCGTGATCGGCGGGGGCCTGTTCAGCCTGCTGGGCCTGCAGGCCGGTGGCTTCATCGGCTCGCTGGTCACCGCCATCGTCGGCGCCGTGGTGCTGCTGTGGGTGATCGCCAAGGTCAAGAAGGCCTGACGCGCCGCGACGATGCGAAGCGCCCTCGCTCCGGCATGCGGCCGGGGCGAGGGCGATTTTCCTGTCGCCTCGCCATCGGGAATGGCAAGGCCGTACCAAGGGAAACCCATGTATGTACTGAAACGACTCGGCGCGGTGCTGGTCCGCGGTGTGGCCGACATGGGCTGGGGGGTGCTTGGCCTGCTGCTGGTCGCCTACCTGCTGCTCGCCTGGCTCGGCCTGACGCTGACCGGCGAGACGGCTCTGGTCGACTCGCCCACCACCTTTCTCTACTACATGATCGTCACCATCTCCACCGTCGGCTATGGGGATTACTCCCCGGTGACGCGGGGCGGGCAGCTGATGGTCGTGTTCTTTATCGTTCCGGTGGGCATCGGCCTGTTCGCCACCCTGCTGGGCAAGGCCTCCGCCCTGGTGATCTCGCAGTTCACCCGGCGCCTCAACGGGGAGCAATCGATCGTGCAGAAGGACCATATCGTCATCGTCGGCTTCAATGCCTACACCGAGTCCCTGGTCGGGCAGGTCCGCGAGGAGGCGCGGCCCGGGCAAGTGGTGGCGCTCTGCGTGGATGCGAACGCCCCGACGCGCAACCCCTTCCTCGAACAGGGGGTGGAGTACTTCCGGGCCGCCTCCCTGTCGGACGAGACGCTCTACGAGCGCGCCTCGGCAAGGTACGCCTCCCTGGTGGTGGTCGACGTCGAGGACGACAGCGAGACCAACCTGGTTTGCATGCACCTCTCCGCTCTCGTCGATCAGCGCTGCCGGATCACCGCCTACGTGAAGAACCAGATGGTGGGGCGTCTGCTCGAGACTCACTGTCCCAAGGTGAACGTGATTCCCTCCCTGCACCAGAAGATGCTGGTCAAGGCCGCCCTCGACCCCGGCAGCGAGGAGGTCATGCGCCTGCTCGTCGATGCCGACCAGGTGCAGACCCAGTACTCGACCCGCCTCGCGGGGCCGTCGCTTCCGCTCACCGTCGAACGGGTGTCGAGGCGCCTGCGCCGCCAGTGCCGGGCCTCGCTGATCGCGATCCGGCAGGCCGCACAACCGCACCCGGTGCTCAACCCTGACGACGAGCTGCTGCTGGCGGCGGGTGACGAGGTCTTCTACATCGCCGGGCGTCGGATCCCGCCCGACGAGATGGTCCGCCACCTGGCCGCGGAGGGCGACTAGCGTCCGGCCATTGGCGGTTCAGCCGGCCGGGGTCGGCAGGATGCGCCGGTAGCGATCCAGGCAGCCGTCCAGCCAGGCGCCGTTCGGCATGCCCTCGGGGGGGGAGGCGGGCACCTTGAGGGTCAGCAGGAAGAGGCCGTGACGCTTGGCATCGCCGTCGGGCAGGTGGCGGCCGAGCTGTTGGGCGAGGTCGGGCGGCAGGGCACCCGGGCGCCGCCAGGTGAGCCGCAGGGCCTGCTGGTCGAGCAGGTACTGGAAGCGCGCCGCGTCCTTGAGCACCGCCATGCCACCCTGCGCCAGCCCCTGGGAGAGACTCTCCAGCTTGCGGTAGCCCGGGGCCCCGGCGGCCCGACAGGCGTGGGCCCCCTCCACGAAGCAGCCCTCTCGTTCATCGGGGTCCTCCGGCCAGCGCCCCCCGCGGCGCCGCGCGGGGGTGGCCACGAAGGGCAGTACTACCGACACGGCGGGGGTGTCGTCGGCCAGCGCGGTCTGCCGGGCGTCGACCATTCCCTGGCCCAGCTGTCGGCGGAGCCAGCGGTAGTCACCGGCCTGCTGGATGCGGGCCTGGGCATCGGTGACTGTGTGATGAGCGCCCTGCAGGGAGCGCAGCAGGGAGAGCGTGCGAAGGATCATGGTGCCATACCGATAGGCGAGCGGGAGAGCGAAGGACCGAGCAGCCAAGCTGCGACCATAGCAGGGTTTCGGCCTCATGGCGTCAACGCCTTGGGGCGCCAACGCGAACCGCCCGGCTGGAGACAGCCGGGCGGTTCGCGTTGTGTGCCGTTTCCGGGCAAGCCCGGTCAGGCGGTGGCGGCGCGCTTGCTGCCGACTAGCTCCTTGAGGGACTCCTCGACGATGGCGAGGCCTTCCTCGAGCACCTCATCCTCGATGGTGACCGGCATCAAGAAGCGGATGGTGTTGCCGTAGAGGCCGCAGGAGAGCAGGATCAGCCCCTTCTCGCGGGCCTTCTTGCACAGCGCGCCGGCCAGGTCGGCGTCCGGGGTGTGGTTGGCCTTGTCGGAGACCAGGTCGATGGCCGCCATGGCGCCCATGTTGCGGCCGTTGTCGATGCAATCGAACGTCTGTTGCCACTGGGCGAAGCGCTTGGCCAGCTTGTCGCCGAGCGCCTGGCTCTTCTCGAGGATGTTCTCCTCCTCGAAGACCTCCAGCACGGCCAGGGTGGCGGCGCAGGAGACCGGGCTGCCGGTGTAGGTGCCGCCCAGGGAGTTGGCGCCGGAGGCGTCCATGTGCTTGTCGGTGCCGACCACCGCCGAGATCGGCATGCCGTCGGCCATGCTCTTGGCCATGGTGATGATATCGGGCTCGACGCCGCTGTGCTCGATAGCGAACATCTTGCCGGTGCGCCCGAAGCCGGATTGCACCTCGTCGACGATCATCAGCATGCCGTGCTCGTCACAGATCTCGCGGATCGCCTTGAGGAAGCTGGCCGGTGCCGGATAGAAGCCGCCCTCGCCGAGCACCGGCTCGAGCACGATGGCCGCGGTGTCGCGCGGGTTGGCGTCGGTCTTGAGCGCCATCTTCAGGCCGCGCAGGGCCTCGTCCTCGCTGACGCCGTGGTAGGGCACCGGGTAGGGGGCGCGGAAGACGTTGCCCGGCATGCTGCCGAAGTCGGTGGAATAGGGGGCGACCTTGCCGTTCATGGCCATGGTCATGAAGGTGCGGCCGTGGTAGCCGCCGTCGAAGCAGATCACGTTGTTCTTGCCGGTGGCGGCACGGGCGATCTTGACGGCGTTCTCCAGTGCTTCGGCCCCGGAGTTGGCCAGCATCACCTTGGCGTGGCCGCGCACCGGGGTGACCTGGCTGAGCTTCTCGGCCACCTTCACGTAGCCCTCATAGGGCATCACGGTCTGGCAGGTGTGCATCACCTTGTCGAGCTGGTCCTTGACCGCCTGGACCACCTTGGGATGGCGGTGGCCGATGTTGAGCACGCCGATGCCGCCGGCGAAATCGATGATGCGATTGCCGTCGGCGTCCCACACCAGGGCGTTCTCGGCGCGGTCGGCAAACTGGGTGGCGGGGCTCGCGGCGCCGCTGGCCACGTAGCGCTGCTTGAGTTCGTTGAGCTGTGCGTTGTTCATGGGTCCTGTCTCCTTGGTAAGAGGCGGCGGGCGATCAGAGGCCGCCGACACAGACGTATTTTAGTTCAGTGTACTCATCCAGGCCGTGGCGCGACCCTTCGCGTCCCAGCCCCGACTCCTTGACTCCACCGAAGGGCGCCAGCTCGGTGGATAGAATGCCTTCGTTCACCGCCACCATGCCATATTCCAGCCCTTCCATGACATGCCAGATACGACGATAGTCGCGGGCATAGAAATAGGCGGCGAGGCCGAACTCGGTGGCGTTGGCCATGGCGATGGCCTCCTCCTCGGTCTCGAAGCGAAACACCGGCGCCAGGGGCCCGAAGGTCTCCTCGGTGGCCACCTTCATCTCCTCGGTCACGTCGGCGATGATCGTGGGCTGGAAGAAGGTGCCACCCAGGGCGTGGGGCTTGCCGCCGCACACCAAGCGGCCGCCCTTGTCCAGTGCGTCGGCGATGTGTGCCTCGACCTTCTCCACCGCCGCGGCGTTGATCAGCGGGCCCTGCACCACGCCCTCGTCGAGGCCATTGCCGACCTCGAGGGAGACGACGCGGGCCGCGAGCTTCTCGATGAAGGCATCATAGACCCCGGCCTGCACCAGCAGGCGATTGGTGCACACGCAGGTCTGGCCGGAGTTGCGGTACTTGGAGGCCACCGCCCCTTCCACGGCGGCGTCCAGGTCGGCGTCGTCGAAGACGATGAAGGGGGCATTGCCGCCCAGCTCCATGGAGGCCTTCTTGACGGTGCCGGCGCACTGGGCCAGCAGCCGCTTGCCCACGGGGGTGGAGCCGGTGAAGGAGATCTTGCGCACCCGCGGGTCGGTGGTCAGCACCTCGCCGATCTCGGCCGGCCGGGAGGCGGTGACCACGTTGATCACCCCGGCCGGGAAGCCGACTTCCTCGGCGAGCTTCACCAGGGCCAGGGCGGTGAGCGGGGTGGCCTCGGCGGGCTTGATCACCACCGGGCAGCCGGCGGCCAGGGCCGGGGCGCACTTGCGGGTGATCATCGCCAACGGGAAGTTCCAGGGGGTGATGGCCGCCACCACGCCGATCGGCTCGCGGAACACCAGGATGCGCTTGTCCGCGCCGTGGCTGGGCAGGGTCTCGCCGGCGACGCGCTTGGCCTCCTCGGCATAGTACTCCACGAAGGAGGCCCCATAGGCCACCTCGCCGCGGGCCTCGGCCAGCGGCTTGCCCTGTTCCAGGGTCATCAGCCGCGCCAGGGCTTCCTGATGGGCCATGATGGCGTCGAACCAGGCGCGCAGCAGGGCGGCGCGCTCCTTGGCGGTGCGGCGCCGCCAGGCTGGCCAGGCGTCTGCCGCGGCGGTGACGGCCTCGTGGGCATCCTCGGCGTCGAGGTCCGGGACCTCGGCCAGGGTCTCGCCGGTGGCGGGGTTGGCCACGGCGAAGCGGCGCGCGCCATCGCGCCACTGGCCGGCCACATAGGCCTTGTCGATCAGTAGCTGGGGTTCCGCGGACATGGTGATTCCTCGTCGGGATTGATCATCTTGTTGGACGAGTGTGCATTATTTAAAACAAGCCGCCAAGCCCCGGCTCCGCCCGTTTTTCATGGCCGCTGGCCACTCGGCCATCGGCGGCGGCAACGCTTTCCGCTACACTATGGCGCCGATTCGCTGCGGTGTGCGGCGCGGCACGTTTCTGTTCCGGTTTTATGGCGAGGTGAGCCTTGGTCGATCCCCTGAATGCCTGGTGGGCCCAGCAGCTGGTGCTGTGTGACTGGGCCTTCACGCCCGATCCCCTGACGGTGGAGGCCGATACGGCCGTCGAGCGGCTGGCCGCCCTCGGGGTGGCCGACCGTGGCGAGCTGGGCTGGTGCCTGCTGGAGGCCCTGGGCGCCGGGGGCGCCGGCGTCGACCCGGCCAGGCTGCTGGCCGGCCTGGAGGTCATCGCCCTGGGCGGTGCGGCGGGCTGGCTCGGGGAGGCGCGTGCCCGGGCCTGGGCCCAGCGGCTCGCCGAGGAGGTCAGCGCCCACCACGCCAGCCTCGATGCCTGGCTGGAGGCGCTGCTGCATGCCCGCAGTGCCGAGGGCTGGGTACGCGGCGACGACGGCTTCTTCGAGGCCTGCGAGGCCCTCTCGGTCCTGGAGCACGACGGGGAGGGGGTGACCTGGGACATGCTGCAGGAGTGGCTGGCCACCCATGCCACCCATGCCGCCCCTGCCACGTCGCCCGCGCTCTGGCCGACGGCCCCCGAGGATCGGGTCTGGCGGCTGCGCGCCGCCTTCTCGCCGGTCGTCGAGCTGCCCGCCGGGCCGCACGACTGGCAGGGGCTGGCGGGCTGGCTGGAGGAGGCCTGGGAGATTCGCAGCCGCGAGGACCTGGTGCGCAGCCTGCTGTGGCTGGCCTCCCAGGGCGATCGCCAGGCCTGGGACCTGGATGCCGGACGCCTGCTCGAGGCAAACGCCGAGGAGCGCCGGCAGTGGCGGGAGGCCCTGGCGGGGGGCGAGCGCGACTATGGCCGGGTGCTGCTGGGCTTCCTCGATCAGGGCGAGCCGCTGGAGTGGGCCGCCTGGGACTGGCTGCGGCTGATCGACCTGGCCTGGGCCGGCGCCTGCCTGGGCTGGCTCGAGGCGCAGGAGGCCCGCGACTTCGCCGTCCATGGCGCCGACCTGGCGCTGCGCCGCTACAGCGACTGGGCGGCCCTGACTCGGGCCTACCAGCGGGGGCGCAGCCTGTTCGAGGGCCGCAACCGGCTGCCCGACCTCCAGGCGGACTGGGCGCTACTGCTGCACTCGCCGGTGAGCCCCTGGCGCCCGGCTCTGCAGGGGCTGATCCCGGAGGAACTCATCGAGGCCTCGCGCGTCGCCCTGCGACGCTGGCGTGGCGACCCCCGCCACTGGACACTGGCGCTGGCGGCGGTACGCGAGCCCGAATTCGCCGCCTGCCAGGGGCCGGTGCCTGAGCTGCCGGTCGCTCGGCGCGAGGAGGCGCGCCGCTACTTGGTCGAGACCCTAGACCTGCATGCCGACGAGGGCGTCGAGGCGCTTTCCCGCTATTGGCTGCCGGCCCAGGCCCACCACCTCAACCAGCTGGCGGCGGATGCCGTCCATGGCGCCCTGCCGCCGGCCGAGATCCCCTTCGGCCATCCGGTCGCGGACGAGCTGGCGAGCCGCGATGCCCTCAGGCAGGCGAGCCGTCACGCCGCCACCATCCACATGGCCGAGAAGTTTGCCTTCCACCTGCAGATGGCCATGGACAGCGGGGACTTCGATGCGGCCCGCCTGGCGACGCTGGCCGAGGCCCTGCAGGGCTCGCTGTGCCGCTTCTACCCCGATGCACGTCGCCTGCTGCAGGCCTGGGCCCACTGGGAGAGCCTGTTGCCCGAGCCCGACCAGCCCCCGATGGTCGCCGAGATCCGCTGGCACCTGGAGGACCCCGGGAGCCTCTTCCACTGGCTCGACTGGCGCGGCGGGGCCTGGCGCGAGCCCGGGCCGCGACCGACGCTTGTCCACTTCACCGCGATGGCGCTGGTCGGGCCGCTCAACAGCCCGGCCTGGAGCCTGCCGCAGCCGGAGAGCGAGCGCGAATGCGCGGCCATCCGCGACTGGGTCGATGGGCATTATGCCCTTCATGGGGCGGCGGAGCTGGGTGAGTTCCTCGGGTACCTGATCGAGGTCGGCGATCGCCAGGAGTACCAGATCAACTATGCCCCCTACACGCTCAACCACGGGCGGCTGGCCTCCGAGATCGCTACCCTGGGGAGCGGCGCGTGCAGCGAGGAGGAGGGCGCTCATCTGCTGCGCCTGCAGCGGGTCAGGGACAATGAGGACGGCTGCAACGAGGTCGATCTGGCGGCCTGGGACATCGCCCAGGCCGTGGACCTGGCCATCGCCGGCCGCCAGCTGGGGTGGCTCGACGAGGCGGCGTTCCTGGACCTGCTCGAGCGTGCTCATGGGCTAGCCGTCGAGCACTACGCGGGCTGGGAGGAGTATGCCCGCGGCCTGCACGCCGGCTTCTCGTTCTTCATGGGCGAGACCCCGGAGCGCGAGAGCTTCCTGGCCGGCCTCCGCCAGGCCTTGGTGGCCTGGCTCTCGGGGGCGCCGCCGCTAGCGGGGGCCTGGGCCAGCCTCGACTTTCCCGGGGCACGGCCACGCCACTGGGCGCCGCTGCACATCGATACGCTGCCGGGCGACCGTCGTACCCTCCACTGAGGGCTCGCCCTGTTAAGAACGTATGGTTTATAGTCAGTAGGGTTTATGACATGGCTCCTCCTGTCGGGAGCCACTTCCAGGCAGCGAGCCGCCGACAGGCCGCTTTGGCAGTGGCACCGGGCCGCATCCCGGCAGCACTGCCACAGCGACATCACCGCGGGACCGAGAGATGCCGGGTGCGGCTCAGGGAACGAGGTCGTCGCAGGATGCTGGACAAACGCATGTGTCGTATCACCGCCCTGGGGGGCGCCCTGGTGCTGCTGGCGGGTTGTGCCGCCTCGAGCGGCGTCGAGGAGCATGTCGTCGGCGGCTACTTCGCCCGGGACCTGCCGGGGATGCCCGCCGACCCCCTGATGTCTCCCGTGGACAACCCCATCCTGGAAGCCCGCGGCCTGCACAACCCGCCCCCGACGCTGATCCGCCGGGCCCTGCTGGCCCAGCACGAGCGCTGGGCTGGCACGCCCTACCGGCTGGGCGGCAGCTCCATGCGGGGGATCGATTGTTCGGCCCTGGTGCAGAACGTCTTCAGCGATACCTTCCGCTTCGACCTGCCGCGGACCACCGAGGAACAGGTGCGAGCCGGCCTCGAGGTCGAGCGTGATGCCCTGCGCCCCGGCGACCTGGTGTTCTTTCGTCCCCCCGGGGTCTATCGCCATGTGGGCATCTATGTCGGCGAGGGCCGCTTCCTGCACGCCTCCACCTCCCGGGGCGTGATGATCTCCGAGCTCGACAACCGTTACTGGCGGCGCCACTTCTGGCAGGCGAGGCGCACCCTGGAGCCAACCTTGCTGGCTAGACGCCTGGGCGAGACCAGCGAGGGCTGACTCGGTTAGAGTACCTCACGGTGGGCCAGCACGAAGTCCAGGAAGGCCTGTTCGGCCCGCGACAGGTAGGCGCCGCGTCCCCAGGCCAGCGACAGGTCCAGCCAGGCGGGCGGGTCGAAGGAGACCGCCCGGAGCTCCGGCTCCTCCACCACCCGCCGCAGGAAGGTGGTGATGCCGAACCCCTGGCGGACGATCGCCTTGGTCAGCGGTATCAGATTCGACTGGAAGGCGATGTCGGCCGTGGTGCCGGTCTCGCGCGCCATGGCATCGACGAACTCGCGGTGGAAGTAGCCATCCTGGAACAGCACCAGGGGCTCGCTGAAGAAGGCCTCGGCGGAGACGCTGGCGCGCCTGGCGAAGGGGTGCTCCCGCGGCACGCAGACCACCATCTCCTCGCGCACCAGGCGTCGCCGCTCTAGGTGACGGCAGCTATCGTCGTCGATCACCACCCCCAGGTCCAGCTCGCCCTCGGCGATCATTCGCTGCAGGCGTCGTGCACCGGCCTCCACCACGGTCAGCCGGATGCCGGGATGGCGGGCCTTGAAGCCCATCAGCAGCGGCGGGAAGTAGTAGGAACCGAGCATCGAGGGGATGCCGATGCGCACCTCGCCCTTGACCAGACCATGCAGCTCGCGCATGGCGAGGTGCGCGGCCTCGGCGCGTTCGAGTAGCGCTCGGGCATGGGGCACCAGGGCCTCGCCCTCCGGGGTCAGGGCGATGCGTCGCTCGTGGCGGTGGAAGAGCGACAACTCCAGGCCCTTCTCCAGACCGGCGATGGTCTGGCTGACCGCCGACTGCGCCACGTGGAGTGCCCGGGCGGCGGCCGTGAAGCCCCCCTGGTCGGCCACGGCCAGGAAGACCCTGAGGGTGCGCAGGTCGAAGGGCAGGCTCATCGGTGCTCCGGGGATCGGGTCATAAGAAAACCAGATGTTAATGATCTGGATATTCTGTTTGGCTTATCATTCTCGCCGGTGGATCATGGCCTGCCAAGTCGGAGGACGTCATGATCGCCGCACATACCCGCGCCTGGTGGCGCGCGACCCTGGCCCTGTGCCTGGGCTCCTTTCTGGTCTTCATCAACCTCTATGTCCCACAGCCGCTGCTGCCGGCGCTGCGCGAGACTTTCGGGGTCTCGACGCTGGGAATCAGCCTGGTGATGTCGGTCGCCACCCTGGCGCTGGCCGCCTCGCTGCTGGTGTTCGGCCCGCTCTCGGATGCCATCGGCCGGGGCGCCATCATGCGCCTGACCCTGCTGGCGGCCGGGCTGCTCTCGCTGGGGCTGGCGTTCGCGCCGAACTTCGAGACGCTGCTGGCGATGCGCGCCCTGCAGGGCTTCGTGTTGGGCGGGCTGCCGGCGGTGGCAATCGCCTGGATGGGCGACGAGTTCGAGCACCCGGCCCTGCTCTCGGCGGTGGGGCTGTATATCGGTGCCAACTCCCTGGGCGGCATTAGTGGCCGGGTGGTGGGCGGTGTGGTGGCCGAGGTCGGTGGGGCATCGGCCAGTTTCCTGGTGGTGGGGGCGATGACGCTGGTCGGGCTGGCGCTGTTCTGGAAGCTGCTGCCCGCCGCCCGCGCCTTCACGCCGCGGCGCTTCGGGCTGCGCGGTGCCCTGGCCGACCTGGGCAGTCACCTGCGCAATCCGCTGCTGCTCGGCGCCTACCTGCTCGGCGGGATCAACTTCCTGATCTTCATCAACCAGTACAGCTACATCACCTTCCGGCTGGCCGATCCCCCCTTCGGGCTGGGGACCCGGGTGCTGGGGCTGATCTTCCTGACCTACCTGGGCGGTACCCTCGGCTCGTCGCTCTCCGGACGGCTGGCCGCGCGCTGGTCGCAGCCGGCCTGCATGATGCTGGGGATCCTGATCCTGATCGTCGGCACCGCGGTGACTCTGGCCGGGTCGCTTTGGTGGATCATCGCCGGACTGACCGTCAACGCCTTCGGGTTCTTCCTGGCCCACTCCATGGCCTCGAGCTGGGTGGGGCGCCGGGCCCGCTCGGCACGGGGCAGTGCCTCGGCGCTCTACCTGGTGTTCTACTACAGCGGTGCCAGCCTGGGCGGCTTCTGGCTGGAGCCGTTCTGGCGGGCCGCCGGCTGGCAGGGCGTGGTCCTGGCCTCCTGGCTGATGCTGTCAGTGACCCTGGGGCTGGCCGGCTGGCTGTGGCGACGCGAACGCCACGAGGATCATGGGGCCGAGTTGGCGCCGGCCTCGTCGCCCCAGACCTCCTCGAGCCGGTCGACGCGGCCGCAGCCCGACTTGTAGAAGCGATAGCGCACCTGGTTCTCGAGGTAGTAGTCCTGGTGGTAGTCTTCGGCCGGGTAAAAGGCCTCGAAGTCGGTGATCTCGGTGGTGATGGGCTGGTCGAAGCGCTCGGCGGCGGCGTCCCGGCTGGCCTCGGCCAGCGCGTGCTGCTCCGCGTCCATGGGGAAGATGGCGCTGCGGTAGGGGGCGCCCTTGTCGCAGAACTGGCGGTCCTCGGCGAAGGGGTCGATGTTGCGCCAGAACACGTGCAGCAGGGTCTCGTAGTCCACCTGCTCGGGGTCGTAGTCGACCTTGACCACCTCGGCATGGCCGGTGCCGCCGGCCGCTACCTGGTCATAGGTCGGGTCCTCGGTGTGGCCACCGCTGTAGCCGGAGGTGGTCGCCAGTACCCCTTCGACCTTGTCGTAGGCTTCCTCCATGCACCAGAAGCAGCCGCCAGCGAAGACGGCACTGGCGCTCTCACCATCGGCCTGGGCGAGGCCGATGGTGCCAATCGCGGCCGGCAAGGCAAGCAGGCTCATCCGGCAAAAGGCAGGAAAGGGCAAGGCTCTCATCGTAGGGCTCCATGGATCAGGGTTGATAGGTTGGAGAGACGTGATGCCATTGAGTTCCCTATCCTCCCAGTTCCTTACAGGACACTGTGGTCGCTTCCGCGTAAGTTACCGTCAGCCACAACGACAGAGGGGCGTCTTCGACGGCCGCGGATGCGGTGACCCTTATCATTTACCTACGGGAGTCCCCCTTGACACGACGACGCCTGATACTCGCGGCCGTGATCGCCCTGCTGGTCGCGGCCTACTTCCTCAGTGGGGCCGATCAAGCCCTGACCCTCGATAACCTCCAGGCCGAGCAGGCGCGCTTCCAGGCCTGGCTGGCCGCCGAACCGCTGACCGTCGCCGGCGGCTTCTTCCTGATCTACGTGGCCATCACCGCCGTCTCGCTGCCCGGGGCCACCCTGCTGACCCTGCTCGGCGGGGCGCTGTTCGGCTTCGGCTGGGGGCTGCTGCTGATCTCCTTCGCCAGTACCCTCGGGGCGACGCTCGCCGCGCTGATCGCCCGCACCCTGGCGCGCGGGCCCCTGGAGCGACGCTTCGCCACCCAGCTCGAGCGCATCAACGCCGGCATCGAGCGCGAGGGGGCCTTCTATCTCTTCACCCTGCGGCTGATCCCGCTGTTTCCCTTCTTCGTCATCAACCTGGTGATGGGCCTGACCCGCATGCGGCTGACGACCTTCTACTGGGTCAGCCAGCTGGGCATGCTGCCCGGCACCGCGGTGTACGTGAACGCGGGACGCGAACTCGGCAACCTGGAGTCGCTGGCCGGCATCCTCTCGCCGGGCCTGATCGGCTCCTTCGTGCTGATCGGCCTCTTCCCCTGGCTGGCCCGTGGCCTGGTGGCCATCGGCAAGCGCCGCCAGCTGGCCCGTCGCTTCGCGCGGCCGGCCCGCTTCGACCAGGACATCGTGGTGATCGGCGGCGGCTCGGCGGGGCTGGTGGCGAGCTACATTGCCTCGGCGGTGAAGGCGCGGGTGGTCCTGGTCGAGCGTGATCGCCTGGGCGGTGACTGCCTCAACACCGGCTGCGTGCCCTCCAAGGCGCTGATCCGCGCCGCCCGCCTCGCCAATGAGATCCGCGAGGCGCCACGTTACGGCGTCACTGCCGGCGAACCCGAGGTGGATTTCACCGCCGTGATGGGCCATGTCCAGCGCGCCATCCGCGAGGTGGCGCCCCACGACAGTCGCGAGCGCTACGAGGGGCTGGGCGTCGAGGTGATCGAAGGCAATGCCGTTCTCGACGATCCCTGGCGAGTGCGGATCCGGGAGGGCGAGACGGAGCGGGTGATCACTACCCGCCATGTGATCATCGCCAGCGGGGCGCGGCCGCGCGTGCCGCCGCTGCCGGGCCTGGAGGCCATCGAGGTGCTCACCTCCGACAATCTCTGGCGACTCGAGACGCTCCCCGAACGCCTGGTGGTGCTGGGCGGTGGGCCCATCGGCTGCGAGCTGGGCCAGAGCTTCGCCCGGCTGGGCAGCCGGGTGGCGCTGGTGGAGATGGGCGGCCAGCTGCTGCCTCGGGAAGACCGGGAGGTGGCCAGCGAGGTCGAGGCCCGGCTGGGTGAGGAAGGCCTGGCGGTGCATCTCGCCACCCGGGCGCTGCGGGTGGTGGTTGATGAGGGCGGTGGCCATGCCCTGGAGGTCGAGCGGCATGACGCCCACGGGGAAGAACCGGTGCTCGAGCGGCTGCCCTTCACCCACCTGCTGGTGGCGGTGGGGCGCCAGGCCAATGTCGAGGGACTGGGCCTGGAGGCCCTCGGCGTCGAGACCCGGTCCGATGGCACCCTGGCCGTGGACGAGTCGCTGCAGAGCGTACTGCCCAATGTCTGGGCCTGCGGCGACGTGGCGGGCCCCTACCAGCTGACCCATGCCAGCGCCCACCAGGCCTGGCATGCCACGGTGAATGCGCTGTTCGGCGAGCTCAAGCGCTTTCGGGTGAGCTATCGGGCCCTGCCGGCGGTCACCTTCACCGACCCTGAGGTGGCGCGGGTCGGGCTCAACGAGCGTGAGGCCCTCGCAGCGGGCGTCGAGGTCGAGGTCACCCGCTACGCCCTGAGCGAGCTGGATCGCGCCATCGCCGAGGGCAGTACCCGCGGCTTCGTGAAGGTGCTGACCGTGCCCGGTCGCGACCGGATCCTCGGGGCCACCATCGTCGGCCAGGGGGCGGGGGAGATGCTCGCCGAGTTCACCCTGGCGATGACCCGCGGCATCGGGCTCAACAAGCTGCTGGGCACCATCCATCCCTATCCGACCCACAGCGAGGCGGTCAAGGCCACGGCCGGGGTGTGGAAGAATGCCCACAAGCCGGAGCGCCTGCTGGGCTGGCTGGCGCGCTACTTCGCCTGGCGGCGGGGTGGCGACGGGGCCGACGAGACAGGGCGTTAGCATGCTCGATCGCTGGACCATGCCGCTGACCCAGGGCCCGCTGTCGGCGCTGGCCCGCGGCCTCGCCAGGCTCAGGGTCCGCCCCGATCAGGTGACGGTCACGGCCTTCCTGGTGGGGATGCTGTCTCTGCCGCTGCTGGCCCTTGGCTGGTACCTGCCGGCGCTGGTGGCGATCCTGCTCAACCGTCTGGGCGACGGGCTGGATGGTGCCCTGGCCAGGCTGACGGGGGAGGCGAGCGATGCCGGGGGCTTCCTCGACATCGGCCTGGACTTCGTCTTCTACGCGGCGGTCGTGCTGGGCTTCGCCCTTGCCGACCCGGCAGCCAATGCCCTGGCGGCGGCCTTCCTGCTGTTCGCTTTCATCGGCACCGGGACCTCCTTCCTGGCCTTCGCCATCATGGCCACGCGCCATGGCTTGGAACGGCCACGCTTCCAGCAGAAGGCCTTCTATTACCTGCACGGCCTGACCGAGGGCACGGAGACCGTGCTGGCCTTCGTGCTCTTCTGCCTGTTTCCCGGGCACTTCCCGCTGCTGGCGATGGTCTTCGGCGGGGCCTGCCTGGTGACCACCGCGATGCGGCTCTGGGGCGGTCATCGCACCCTGCGGGCCTTCGAGCACGAGGGCCCGAAACGACCGCGCGCCTGAACGACGAAGGGGCAGCCCTTGGCTGCCCCTTCGTGATCCCGGTTTCGCCTGTCGGCGGCCGGTGCGGTCGGCACGAGATATCAGTGCTCGTGGTCGCCCTCGCCGTGCACGTGGCCGTGCTCGACTTCTTCCTCGCTGGCCTCGCGGACCTCGGCGATTTCCACGTCGAAGTTCAGCGGCTGGCCGGCGAGCGGATGGTTGCCATCGACGGTGACGGTGTCGCCCTCGATCTTGGTCACGGTGACCATCAGCGGACCGCCTTGGGTCTGGGCTTGGAACTGCATGCCCGGCTCGACGTCTTCGACGCCTTGGAAGGCGTCACGCGGCACTTCCTGCACGAGCTGAGGCTGGACGTCGCCGTAGCCCTCTTCCGGGGCAACCTTGGCCTCGAGCTTGTCGCCGGTGGCGCGACCTTCCAGCTGCTTCTCGAGGCCCGGAATGATGTTACCTGCGCCGTGGAGGTAGGTCAGTGGCTCGCGGCCTTCCGAGCTGTCCAGCACTTCACCTGCATCGTTGGTCAGGGTGTAGTGGAACGCGACAACGGAATTCTGCGCAATCTGCATTGATGAACCTTTCGGTGAGTGCATGTAGCGCGACATGGTAACGCGGCAGTCAAGCGACTGTCAGGGGCATGGAGGAAATTCAGGATGTGAGGGCCGATCCTGAGTCGCATTCACGCCTTTCCGGTCCCGGGGCGGGGACTTTCGGACGGTTGCGTGGCCTACCGGGCAGGGATACCCTTGCCGGAGTCCGATTTCCCGATTCCCTTCGATCGACCCTTCCCTGGTCCTCGATCGACCCTTCCCTGGAGAGTGCCATGACCTTGACCCTGATCTGGCTGATCGCCTTCGCCGTGCTCCTGTATCTCTTCCTCAAGCGCTGGGAGGCCTCCGTCAGCGGTATTCTCGACACGCTGCTGCCGGCCGTGCTGCGCAGCGAAGATGATCGCTGGATATGGAGCCCGGCCCTGGCGGTGCTCGGCGCCACCTTCATCGTGCGCCCCGTGGACATGCTGTTCACCGTGATCGTGATTGGCCTGGTGGCACTGATCGCCACCAAGCTGGCCGGCTGGGCCATGAACAAGGTCGACCTGCACTGAGGATGTCCCGGTTACGCCGGCTGTCGCCACCGGAACGAGGAAGGCCCGCGGATCGCTCCGCGGGCCTTCTTTATTGACGGCCGCCCATGCGGCCAGGGCTGCCCTCAGTAGGGGGCCACGCTGACGCTGCTGCCGCTGCCGATCAGGCGCACGCGCTGGCCGACCTGGAAGTTCTGGTCCGCCTTCTGGACAACGACCACGTTCTGGCCGTTATCCTGGCGAATCTCCATTTCCCAGGCGGTGATGCGGTTGGTCGCCTCCTCGACCTTGGTGCCCGCGACGGCGCCGCCGATGACGCCGGCCACGGTGGCCAGCTGGCGCCCTGTGCCGCCGCCCACCTGGTTGCCGAGGATGCCGCCGATCACGGCACCGCCGCCGGAGCCGAGCAGGCCCCCGGCCCGACTGTCGGCCTGGATCTGCACCTGGCGCAGGGCGGTGATGGTGCCGAAGGTCACGGTCTGGGCCGACTTGGCCTGGTTGCCGCTGTAGACGTTGCCCGAATAGGGCGCGGTGTTGGCGCAGCCGGCCAGGGTCAGGACGCCGATGGCCAGAACGGGAAGAAGGCGTTTCATGCAGGATCTCCTTGATGTCCGTGACGAACACTCGGTCCCGGGATGGTGACCAAAGGTTAATGGACGGTGTTCTTTAACGAGTCTACCCACTGCGAACCGGCTTGGCCAGCGCGTCGGACTCCCTGGCCATGAGTGTAGCGTCGCCATGCGGCCAATAATATGAAAAAAGGGAGGTCAATCGGCCTCCCCAAGGTTTCCAGTGGTTACCGCCAGCGGCTTCAGCCGAACTGGTTCATGGTGTTGTCCTTGCCGCCGGCCTTGAGCGCCGCCTCGCCGTGGAAGAACTCCTTGTGGTCGTCACCGATGTTGGAGCCGGCCATGTCTTGGTGCTTGACGGTGGCGATGCCCTCGCGGATCTCCTTGCGCTGCACCCCGGCCACATAGGCCAGCATGCCCTCGTCGCCGAAGTAGCCCTTGGCCAAGTTGTCGGTGGAGAGGGCCGCGGTGTGGTAGGTCGGCAGGGTGATCAGGTGGTGGAAGATGCCGGCCTCGCGGGCAGCGTCGCGCTGGAAGTTGCGGGTCCACTCGTCGGCCAGCTGCCCGAGCTCGGTGTCGTCGTACGTGGCGTTCATGAGGTCGGCGCGCTCGTAGGCTGAGACGTCCTTGCCTTCCGTCTCCCAGGCGTCGAACACCTGCTGGCGGAAGTTCAGGGTCCAGTTGAAGGACGGGCTGTTGTTGTAGACCAGCTTGGCATCCGGGCAGACCTCGCGGATGCGGTTGACCATCCCGGCGATCTGGCCGACATGGGGCTTCTCGGTCTCGATCCACAGCAGGTCGGCACCGTTCTGCAGGCTGGTGATGCAGTCCAGCACCACGCGGTCCTCGCCGGTGCCCGGCTTGAACTCGTAGAGGCCGGAGGCCAGGCGCTTGGGCTTGACCAGCTTGCCGTCCTGCTTGATCACCACGTCGCCGTTGTTGATGTCGGAGGCCGAGGCGATCGCGTCGCCATCGAGGAAGCCGTTGTACAGGTCGCCGAGGTCGCCGGGCTCGTGGGTCACGGCGATCTTCTGGGTCAGGCCGGCGCCCAGGGAGTCGGTGCGGGCAACGATCACGCCGTCCTCCACGCCGAGTTCCAGGAAGGCATAGCGCACGGCGTTGATCTTGGCGATGAAGTCCTCGTGGGGCACCGTGACCTTGCCGGCCTGGTGGCCGCACTGCTTCTCGTCGGAGACCTGGTTCTCGATCTGGATGCAGCAGGCCCCGGCCTCGATCATCTTCTTGGCCAGCAGGTAGGTGGCCTCGGCGTTGCCGAAGCCGGCGTCGATGTCGGCGATGATCGGCACGACATGCGTCTCGAAGCCGTCGATCTTCGCCATGGTCTCGTCGGCCTTCGCCTGGTCACCGGCCTTCTTGGCCTCGTCCAGGTCATGGAACAGGTGATTGAGTTCCCAGGCATCGGCCTGGCGCAGGAAGGTGTAGAGCTCCTCGATCAGGCCCGGCACGGTGGTCTTCTCGTGCATGGACTGGTCGGGCAGGGGGCCGAACTCGGAGCGCAGGGCGGCGACCATCCAGCCGGAGAGGTAGAGGTAGGAACGCTTGGTGGTGCCGAAGTGCTTCTTGATGGAGATCATCTTCTGCTGGCCGATGAAGCCATGCCAGCAGCCCAGCGACTGGGTGTACTGCGCGGTGTCGGCGTCATAGGCCGCCATGTCTTCGCGCATGATCCCGGCGGTGTGGCGGGCGATGTCCAGGCCGGTCTGGAAGCGGTTCTGCACCCGCATGCGGGCGGCATGCTCGGGGTTGATGTTGTCCCACTTGCCCTGCTGGGCTTCGCGCAGTTGAGCCAGAGCCTTGAGTTCGTCTTTGAATGTCGTCATGGGCCATCCTTCGGGTCAGGAGTGGAATCTCGTGATCGCGATGTCGGGAAAAACCGGTGTCGCGGCCGCTGGAATCGCCTGCTGCACCATTCGGCAATGCCTTATGCTGCATCTGCGAAGAACTGTCAGGGCCGAACAGATGCCGGGGCTTGTCTCTACGGCCTTGGTCGAACCTCGGGGAGGGTGTGCCAGCCGATCTGCCTGACCCCTTCGGGCCGCTGGTAAACAGCTGTTTTACCCTCGCCATGGAAGCCACTATGGCCCCTGATGGCGGGCTTCAGCAATTGATCCTTGGGGGGAGAGGGCGTTGTAACTCGACTACAGGACGGTGCGGGGAGAGGCCTTTCCTGTAGTCGAGTTTCCGTGCGGAAGCAGGGGGTCGCGATTCAAGCGCCGAGGGGAAGGCGCATATTGCGGTGCGCAATACCGGCCTCGAGGAAGTCGTCACCGAAGGCCCTGAACCCCAGGTGTTCGTAGAACGTCAGGGCGTGGGTCTGGGCGGCGAGCTCCACCGTGTTATGGCCGTCGCGGCGGGCGGCCTCGATGGCGGCCCGCATCAGGGCCGCGCCGATCCCCAGGCCGCGGGCCTGGGCGAGCACGGCCACCCGACCGATATGGGCATCGGGCAGCAGCCGGGCGGTGCCCAGGGGAATGCCGTCGTGCAGGACCAGGAAGTGGCGACAGTCGGGGTCGCGGCCGTCCCACTCCTCCTCTTGAGGCACCTGCTGCTCCTCGATAAAGACCACCCGGCGGATCTCGCTGGCCTCGGCGCCTAACGCGTCCCAGCTGCCCTCTTTAATGGCCAGCTCTGTCTCTTTCACTTCGTCTCTCCTGGTGACACATTGTTTTCCTTGCTCCTTGCTCCTTGCTCCTTGCTCCTTGCTCCTTGCTCCTTGCTCCTTGCTCCTTGCTACTCCTCCAGCTCGTCCGCCCAGGCCAGGCTGCCGATATCGAGCAGGCGGGCGAGCAGCGCGGCGGCACCGGGCAGCGCGAGCAGGCCCTCGTCCAGCGGGGCATCGGAGGCTACATGCCGGGCCAGGGGCAGGGGGCAGTTCAGTCCGTCGCCATCGGCGAAGAGGGTTGCGCGGTCGTCGTCCAGGGCCCGCCAGGCGAAGCGCGAACCGGGGCTGCGTGCCAGTTCCTCGCCCTCCTGAAGGGCGGCGACAAGGTCCTCTACCTCGGTCGGCGTCTCGGTGGGGACCAGCTGGTCGACGTACTTGGGCTGGGTCATCACGCGGCCGAACCACTGGGCCAGCTGGGCCGGGTCGTCCAGGGTCTCCAGGATCAGCTGGCGCATGCGGGCCACGGCGTCATCGTCGAGCTCGGCGGGGTCCTTGGGCGGCGTCATGCCGGCATCGGCGTAGCGCCTCGATGCCGGCAGCTGCTCACCGCGATAGTCGGCAAACGAGGTGATCGCCTCGTCCGCGGAGGGCGCGCGGAAGCCCACCGAGAACGTCAGGCAGTCGTCGGTCTGGCTGACGCCATGGTGCGCCCAGGCGGGCGGCAGGTAGAGCATGTCGCCCGGTTCGAGAATCCAGTCATCGCCAGGGGCCACTTCGAAGCGTTCGAGGATGCGCAGGTCGATGCCATCGAGGATCGGGGCGTCGTCGCCGACCTTGCCGCCCAGCTGCCAGCGGCGCTGGCCGCTGCCCTGCAGCAGGAAGACGTCGTACTGGTCGACATGCGGGCCGACGCTTCCGCCTGGGGGGGCGTAGCTGATCATGATGTCGTCGAGTCGCCAGCGGGGCAGGAAGTCGAAGGCCTCGAGTAACTCGGCCACCTCGGGCACGTAGTGGTCGACGGCCTGGACCAGTAGGGTCCAGTCGCGCTCGGGCAGTGTGGCGAAGGTGACCTCATCGAAGGGGCCGTGGCGGACCTGCCAGGCGCCGTCGGCACCGTGCTCCTCCACCAGACGGGCCTCGACGCCCTCCTCGCAGGCGAGCCCCGCCAGCTCATCCGGGTCCAGTGGGCACGCGAAATCGGGAAAGGCGCCGCGGATCAGCAGCGGCTTCTGCTGCCAGACGTCGCGCAGGAACTCGGCGGCGGTCAGGCCGCCCAGCATGGGCAGCGGCGCATCGGAGTTCATAGCTTCCTCGCCTGCTCTTCGGCGTTGCCGATATAGGTCGCCGGGGTCAGCGCCTTCAGTTCTTCCTTTACGGTCTCGGGAAGCTGCAAGGTGTCGATGAAGGCTGCGAAGCCGGTCTGGTCGATGCGCTTGCCGCGAGTCAGCTCCTTGAGCTTCTCGTAGGGCTTCTCGATGCCGTAGCGGCGCATCACCGTCTGGATCGGCTCGGCCAGCACCTCCCAGCTGGCATCGAGGTCCTCGGCGATGCGCGCCGGGTTGGCCTCGAGCTTGCCGATGCCCTTGAGCGAGGCCTGGTAGGCGATCAGGCCATAGGCCAGGCCGACGCCCAGGTTGCGCAGCACCGTGGAATCGGTGAGGTCGCGCTGCCAGCGGGAGATCGGCAGCTTCTGGGCCAGGTGGCCGAGGAGGGCATTCGCCACCCCCAGGTTACCCTCGGAGTTCTCGAAGTCGATGGGGTTGACCTTGTGGGGCATGGTCGAGGAGCCGATCTCGCCCTCGACGGTCTTCTGCTTGAAGTAACCCAGCGAGATGTAGCCCCAGACGTCGCGATCGAAGTCGATGAGGATGGTGTTGAAGCGGCACACCGCGTCGAACAGCTCGGCGATGTAGTCGTGAGGCTCGATCTGGGTGGTATAGGGGTTGAAGGTCAGCCCCAGCCCCTCGACGAAGCTGCGGGCGTTGGCTTCCCAGTCCACCTCGGGATAGGTGGCCAGGTGCGCGTTGTAGTTGCCGACCGCGCCGTTGATCTTGCCCAGTATCTCGACGCCCTCGATCTGCGCGAGCTGGCGGCGCAGGCGGTAGGCGACGTTGGCCATCTCCTTGCCCAGGGTGGTGGGGCTCGCCGTCTGGCCGTGGGTGCGCGAGAGTATCGGCTGGGCGGCGTGATCATGGGCCAGGCGGGCGATCTCGTCTGCCACCCGGTGCATCACCGGGAGCAGGGCGCGGAGTCCGTCGGTCAGCATCACGCCGTGGGAGAGGTTATTGATGTCCTCGCTGGTGCAGGCGAAGTGCACGAACTCGGTGACGGCGTGCAGCTCCGGCTGGCCGGCGATCTTCTCCTTGATGAAATACTCCACCGCCTTGACGTCATGGTTGGTGGTGCGCTCGATGGTCTTGATGCGTTCGGCGTCCTCTACGGAGAAGTCGCGCAGCAGGGCCTCGAGGAAGGCGGTGGCCTCGGCGGAGAGCCTGGGTACTTCGGTGATCTGCGGATGCTCGGCAAGGCGCTGGAGCCAGCGAATCTCGACGATGACCCGGGCGCGGATCAGGCCGAACTCACTGAAGTGCTCGCGCAGGGCCTTGGCCTTGCCGGCGTAGCGGCCATCGATGGGGGAGAGAGCAGTCAGGGCGGAGAGGGGCAGGGAAGCGGCGTGCATGGTCGGATTCCGGTCAAGGGAAGTGGAAGGGGCTCAGCCCAGCTGTTCCAGGGTCTTCTTCAGGGCGCCGCGCTGGAAGACCAGCTTCCAGCGTCGGCCCCCTTGCTGGTGCCAGAGCAGGGCGAAACGGATGCCGGCGAGCAGGATGGCGCGGACCCGCTCGGGCATCATGCGACTCTGCAGCAGCGAGGGGTCGCCCTGGACGACGATGCGGGTCTTGAAGGTCGAGAGGGTTTCCTGATAGGCCTCGCCGAGGCTGGCGATGACGTTCTCGTGGGTCTCACCGAAGTGCTCGGCCTGGCCCTGGATACGGGTCAGGCGCGTGCCGAGGTCATCCATCAGGGCGTCGTTGCCGCGCAGCTTGTTCATCAGCATCAACAGCGAGAAGCCGTAGCGCAGCACCACGGGGTTGACCTGCTGGCGGCCGACCACGCCCTCGAGCACGTCGAGGCCGCGGCGCAGGTTGTTGGGATGGCCGCCGTAGATCGCCTCGAAGCTCTCTGGGTTGGTGTCCAGGGTGGCACGGATCAGGGTTTCCCAGGCGCGCGACTCGACCTGGCCGGTGCGGGCGAGCTCGTCGACCAGGCTGGCGGCCTGGAAGACACCGGCCAGCGCCAGGGCCTGACGGGCGACCGGGGTATCCGGCGCGCGGTGGATCGGGGTCGAGTCGGTCATGAGGCAGGCTCCGTGGTGTTCCAGGTCTCGCGGATGACCCCGCCGCCGAGGCAGATCTCGCCATCGTAGAGGACCAGCGACTGACCAGGGGTGACGGCGCGCTGGGGCTCATCGAAGCCCACCTCCACCCCGCCGTCGGCGGTGACGCGCATCCGGCAGGGCACGTCGGCCTGGCGGTAGCGGGTCTTGGCGGTATAGCGGCCCTCGGCGGCGGGTGGCGTGCCGGCCACCCAGTCCATGGCCTCGGTGACCAGCGCGTCGGTGTAGAGCAGCGGGTGATGCTTGCCCTGTACGGCGACGAGCACGTTGCGCTCGAGGTCCTTGGCGGCGACGTACCAGGGCGCGTCCGGATGGTCGGCGAGACCGCCGATGCCGAGCCCCTGACGCTGGCCGAGGGTGTAGTACATCAGCCCCATGTGCTCGCCGATGACCTCGCCCTCGGGGGTCTCGATCATGCCGGGCTGGGCGGGCAGATACTGTTTGAGGAAGTCGCGGAAGCGGCGCTCGCCGATGAAGCAGATGCCCGTCGAGTCCTTCTTGCGCGCGGTGATCAGGTCATGGCGCTCGGCGATGGCGCGCACCTCGGGCTTCTCCAGCTCGCCCACCGGGAAGAGGGTTCGGGCGATGGCAGCCTCGGGGACGGCATGCAGGAAGTAGCTCTGGTCCTTTTGGGGGTCGAGCCCCTTGAGCAACCTCGGACGAATGTCGCCCTGCCCCTGGCGCACCCGCCCTTGACGAACATAATGGCCGGTGGCGATCTTCTCGGCGCCGAGCATTTCGGCATACTCCAGGAACACCTTGAACTTGATCTCGCGGTTACAGAGGATGTCCGGGTTCGGCGTGCGCCCCGCCTGGTACTCGGCCAGGAAGTGCTCGAAGACGTTGTCCCAGTACTCGGCGGCGAAGTTGGCGGTGTGCAGCCGGATACCGAGCGTCTCGCATACCGCCTCGGCGTCGGCCAGGTCGGTCTTGGCGGTGCAGTACTCGGTGCCGTCGTCCTCGTCCCAGTTCTTCATGAACAGGCCCTCGACGTCGTAGCCCTGCTCCAGCAGCAGCAGGGCGGACACGGAGGAGTCGACGCCGCCGGACATGCCGACGATCACCTTGACTGGGGTGGCGGTCATGGGCGCTCTCGAATCGGGTATGGCTCAAATGGGCGGGGATTATACATGATCTTGCCGCCAGGCGCCGAGAGGCGAGCTACAAGCTCCAAGGAGCAAGGAGGCTCGTTACTTTCTGCTTTCTGCTTGAGCCTCGGCTTGGCCGCTTGGCCGCTTATCTTTCGTGAATCACGTCCATGGGGTAGAAGCGGCTCGCCAGGGCATCGCGGACACGCCGCAGCACCAGCGGGCTGCGCAGCCGGCCTTCCCGGTCCAGCGCCTCGAGCTCGTCGAGGGTCAGCCAGTGCACGGCGAGGATGGCCGGGTCCAGCTCATTGCCCAGGTGGGCCAGCGCCATGCCGAAGAAGCCATGGCTGTGGAAGGTCAGGCCATCCGGTGTGTGGTAGATATACATGCCCAGGTAGTCGGTGATGCCCACCTGCCAGGCGGTCTCCTCGCGCAGTTCGCGCAGGGCGCCCTCCTGGATACGTTCGCCGGGCTCCAGATGGCCGGCGGGCTGGTTGAAGAGGGTCTCGGCTCCGCCACGATCCTCCTCTACCACCAGGAAGCGCCCGGCCCGCTCCACCACGGTGGCCACGCTGATGAAGGGCTGCCAGCGGCTCATCGGCGGCCTCCTCTTGCTGGGCCCCGGTGAGCACCTGCTGGCGGCCTGCGCGGGGCGTGAAGCGTCTCCCGTCGCCACTGCCCGGGGGCCAGGCCATCCAGGCGCCAGGGGCCGATGGCCACCCGCACCAGCCTCAGGGTGGGGTGACCGACATGGGCGGTCATGCGGCGGACCTGGCGGTTGCGGCCCTCGGTGATGGTCAGCTCGAGCCAGGTGGTGCGTGGGTGGCGTCGCGTCTTCAGGGGCGGGTCGCGCTCGGGCAGCCCGCTCTCGGTCAGGCGCTGCACCTTCGCGGGCCGGGTCCTGCCCTCCTTGAGCGCGACGCCGTCGCGCAGTGCCTGCAGGGCGACCTCAGTGGGCTCGCCTTCTACCTGCACGCGGTAGGTCTTGGGCTGCTTGTGGCGGGGGTCGCTGATGCGATGGATCAACTCGCCGTCGTCGCTGAGCAGCAATAGCCCCTCCGAATCGTGGTCGAGTCGACCCGCCGGATAGATATCCGGCACGTCGATGACGTCGGCCAGGGTCGCGCGGCGCTCCCCGTCCTTGGCCTTCCGGTCGGTGAACTGGGAGAGCATGCGATAGGGCTTGTGCAACAGGTAAAGGACACTCATTCGACCAAAGTCTTGCTACCATGGATTGTCGACAAATCTGACGTCAAGCCTACTCCGCTCCGGAGGGTGAATGCTATACTCCGCGCACCACTGAACAGACCAGAACAGACCAGACAGGGGAGTTCTCAATGGGGTTCCAGAAAATCGTCCTGCCCGAGGGCGGCCAGAAGATTACCGTCAACGCCGACAATACGCTGAACGTGCCGAATGAGCCGGTCATTCCGTTCATCGAGGGCGACGGTATTGGTGTCGACGTGACGCCGGCCATGAAGATCGCCATCGACTCTGCCGTGCAGAAGGCTTATAACGGCGAGCGCAAGATCCACTGGATGGAGGTCTACGCCGGCGAGAAGGCCACCCAGGTCTATGACGCCGACACCTGGCTGCCGGAAGAGACCCTGGAGGCGGTCAAGGACTATGTCGTCTCCATCAAGGGGCCGCTGACCACGCCGGTGGGCGGCGGCATCCGCTCCCTGAACGTCGCCCTGCGCCAGAAGCTCGACCTCTACGTCTGCCAGCGTCCGGTGCGCTGGTTCGAAGGCGTGCCGAGCCCGGTCAAGAAGCCGGCCGACGTGGATATGGTCATCTTCCGCGAGAACTCCGAGGACATCTACGCCGGCATCGAGTGGAAGGCCGGTACCCCGGAGGCCGACAAGGTCATCAAGTTCCTGCGCGAGGAGATGGGTGTCCAGAACATCCGTTTCCCCGAGAACTGCGGCATCGGCGTCAAGCCGGTCTCCGTCGAGGGCACCAAGCGTCTGGTGCGCCAGGCCCTGCAGTACACCATCGACAACGACCGCGAGTCGCTGACCCTGGTGCACAAGGGCAATATCATGAAGTTCACCGAGGGGTCCTTCAAGGACTGGGGCTATGAGCTCGCCAAGGAGGAGTTCGGCGCCGAGCTGCTCGACGGCGGCCCCTGGATGACCATGAAGAACCCCAATAACGGCAAGGAGATCGTGGTCAAGGACGTCATCGCCGACGCCATGCTGCAGCAGATTCTGCTGCGTCCGGCCGAGTATGACGTCATCGCCACCCTGAACCTCAACGGCGATTACATCTCCGATGCGCTGGCGGCGGAAGTGGGCGGCATCGGCATCGCGCCGGGCGCCAACCTGTCCGATACCGTGGCCATGTTCGAGGCCACGCACGGCACGGCACCCAAGTACGCCGGCCAGGACAAGGTCAACCCGGGCTCACTGATTCTCTCCGCCGAGATGATGCTGCGTCACATGGGCTGGGTCGAAGCGGCCGACCTGGTGCTCAAGGGCATGGAGAAGGCCATCTCCAAGGGCGAGGTCACTTATGACTTTCATCGCCAGATGGACGATGCCAAGCTTCTCAAGTGCTCCGAGTTCGGCCAGGCCGTCGCCGACAACATGTGAGTCGCGACGCTGGACCCGGGGCCCCCGTCCGCCGCCCGGCGGACGGGGGCCCTTGCGTTGAGGCGTCCTGGTGGCGAACAGAGGCGGTGAACCCTGCCGGTATGATGGCGTCCAATCACGGTTGAGATAATGGACGGCCTCCGGCTTGTCGAGATGGATAGTGGCCCTTATGTTCAGTAGAGACGATGAGGTGGCGTGGCGAGTGGCCATGGTGGCCACGCGGGGGGGCATGACCCGGCCGCCGGGCCCCGAGGAGGACGACGGCGACCTGGCGGTGCAGCATGCCGACCCGGAAGTGGCGCGTCCCCCCTTGTACAAGGTGGTGCTACACAACGATGACTTCACGCCCATGGAGTTCGTGGTCGAGGTGCTGCAGACCTTCTTCCACATGGACAGCGAGACCGCGGTGCAGGTGATGTTGACCGTGCACACGCGGGGCAAGGCCACCTGTGGTGTCTTTACCCGCGATATTGCGGAAACCAAAAGCCATCAGGTCAATCAATATGCAAGAGAGTGTCAGCATCCGCTGCTGTGCGACATCGAGGCGGCGGACTGAGCGGCATGGTCGAAGAGGGACAGCGACGGTCCTGCGTTGAAGGGAGACTTGCAACGGCGCCGTTTGTACCCGATGTTGATGATGCCGGACCATGAATGATCCGACGCGAAGCCCTGGGCGGCGAGAAGGGGACTGCCATGCTGAGTAAAGAACTTGAACTGACCCTTAACACGGCCTTCACCGTGGCCCGCTCCAAGCGCCACGAGTTCATGACCGTGGAGCACCTGCTGCTGGCGCTGCTTGACAACGCCTCGGCGGCGGATGTGCTGCGTGCCTGCGGGGCCAACCTCGACAAGCTGCGGTCCGACCTGCAGGATTTCATCAATTCCACCACGCCGCTGATCCCCGATGACCAGTCGGACCGAGAGACACAGCCGACCCTGGGCTTTCAGCGCGTGCTCCAGCGCGCCGTCTTCCATGTCCAGTCCTCGGGCAAGAGCGAGGTCACCGGCGCCAACGTGCTGGTGGCGATCTTCTCCGAGCAGGAGAGCCAGGCGGTCTATTTCCTCAAGCAGCAGAACGTCGCCCGGGTCGATGCCGTCAACTACATCGCCCACGGCATCTCCAAGGTGGCCGGTCACGGCCAGAGCCAGTCGTCGCCCTCGCCGGAGGCCGAGGAAGCCGAGGAGGGCGGTGCCGAGACCGGCTCCAACCCGCTGACCGGCTACGCCACCAACCTCAATGAGCAGGCGCGGCTGGGCAAGATCGATCCGCTGATCGGCCGCGAGCACGAGCTTGAGCGGGTGGTGCAGATCCTGGCCCGCCGGCGCAAGAACAATCCGCTGCTGGTCGGTGAGGCCGGCGTGGGCAAGACCGCCATCGCCGAGGGGTTGGCCAAGCGCGTCGTCGAGGAGGACGTGCCCGACGTCATCAGCGACGCCGTGGTCTATTCGCTGGACATGGGCGCCCTGCTGGCCGGCACCAAGTATCGCGGCGACTTCGAGAAGCGTCTCAAGAACCTGCTGGCCGAGCTGCTCAAGCAGCCCCATGCTGTCCTGTTCATCGACGAGATCCATACGGTGATCGGTGCCGGCGCCGCCTCCGGGGGGGTGATGGACGCCTCCAACCTGCTCAAGCCACTGCTCTCTTCGGGGGAGCTGCGCTGCATCGGCTCCACCACCTTCCAGGAGTACCGTGGCATCTTCGAGAAGGATCGCGCGCTGGCGCGCCGTTTCCAGAAGGTCGACGTCATGGCGCCCTCGGTGGAGGACACCATCCGCATCCTCAAGGGGCTGCGCTCGCGCTTCGAGGAACACCATCAGCTGAAGTACACCGATGCGGCCCTGGAGAGTGCCGCCCGGCTGTCGGACCGCTACATCAACGATCGCCACCTGCCCGACAAGGCCATCGACGTGATCGACGAGGCCGGTGCCCACCAGCGGCTACTGCCGCCGGAGGTGCGCGTGGACACCATCGACGTCGACCAGGTCGAGGCGGTGGTGGCCTCCATCGCGCGGATCCCGCCGAAGAGCGTCTCCAGTTCCGATCGCAAGCTGCTGGCCAACATCGATCGCGACCTGAAGATGCTGGTGTTCGGCCAGGACGAGGCCATCGACAGCCTCGCCGCGGCGATCAAGCTGTCGCGTGCCGGCCTCAAGTCGCCGGACAAACCCGTGGGCAGCTTCCTGTTCGCCGGCCCGACCGGGGTGGGCAAGACCGAGGTGGCCCGGCAGCTGTCGCATATCATGGGCGTCGAGCTGGTGCGCTTCGACATGTCCGAGTACATGGAGCGCCACACCGTGTCGCGGCTGATCGGCGCGCCTCCCGGCTACGTCGGCTATGACCAGGGCGGCCTGCTGACCGAGGCGATCACCAAGCAGCCTCACTGCGTGCTGCTGCTCGACGAGATCGAGAAGGCGCATCCCGAGGTCTTCAACCTGCTGCTGCAGGTCATGGACCATGGCCGCCTGACCGACAACAATGGCCGCGAGGCGGACTTCCGCCACGTGATCCTGATCATGACCTCCAACGCCGGGGTCGAGCAGGCCACGCGGCGCTCCATCGGCTTCCAGACCCAGGACCACTCCACGGACGCCATGGAGGTGATCCGCAAGACCTTCTCGCCGGAGTTTCGCAACCGCCTGGACGGCATCATCCAGTTCCATGCCCTGCCTACCCCGGTGGTGCGCAACGTGGCGGACAAGTTCCTGGTCGAGCTTCAGGCGCAGCTCGACGAGAAGCGGGTCCAGCTCGACGTGGACGAGGCCGCCCGGGACTGGCTGGCCGAGAAGGGCTACGATCCCGACATGGGGGCTCGCCCGATGGCCCGCCTGATCCAGGAGAAGCTCAAGAAGCCGCTGGCCGAGCTGATCCTGTTCGGCGAGCTGGCCGAGCACGGCGGGGTGGTGCACGTCAGCGTGGAGGAGGGCGAGCTCCACCTCTCCACGGAGTCGGAGCTGGCCGACGCGCCCTGACGGGGATCAGGCGGCCACCAACCCACAGCGCCCTGTCTGCGGACGGGGCGTTGTTCGTTCGGGCCTTGCAGCGGGAGGAGGTGGCGGACGCGAAGGCGGCCGACACTCGAGCGGCGTCCGGGCCCTGGCGGCCCGATCGGCGCTCAGCGGGCGCGGTAGACGATGCGGCCCTTGGACAGGTCGTAGGGGGTCAGCTCGACCTTGACCTTGTCGCCGGTGAGGATGCGGATGTAGTGCTTGCGCATCTTGCCCGAGATGTGGGCGGTGACCACGTGGCCGTTCTCCAGCTCGACACGGAACATGGTGTTGGGAAGGGTATCGACGACGACGCCTTCCATTTCGATATGGTCTTCACGTGCCATATAGGCGGTTCCTCGCTGATGAGATGACGAAAGAAGGCGGCACGGTCTCACGGCCTCGCCGCCCGTGCCGACAGGATAGCGCGATATTGTGCCGCATGCCGCTCGTCAAGGCAAAGGAACCCGCGCTCCGCTCGCCCTTACAGGGTGATCATGCGGCGCCAGTGGCGGCCGTCGAGCATCTCCAGCGGCCGGAAGGACTGCTTGTAGTTCATCTTGCGGCACTCGCGGATCCAGTAGCCCAGATAGACATGGGGCAGCCCCTGGTCCCGGGCGCGCTGGATCAGCGAGAGCACGGCGAAGGTGCCCAGCGAGCGACGCTCCAGCTCCAGCGCGGGGTCGAAGAAGGTGTAGATGGCCGAGAGGCCGTGCTCGAGCTGGTCGAAGGCCGAGACGGCCACCAGCCGGCCGTCGAGCCGGAACTCCAGCAGCCTGGCGTAGGCCTGATCGAGGGTCAGGAAGGTACGGTACTGTTCGTGGCTCGGTGGGTACATGTCGCCGTCGGCGTGACGGGTCCGGACGTAGTGGGCATAGAGCGCATAGTGCTCGGCATCGAAGAGGGCGGGACGCACGTGCAGCGTCAGGTCGGCGTTGCGATTGGCCAGCTTGCGCTGGGTGCGACTCGGCACGAACTCCGCCACCGGGATGCGCACCGAGATGCAGGCATTGCAGGCGTCGCAGTGGGGTCGATAGAGGTGACGACCGCTGCGGCGGAAGCCGAGCAGGGCCAGGGCATCGTAGACCCCCTGGCCCGGTGACTCCTGGGGGTCGAGGAACAGGGTGGTCGCCTCGCGGCCTGCCAGGTAGCTGCAGGCATGGGGCACGGTCAGGAAGAAGCGCAGGTCCCTTACCGGCTGCCGGGGGGCATTGCTGCTCAAGGCTGCCATCTCCTCTGAATCGCTGGCTCGGTCATGCAAGGGTGTCGATCGCATCGAAGGGCCAGGTCGCTGCCGAGATGTCGTCGACCGTCTCCCGGCGGCCACTGCCGGCATCGCCCAGCCACTGTTCAAGATAGCCGATGAACTCGCTCTGGGCGATGTCCCTGGCCCCCAGGCTGGCCAGGTGCCCGGTATGCATCTGGCAGTCGATCAGCCGGCCACCGCCGGCGGTCATGGCCCGGGCAAGGTGCACCAGGGCCACTTTCGAGGCATCCGCCTGACGGGAGAACATCGATTCGCCGAAGAACACCGGCCCCATGGCCACCCCGTAGAGGCCGCCTACCAGTTCGTCGGCGTGCCACACCTCCACCGAATGGGCCGCGCCGAGCCGGTGCAGGCGCCCATAGGCCGTCTGCATCTCGGCGGTGATCCAGGTGCCGGGCTGACCGTCACGGGGCGCCATGCAGGCCGCCACTACCCCTTCGAACGCGGTGTCGGCGGTGATATGGAAACCGGCGTTGCGCAGCCGCTTGGCGAGGCTGCGCCGCACCCGGATCTCATTCGGGAACAGCACCATGCGCGGGTCCGGGCTCCACCACAGGACCGGCTGGTCATCGCTGAACCAGGGAAAGATGCCGCGGCGATAGGCAGCCAGCAGCCATTCCGGGGTCAGGGCCCCGCCGGCGGCCAGCAGGCCGTCGGGATCGCGCAGGGCAGATGCGATGGGCGGGAAGCCCACGGGGCGCTCAGGGAGCCAGGGGAGCATGGGCAGCGTCTTCCTCGTTGATGACCCGCCCAGTCTGCCGCGCGGCGGGATGAGGCTCAAGGCATGCAGGCCCTGTGATGGTGAGCACTTGCTCGGTATGATTGAGCACAATGAAATCTGGAAGACGCCATGTTGGCGCAAGGGGGATGGCCGCTTGAGTGCCAAGAAGAGGACCTCGTCACGTCGGGTGACGGCGGCGAATGCCAGGGAGACGGCGAAGCGCGTCGGCCTGCGGCTGCAGGGGTCAGCGCGCGAGGGCGTGGTGATCCTGCTGCTGGCCGCCTGTGTGTTCCTGTTGCTGGCGCTCTACAGCTTCCGTGCCCAGGATCCCGGCTGGTCGCGCAGCGGCCCCGAGACCGAGGTCGTCAACTGGATGGGGCCCATCGGGGCCTGGCTCGCCGATGTGCTGTACTCGCTGTTCGGGGTCAGTGCCCTGTGGTGGCCCGGCATGCTGGGGTTCGCCGCCTGGTGGCTGATCAGTTCGCGACAGGTGCGCTTCGAGTGGGATGCCACCGCCTTGGCGGTGCGCTGTGGGGGGCTGGTGCTGCTGCTGCTGGGCTCCACCACCCTGGGGGCGCTGCACTTCTACCGTCCCGATGGCTCCTTGCCCTACTCCACGGGGGGCATCCTCGGCGAGGGGCTGGTCGGTGCCCTGATCCCCCTGGTGGGGACGGGCGGTACCGGCCTGCTGGCCGTGGCCGCCATGCTCTGCGGTTTTCCCCTGTTCTCCGGGCTCTCCTGGCTGACGGTGATGGATGAGCTGGGCCACCGCAGCCTGGCGCTATGGCGCTGGGTGGCCGACCGTTTCGGCCTGGTGCGCGAACGACGCGCCGAGCAGCGTGACCAGGCCCGGGAAGAGAGTGAGCCCCCGGTCGCCCAAGCCGATGAGCGGGAGGCCGACGAGGCCTCGCCCGAGGCCGATCACCGGTCGCGCTGGTGGCAGCGTCTGGGGGGCGGCCGTCGTCGCGAGGCCGACCCGGTGCTGGCCGCCGACGGGGTCTCGCGTCGCGAACCCGGTTTCGGCAACGACGGTGTGACCGACATTCCCTGGGAGGTGCCCGAGCGCACGCCCTCGGCCAAGAAGCCCGAGGCGGCCTACACCGCCCGGGCCGCCCGTGAAGCCATGGAGCCGCGGGTGGCGATTACCCCGCCGGGGGAGCAGCGGATGCCCGCCTCCTCGCCCCACGCCGAGGCGATGCCTGCCGACGCCACGATGCCCCCGGCCTCACGCGAGCCGACGCCCGATGCTCGCCACGCCGCTCCACCCGTGCCTGGCGAGACGTCGCGCACCGGGCCGGAGAGCCGCGAAAAGGACAGCACACGCCGGGTCCCGGAAACGGTGCCCGAGCCGGTACTGCCCGATGATGACGAGGTGATGCCGGCCTGGCAGGGTCCCGCCCTGCGGGCCTGGCGTGACGAGGGGCGTCTCGATGCAAGCGTCGATGCCGCCTCCGTCAGCGCCGAAGCCGGCGGGGAGGCCGATGCGCCGCCCCCCGCCCGGGCCTCCTCGGGGGCCTCGCCGCACTCGCCGGCCCGCGAGGGGCGGCGCCGTGAGCCGGAGCTGGTCGACTGGCAGGACGCCTACCGGGAGGAGCCCGACGACACGGACGAACCGCAACTGGCCTGGGTGCCGACGAGTGAGGGCGCCATGGGGGACGGGGAGGCGTCCACCGGCCGGCGTGATCCGGGGGTTGCCCCACCGGAACCGACGCCGGAGCCGGCGCCCCAGGTGGCGACCGCCGAGCAGGGGCGCGAGGCCGCCGACGAGCCCGAGGGGCCGGCCCTGTGGACCGTGGAGCACCTGCAGAGCCAGCGGCCGGTGCTCGACGAGCTGCCGGAACCCGATGGCGAGCTGCCCAGCCTGCGGCTGCTGACGCCGCCGCAGCCCCAGCAGCGCAACTACTCCGAGCAGCAGCTGGCCGAGATGGCCGAACTGCTCGAGACGCGGCTGCGCGAGTACGGGGTCAAGGCCGAAGTGGTCGAGACCTGGCCGGGCCCGGTGATCACGCGCTTCGAGATCAAGCCGGCAGCCGGCGTGAAGGTCTCCAAGATCAGCAACCTGGCCAAGGACCTGGCGCGCTCGCTGATGGTCAAGAGTGTGCGCGTGGTGGAGGTGATTCCTGGCCGCCCGACCGTGGGCATCGAGATCCCCAACCCGCATCGCGCGATGATCCGGCTGCGCGAGGTGATCGACTCCGACCGCTACCAGCACGAGGCCTCGGCGCTGACCCTGGCCCTGGGCCAGGATATCGGGGGCGGCCCGGTGGTGGCCAACCTCGGCAAGATGCCCCACCTGCTGGTGGCCGGCACCACCGGCTCGGGCAAGTCGGTGGGGGTCAATGCCATGCTGATCTCCATGCTGCTCAAGGCGACGCCCGACGAGCTGCGCATGATCATGGTCGACCCCAAGATGCTGGAACTGTCGGTCTACGACGGCATCCCGCACCTGCTGGCGCCGGTGGTCACCGACATGAAGGAGGCCGCCAACGCGCTGCGCTGGTGCGTGGCCGAGATGGAGCGTCGCTACAAGCTGATGGCGTCCATGGGCGTGCGCAACATCGCCGGCTTCAACGGCAAGCTCGACGAGGCCGAGCGGGCCGGCGCCCGGGTGGCCGACCCGCTCTGGGAGCCCCAGCCCTGGGAGATGCACCAGTCGCCGCCGGTGCTCGAGAAGCTGCCCTACATCGTGGTGGTGATCGACGAGTTCGCCGACATGTTCATGATCGTCGGCAAGAAGGTCGAGGAGCTGATCGCGCGGCTGGCCCAGAAGGCCCGCGCCGCCGGCATCCACCTGATACTGGCCACCCAGCGTCCCTCGGTGGACGTGGTCACCGGTCTGATCAAGGCCAACATTCCCACCCGCATGGCCTTCCAGGTCTCGTCCCGGGTCGACTCGCGCACCATCCTCGACCAGGGGGGCGCCGAGAACCTGCTCGGCCACGGCGACATGCTCTATCTGCCGGCCGGCTCCGGCATGCCGACCCGCGTCCATGGTGCCTTCGTCGACGACGACGAGGTGCATCGGGTGGTCGAGGACTGGAAGCGCCGCGGCGAGCCGGAGTACATCGACGAGATCCTCTCCGGCGGCGTCTCCGCCGAGGCCCTCACCGGCCTGGAGGCCGAGGGCGGCGGTGACGACGACGCCGAGCAGGATGCCCTCTACGACGAGGCGGTGGCCTATGTCACCGAGAGTCGCCGGGCCTCCATCTCGGCGGTGCAGCGCCGCTTCAAGATCGGCTACAACCGGGCCGCGCGACTGGTCGAATCCATGGAAATGGCCGGGGTGGTCTCCACCATGGGCACCAACGGTGCGCGTGAGGTGCTGGCCCCGCCGCCGGTGGGCCACTGACGCGTGGCAACCTTGCAGCAATGATGGAAGCCCCCGGCGGGGATGCAACCCGCCGGGGTATCCCGGGTCCGAGTGACAGGACGCCATGATGGACCCGTTCAGGGAGACACAGACGATGATAGTGAAGAAGACCCTCGCCGCGCTGACCATGACGCTCGCCGTGCCGATGTCGGCCCTGGCCAGCGAAGGCGCCGAGCGGCTGGCGGACATTCTCGAGCCGCTCGAGACCTACGTGGCGGACTTCGAGCAGCAGATCCTCGATGGCAGCGGCCAGCGCCTGCAGGAGGTCCACGGCCGCATGTGGCTATCGCGTCCCGGCAAGTTCCGCTGGGAGGTGGATGCCCCCTACGAGCAGGTGGTGGTCTCCACAGGCGAGAAGGTCACCCTCTACGACCCGGACCTGGAGCAGGCCACGGTGCAGCCACTGGACCAGCGGGTGACCCATACCCCGGCCCTGCTGCTCTCCGGCAGCGCCGACGAGTTGACGGGCAGCTACGACGTCAGCCGTCAGCAGCAGGGCAGCAGCGAGACCTTTACCCTGGTGCCCAAGGATCCCGATACCCTGTTTGAGGAATTGAAGATGACCTTCCGCGGCGAGGCGCTGAACCTGCTGCAGATGACCGACAGCACCGGGCAGCGCACCGCCATCGAGTTCGACAACGTGCGCATGAACGAGCCGCTGGACGACAGCCGCTTCACCTTCGAGATCCCCGAGGGCACCGACGTGATCCGCGATACGCAATAAAGCGCCGAGCCGCCAAGCTGTTCGGTGGCAGGTGGCAGGCGTTGAGGCAAAGAATGAGTGCCCCCGTCGGATTTGAGGTCCGGCGGGGGTTCTTTTTGGGGCTAGGTTATCCTGCTTGGCCGCTTGGCCGCTTGGCCGCTTGGCCGCTTGGCCGCTTGGCCGCTTGGCCGCTTGGCCGCTTGCCACTTGGCCGCTTGGCTGCTTGCCACTGTTCTCTAGGTGCTGTCGCCACCGTCCCCATCCGCTTCCCGGTCGAGCTGCTCCCGCCAGGCCATGAGCTGGCCGTAGCGCTTCTCCTGGCCGTATTCCGTGGGCGTGTAGAAATGCTGTTGGGGGACGGCGGACGGCCAGCAGTCATGGGTGCTGCCGGCGGGATAGCCGTGGGGCTCGTGGTGCGCGTAGCGGTAGCCCTGGCCGTGACCCAGGGATTCCATCAGCTTGGTCGGGGCGTTGCGCAGGTAGCTTGGCACCTCCAGCTGGGGCTGCTCCGCCACGAAGGCCTTGGCCTGCTTCCAAGCCTGGTCGATGGCGTTGCTCTTGGGGGCCACCGCCAGGTGGATGGCGGCGTGGGCGATGGCGCGCTGGCCCTCGTGGTCGCCCAGGCGCAGGTAGGCGTCCCAGGCGGACATCACCAAGGGCAGGGCGCGCGGGTCGGCGTTGCCCACGTCTTCCGAAGCGACGGCCGCGAGGCGGCGGATCACGTCCAGCGGATCGCCGCCGCCCTGCACGAAGCGGGCGATATAGAGGAGGGCGGCGTCGGGTCGCGAGGAGCGCACCGACTTGTGGATCGCCGAGAGCAGGTCGTAGAAGTGGTCGCCCTGCTTGTCGAAGGCGCTGGCCTGGTGGCCGATGACGTCTTCCAGTGCCTGGCGAGGTAGGCGCTCGCCGTCGCCCTCGGCCACGGTGAAGTCACAGGCGGTCTCCAACAGGCCCAGGGCGCGGCGGGCATCGCCGGCGGCGGCCCGGGCCAGCAGCGCCAGCACGGCGTCGTCCACGCGGATCTGCCGAGCGCCCAGGCCGCGCGCCTCGTCGGCCAGCGCCCGCCGCATCACCTCCACGAGTTCCTCCTCGGCGAGCGATTTCAATACGTGCACGCGTGCTCGGGAGAGCAGCGCCGAGTTGACCTCGAAGGAGGGGTTCTCCGTGGTGGCGCCGATCAGTGTCAGCAGCCCCGACTCGACATGGGGCAGCAGGGCATCCTGTTGGCTCTTGTTGAGGCGGTGGATCTCGTCGAGGAACAGCAGGGTGGGGCGCTCGCGGGCCTGCCTGTCCCGGGCGCGATCGACGGCGGCACGGATCTCCTTGACCCCAGCCATCACCGCCGAGAGGTGCTCCAGGTGGGCGCCGGATACCTCGGCGAGGATCTCGGCCAGGGTGGTTTTGCCGGTCCCCGGGGGGCCCCAGAGGATCATCGAGCGCACCACGCCGCTCTCGGCCATGCGCGCCAGGGGCTTGCCAGGGCCGACCAGCGCCTGCTGCCCCACATAGTCCTCGAGCCGGCGCGGGCGCATGCGAAAGGCGAGCGGCGCGGCATCGTCGGGGGTGTTGCCCTGGAAGAGATCCATTTCTGACTCCTTGGCTCGCGACTGCTAGAGTGGATGTGTCGTCGCAGGCAATACGACCTTGGGCGACAGGCACAATTCCCCCTGAGGGGCTAGCTTGAGACAGGTTGGCCTTGCCTCGGGGCACGGCTCGGTGAACCCGACCTGCCGCGGTGAATCGAAGAGTGATGTTCCACATCGCCACAGAGGAGACTCCTGTCATGCCCATGCTGAAGCAGTTGCGTCAGGATCATGCCAACATGGCGCGCATGTTGCACGTCCTGCAGCTCAAGCAGAAGTCCCTGGCGTGCGGCGAGCGTCCCAACTTCCAGCTGGTCCGGGAGGTCGTCGACTACATTCTCGACTATCAGGAAGGCTTCACCCAGCCACTCGAGAAGGTCTGCACCGAGCGCCTCAAGGAGCTCGACCCCTCGAGTGTCGAGGTCACCGAGCGCCTGTCCCGGGACTATCGGTCGCTGAAGTCCCGGCTAAAGCGGCTGTCCAACGACCTCGACATGATCCTGATGGATGCTGTGGTGCCCATGGACCGCTTCGCCGAGGACCTCAAGGCCTACCTGGACAGTCACCGTGCCTACCTGCGGGACGAGCGCGAGCTGCTGTTCCCGCTGATCCGTGAGCACTTCAACGACCAGGACCTCGAGGCCCTCGCGGCGGCGCTGCCCGAGGGCGCCCAGGCGCAGCTCGAGCGGCTGCAGGAGGCCTATCCCGAGCTCTATGCCGAGCTACGCGATGCCCCCGAGCCGATGACCTGACCCTCCCGCCGCCGATATCGGGCGCGGGTTTCTGCTCTGCTCCGGGTCTGGGGTAGAATGGCTGACATGCTCAGCTGCCTTCCTCTCGTCATGCATGATCCGCTCCTGCTTCACACGCCCTCGACCATCTCTAGAGACCTGGCCCTGTGGCATCGGAGTCAAGGTTGATGGCGGGGCCGATCCTGGTCTTCGATTCCGGCGTCGGCGGGCTGTCGGTGGTCCAGGCGCTGCGCCAGCGCCTGCCTGAGGCCGCTCTGGCCTATGCCTGCGACAATGCCATGCTGCCCTATGGCCAGCGCGAGGATGCTTGGCTGGTACAGCGAATCCGGGCCGTGTGCGAGGCCGCCGTCGCGGCCAGTGGCTGTAGTGCCCTGGTGGTGGCCTGCAATACCGCCAGCACCCTGGCGCTGGACGTCTTGCGCGAGTGCCTGGCGATCCCCGTGGTCGGCACCGTGCCGGCCATCAAGCCGGCGGCCCAGCTCAGCCGGACGCGCCATATCGGCCTGCTGGCGACGCGTGCCACGGTGTCGCGGCCCTACACCTTGCAGCTGATCCAGGACTTCGCCGCCGACTGCCGGGTGACCCGGGTCGCCGCGGATGCCCTGGTCATCGAGGCGGAGCGCCTGGTGGCCGGGGAGCTTCCCGACCGGACGATTCTGTGCCAGGCCCTCGCCCCGCTGTGGGAGGATCCCGATCTGGATACCGTGGTGCTCGGCTGCACCCACTTCCCGCTGCTGGCCCCGTGGCTCGCCGAGGCCGCGCCGCGGCAGGTGACCTGGATCGACTCCGGCGAGGCCATCGCCCGCCGGGTGGCCCAGGTGGTAACGGTTTTCGCCCCTCGCCAGGGCGACACGCCGAGCTTCGTCACCACCCCCGACGAACGCCTGGGCAGGGGGCTGGCCACCTTCGGCTTCGCCTCGCCGAGGCTGCTGCATCCGGCCTGAGCCGATCGCGCATGTCGTCATCTGCATGACCCTCGCAATCTTGTCATCTTCTTCCCAGGAGCCGCCGTGGCCATTCCCGTCGTCGATCCCGCCCGCTATGACCAGCAGCTCGCGGCCAAGCGCGAGCGCATCAGCCGTGACTTCGCGCGCTTCGCGCCGCCAACGCTCGAGGTGTTTCCCTCACCGCCGAGTCACTATCGTCAGCGCTGCGAATTTCGCCTTTGGCACCAGGGGGATGACCTCTTCTATGCGATGTTCGAAATGCAGGGGACCGAGGGGGACCCCGAGGATCCGAAGCGCAAGACGGTGGTCCGCCTGGATGACTATCCGGTGGCCAGCCGGCAGATCAATGACCTCATGCCGCGCCTGCTCGATGCCATCCGCGACAACGACCTGCTGCGCCGCCGGCTGTTCCAGGTAGAGTTTCTCACTACCCTCTCCGGCGAGGCGCTGGTCACCCTGATCTATCATCGTCGGCTCGATGAGGCCTGGGAGGCCGAGGCCCGTGCCCTCCAGCAGGCATTGGGCATTATGGTCATCGGCCGCGCCCGCAAGCAGCGCCTGGTGCTGGCGCGTGACCATGTCTGGGAGCGCCTCGCCGTGGACGGCGATGACCTGGTCTACCAGCAGGTGGAGAACAGCTTCACCCAGCCCAATGCCGAGATCTGCCGCGCGATGCTGGCCTGGGCTCGGGACGTCACTCGGGGCAGCCAGAACGGTGACCTGGTGGAGCTCTACTGCGGCAACGGCAACTTCACCGTGGCGCTGGCCGACAACTTCCGGCGGGTACTGGCCACCGAGATCTCGCGAACCTCGGTGGCCAGTGCCCGGGTCAACCTGGCGGCCAATGGCATCGGCAACGCCGAGGTCGGTCGCATGTCCGCCGAGGAGTTCTCCCAGGCCCTGAAGGGCGAGAAGGGTGGGCGCCGGGTGGCCGAGATGGCCCTCGACGACTATGCCTTCTCCACGGTGCTGGTCGACCCGCCCCGGGCGGGTCTCGATGACGAGAGCTGTCGCCAACTCAGCGACTATGCGCGTATCGTCTATATTTCATGCAACCCCGAGACCCTGGCCGACAATCTCGAGACGCTGGCCCGCACCCACGACATCCGGCGTTTCGCGCTCTTCGACCAGTTTCCCTGGACGCATCACTGTGAATGCGGGGTCCTGCTGGAGCGCCGTGACTGAGGCGTCGCGGGCCGACTGGATGTCAAGCGGCGATGCGCAAACGACATGCTCCATGAGTGAAGGGGCATGTGGCTGGGGTGGGCGCGGGAAGTGACGTAAGCTGGAAGGCGATGCGGCCAGGGGGCCGCCACGTCAAGTTCTCCCGGCCGCCTCCGGCGGCCGCAGGCAGCCGAGGTGATGGATGCAACACGTCGCACACGAGGAGACCCGCCAGGATCTGCTTAAGCAACTCGAGGAGCGGCTGCAAGGCCGTCTGGACGAAGACAAGGCCGCCCAAGTCGGTGCCTTCGCCCGCCACTTCTATGCCACGGTACCGCTCGATGACCTGGCCGACCGCCGTCTCGACGACATCTATGGCGCCACCCTCGCCGTATGGCACTTCCTGCAGCAATTCGATCCTGCCGATCCCAAGGTGCGGGTGTTCAACCCCGACTTCGAGCAGCATGGCTGGCAGTCCACACACACCTTCATCGCCGTGCTCCACGAGGACATGCCCTTCCTGGTCGACTCGGTACGCATCGAGCTCAACCGGCGGGGCATGACCGTCCACGCCATCCACAATGCGGTGCTGGCGACGGAGCGCGACGGCCAGCATCGGCTCAACCGGGTCACTCCGACCCGGCAGGCCGATGCCCCGCAAGGCCGAGAGTCGCTGATCGCCATCGAGGTCGACCGCCACTCGGACCCGGCGCTGCTCGAGGACATCGAGGCGAGCCTGCAGGAAATCCTTCGCGACGTGCGCACCGCGGTGGCCGACTTCGAGCCGATGCGCGAGCAGGCCCGGGCGGCTGTCACCGAGCTCAAGGCCTCGCGCCCGGAGCAGGTCGATGCCGGCGATCACGAGGAGGCCATCGCCTTTCTCGAATGGCTGCTGCATGACAACTTCACCTTCCTCGGCTACGACGAGTATGTCGTCCACGAGGCCGATGGGCGGCAGCGCCTCGACCGGGTCGACGAGAGCAAGCTGGGCGTGTTCCGCCTCGACCAGCCCCGCTACCAGGAGCGTATCCGCACCGACCAGGGCGTCGAGGGGGACCACTACGTGCTGGTCCCCCAGCTGCTGTCGTTCGCCAAGAGCGCCCATCATGCGCGGATCCATCGCCCGACCTATCCCGACTACATCTCGATCGATCGCTACGACGACCAGGGGCGGGTGATCGGCGAGCGCCGCTTCCTCGGCCTGTTCACCGCCACCGTCTACAACGAGTCGCCGCGCAACGTGCCCATCCTGCGTCGCAAGCTCAAGACGGTGATGGACAAGTCCGGCTTCAACCCCAAGGGACACAACGGCAAGCACCTGCTGCACATCCTCGAGGTCTATCCGCGCGACGATCTCTTCCAGATTGACACCGACGAGCTGACCCAGACGGCCCTGGGCATCCTCGACATGCGCGAGCGGCGCCGGGTGCGACTGTTCATCCGCGAGGACCGCTCCGGCAAGTTCTACTCCTGCCTGGCCTTCGTGCCACGCGATGTGTTCTCCACCGAGCTGCGTCTGCGCACCCAGGCCCTGCTCTGCGAGGAACTCGACGCCACCTTCGGCGATTTCAACACCTACCTCTCGGAGTCGGTGCTGGCCCGCATCCAGTTCATCCTGCGCTTCAAGGGGGACCAGCCCGCCGACTACGACCTGCGACGCCTGGAAGTCAAGCTGGCGACCCTGGCCCGCAACTGGCGCGACGACCTCCAAGGCGCCGCCATCGAGGGATTCGGCGAGGAGCAGGCCAACCTGCTGATGGACCGCTTCCGCGATGCCTTCCCCGCCAGCTATCGCGACGACTTTTCGGCGCGTACCGCGGTCTACGACCTGCAGCACATCAGCGAGCTTGATGACGGCTGTCCGCTGGCGCTCTCCCTCTACCGGTTGGTCGAGGAGGAGGGCAGCGGGGTCAACCTCAAGCTGTTCCACCGTGACCAGCCCATCCCGCTCTCCGACGTGCTGCCGATGATGGAGAACCTGGGGCTGCGGGTGATCGGCGAGCGCCCCTACGAGCTGCAGGCCAGCGACGGCAGCTACTGGATCCACGACTTCGATCTGGAGCACCACACCAGTACCGAGGTCAATCTGCAGGAGATGCGCGGGCCCTTCGTCGAGGCCTTCCAGCGGATCTGGAACGGGGAAGCTGACAACGACCCCTTCAACCGGCTGATCATCGGCGCCAACCTGGACTGGCGCGAGGTGGCCATGTTGCGAGGCTATGCCCGCTATCTCAAGCAGATCCGCTTCGGTGTCTCCCAGGACTACATGGCCACCACCCTGGTCAACCATCCGGAGATCACCCGTGAGCTGGTGACGCTCTTCGAGCTGCGCTTCGATCCAGCCGAACGCCCGCCGGAAGGTGAGATCGATAACTGCATGGCGCGTATCATCCGGCTGCTCGACGATGTCGCCAGCCTCAATGATGACCAGCTGCTGCGCCGCTACATGGAGCTGATCCAGGCGACCCAGCGCACCAACTACTACCAGCGGGGCGACGATGGCCGTCACAAGGACTACATGTCCTTCAAGATGGAGCCTTCCCGGGTCACCGGCATGCCCAAGCCGCGGCCGGCCTACGAGATATTCGTCGGCTCGCCGCGCGTGGAGGGGGTGCACCTGCGCGGTGGCAAGGTCGCGCGGGGCGGGTTGCGCTGGTCAGACCGCTTCGAGGATTTCCGCACCGAGGTGCTCGGCCTGGTCAAGGCGCAGCAGGTCAAGAACGCCGTGATCGTGCCGGTGGGCGCCAAGGGTGGCTTCGTCTGCAAGCGCCTTCCCGAGGGTGGTGACCGCGATGCCCTCCAGCAGGAGGGCATCGCCTGCTACAAGACCTTCATCCGTGCCCTGCTCGACGTCACCGACAACCGCGTGGGGGGCGAGATCGTGCCGCCTCGCGACGTGGTGCGCCACGATGACGACGACGCCTATCTGGTGGTGGCCGCCGACAAGGGCACCGCGACCTTCTCCGACATCGCCAACGAGATCTCGGCCGAGTACGGCCACTGGCTGGGCGATGCCTTCGCCTCGGGCGGGGCCAACGGCTACGACCACAAGAAGATGGGCATCACCGCCAAGGGGGGCTGGGAGTCGGTCAAGCGCCACTTCCGCGGCCTGGGGCTGAACATCCAGGAGGACGAGTTCACGGTGCTCGGCATCGGTGACATGGCGGGCGATGTCTTCGGCAACGGCATGCTGCTCTCCGACAGGATCCGCCTGGTGGGGGCCTTCAACCATCTGCATATCTTCGTCGATCCGACCCCGGACGTGGCGGCGAGCTTCGCCGAGCGCCAGCGCCTGTTCGCCCTGCCGCGCTCCAGCTGGGAAGACTACAACGCCGAGCTGATCTCCGAGGGCGGCGGGGTGTTCAAGCGCTCGGCCAAGACCGTCCCCATTTCCAAGCAGATGAAGGCGCTGTTCGGCATCAAGGAGGACAAGCTCGCCCCCAACGAGCTGATCCGCGCCATGCTCAAGTCACGGGTCGACCTGCTGTGGAACGGCGGGATCGGTACCTACGTCAAGAGCAGCGAGGAGACCGACGCCCAGGTGGGAGACAAGGCCAACGACGGCCTGCGCATCGATGGCCGCGAGCTACAGTGCCGGGTCATCGGCGAGGGCGGCAACCTCGGCCTCACCCAGCGCGGGCGCATGGAAGCGTCCGCCCGGGGCATCCGGGTCAACACCGATTTCATCGACAACGCCGGCGGGGTCAACTGCTCCGACCATGAGGTCAACATCAAGATCCTCATCGATGAGGTGGTCAAACGCGGCGACATGACCGAGAAGCAGCGCAACCAGCTGCTCGCCGACATGACCGGTGAAGTCTCCGACCTGGTGCTGCTGGACAACTATCGCCAGACCCAGGCGCTGGATCTCGCCGAGCTCCTCTCCCGGCAGGGTATCGGGCCCTTCCGGCGCTTCATCAGCGAGCTGGAGGCCGCCGGCCAGATCGACCGCGAGCTGGAGTTCCTGCCCGACGACGAGGTGCTCAAGGAGCGCGCCGCCAACGAGCAGGGGATGTTGCTGCCGGAGCTCTCGGTGCTGATCTCCTACGCCAAGAGCGTGCTCAAGGGCGACCTGATCGCCTCTGACGTGCCCGACGACCCGACCATCGTCAAGTTCGTCGAGCGGATCTTCCCCGGGGTGCTGGTCGAGCGCTACAAGCAGGAGATGTACGACCACCGCCTGAAGCGCGAGATCGTCGCCACCCAGGTCGCCAACGACCTGGTCGATCACATGGGCATCGTCTTCGTGCGCCGGCTGATCGATTCCACCGGCGCCGACCGTGCCACTATCGCCCGCTCCTACGTGGTCGCGCGTGACAGCTTCCAGCTGCCGCGCCTCTGGGAGCAGATCGAGGCGCTGGACAACCTGGTGCCCAGCGCCGTGCAGTACGCCATGATGCTCGACCTGATGCGCATGCTGCGTCGTGCCACCCGCTGGTTCCTGCGCAATCGCACCGGCATGAATACCCGGGATGCCATCGATTTCTTCGCCCCGCGCCTGGCAAAGCTGCAGGAGAACATCGGCAAGCGCCTGCGCGGCGAGGAGCTCGAGGCCTGGGAGGCCCGCCGCAACGAGCTCATGGAGGCCGGCGTGCCACAGGCCCTGGCCTCTACCGTGGCCGCCGCCGGCAGCCTCTACGCGGCACTCGGCATCATCCAGGCGGCCCGCCAGACCAACGAGAAGCCCCAGCGTGTCGCCGAGGTGTACTACGAGATCGGCGATCGCCTGGAGCTGCCGTGGATGATCCAGCAGATCACCGATCTCAAGGTGCGCGACAGCTGGCAGGCTCAGGCCCGTGAGACCTTCCGCGACGACATCGATCGCCAGCAGCTGGCGCTGACCATCAGCGTGCTGGGCATGGATGACGGCCCCAGGGATTCCACCGAGCGGGTCGAACAGTGGCTCTCGCTGCACCAGGGCATGCACCAGCGCTGGTGTCGCCTGCTCGAGGAGGTGAGCAGCGGCGCCCATGGCGGCTTCCCGCTCTTCGCGGTGGCCGTACGCGAATTGGTCGACCTGGCCGAGAGCAATCGCGAGACCTGATCGGTCGGTGTTCTCATGGCCATCAACAACAACCCCCGCCATCGGCGGGGGTTGTTGTTGATAGGGGCAGGTGTCAGACGGGGCAGCGGTCAGAGCAGGAACAGCGTGGCCAGTCCCAGGAACGCCATGAAGCCCACCACGTCGGTCACCGTGGTCAGGATCACCGACCCCGAGAGGGCGGGATCGATACCCGAGCGCTTGAGCATCAGCGGGATGACGATGCCGGCGATGCCGGCGGCCAGCATGTTGATCACGAGTGCCGCGGCGATGATGACGCCGATGGCGATGCTGTCGAACCACAGCACCGCGAGCACGGCCACCACCAGCGACCAGAGCACGCCGTTGAGGGCGGCGATGCCGATCTCCTTGCGCAGCAGCCAGCTGCTGTTGGTGCGACTGATCTGGCCCAGGGCCAGGCCGCGGATCGCCAGGGTCAGGGTCTGGCTGCCGGCGATGCCGCCCATGCTGGCGACGATGGGCATCAGCACCGCGAGGGCCACGATCTTGTCCAGGGCATCCTCGAAGCGGCCGATGACCCAGGAGGCCAGGAAGGCGGTGAGCAGGTTGATGCCCAGCCATACGGCGCGTCGCTTGGCGCTGGGCATCACCGGCGCGAAGAGGTCTTCCTCCTCGTCCAGGCCGGCCATGTTCATCAGCGCCTGCTCGGAGTTCTCGCGGATCACGTCGACGATATCGTCGATGACGATGCGCCCGAGCAGAAGGCCGGTCTCGTCGACCACCGGCGCGGAGACCAGGTCGTGGGTCTGGAAGAGGGTGGCCACGTCACGGGAGTGCATGGTCACCTGGATGCTGTCCACCTCGTGGTCCATCAGGTCGGCGACGGCCATCTCGGGGTCGTTGGACACCAGGCGAGCCAGCGGCAGCACTCCGACGAAAAAGCCGTTGCGGTCGACGACCATCAGCGCATGGGTGTTGTCGGGCACCGTCTCCTTCCAGCGCAGGAAGCGCTTGACCGTCTCCAGGCTGACGTCGGCGCGTACGGCGATGGTGTCGATGCGCATCAGGCGGCCGGCGCTATCCTCCTCGAAGGAGAGCGTCTCCTGCAGCCGGCTGCGCTGCAGCTCGTCCATCGAGCGCAGCATGTCCTCGGCCACCTGCTGGGGCAGGTCCTCGAAGATCTCGGCGAGGTCCGTGGTATCGAGACCCGAGGTGGCGGCCACGATCTCGGCAGGGTCCATGTCATCGAGCAGGGTGCTGCGCACCTCGTCGTGCACGTGAAGCAGGACCTCGCCGTCGACCTCGCCCGGTACCCGCTCCCACAGCTTGATGCGCGCCGCCGGGGGCAGCGACTCCAGCAGCAGGGCGACCTCCGCCGGCTCCAGGTCGGCCAGGACGTCGTCGACGGCATCGAGACGCTCGTCACTCAGCGCCCGGTGAATGCGGGACAGGCGGTCCTCGAGGGTTTCGGTGGTATCGGCCATATGGATCTCCCTGGCTTGTTAGGCTGCACGGCCCACCCGGCCGTGATCGCCGCGACGTTGCCTACAGTAGATCACAGAACTCCCCCTGGCTGCCGCTGCGGGGCCGCAGGTCGTCGGGCGCCTGGCGAGGCGTCGGCGTCGTGTCCCGCCCGCGGCACTGCTATACTCTGCGGCCCCGTCCGCCCCCCTTGCCCGGAGTCGCCATGTATTCGCTCGCCCGTTCGCTGCTGTTTCGCCTGGACGCCGAGACCGCCCACGGAGTCGCCCTGAAGGGGCTCGACCTAGCCGATCGCCTGGGCCTGGCTGAGCGACTCGGCGGCGGGCGGGTCGAGGACCCGGTGGAGCTGATGGGGCTGCGCTTTCCCAACCGAGTGGGCCTGGCCGCCGGGCTGGACAAGAACGCCGACCACCTGGATGCCCTGGGCGCGCTGGGCTTCGGTTTCGTCGAGGTGGGCACGGTGACCCCCCGGCCCCAGGACGGCAACCCCCGGCCGCGGCTGTTCCGCCTGCCCGAGGCCGGCGCCATCATCAACCGCATGGGCTTCAACAATGCCGGGGTGGATCACCTGGTCGCCCGTGTCAGGGCGAGCCGCTACGACGGGGTGATCGGCATCAACATCGGCAAGAACCTTACCACCCCGGTGGAGCAGGCGGTGGACGACTACCTGACCTGCCTGCGCAAGGTACATGGCCAGGCGCACTACATCACGGTGAACCTCTCCTCGCCCAATACCCCGGGGCTGCGCAACCTCCAGTTCGGCGAGCACCTGGATGCGCTGCTCGGTGCCCTGCGCGAGGAGGGGAACCGGCTCGACGCCTCGTCCGGTCGCCGTGTCCCCCTGGCGGTGAAGATCGCCCCCGACATGAGCCCCGAGGAGGTCGGCCTGGTGGCCCGCACCCTCGAGGCGAATGCCATCGACGCGGTGATCGCCACCAACACCACCGTCTCCCGCGAGGCGGTGGCGGGGCTTGTGCATGCCGACGAGCAGGGCGGGCTCTCCGGGCGGCCGGTATTCGAGCCGTCGAACACAGTCATCCGCGAACTGCGCCGCCGGCTTCCCGGCATGCCGATCATCGGCGTGGGCGGCATCGACAGCGGCGAGGCGGCGGTGGCCAAGGTGGCGGCCGGCGCCGACCTGGTGCAGCTCTATTCGGGCTTCATCTATCGCGGGCCGGCGCTGGTGGGGGAGTGTGCCCGGGCGCTGCAGGCCCGTTTCGCCGGGCAGTGAGGGGCCGGCGGGCGGCCACTAAAAAGCCCATGGCATGGCCATGGGCTTGATATGTTCGTCAACACCTCTGACGATGGGCTGATGACCCGGTGAATGCGGGGGTCACATCACCATGGGGTTCTTGTGAATGCCGGAGACTCCCGTCATGCCGGACCATTGATCCCCACGACCTTCACGCCAACCGCTCATCCAGTACTCGCGTAGATTGATTTCCTGACTTGGACAGTCATCGCGGGAACGACCTGAGAGACCCGCCTTGTACCCATGAACATAGGCACGCTGGAAGCGATCACGTTTCTGTCGTTTCATTGGACTACCTCTTGATGAAGGTACCGATCAGAACCCGGTCTCGAGACCGGACTCATGTTGCCCGGGCGACATCGGTCTCTGCGGCAACTCCGTGCTGCACGACGACTCGAGGCCCGCTGACAGAACGCATGCGTCATTCAGTAGCTACTCACTCATTGATAGCCCAGGATGACGACGATTGTCGACCGATGATTTGTAACAAGGCGTTCACTTGCCCGTCACGCCTTCACCCCGGCTAGGCCCCACGCCGATGGATATGTCATGACTGAACTGCACTCCCCTGATTCACTCGATCTTCTGGCCACCTGCCCGCGGGGCATCGAGCTGCTGCTGGCCGACGAGCTGGCCGCCCTGGGTGCCGTCCCCGGCAAGACCACGGTGGCCGGGGTCCACCTGCGCGCGAGCCTCGAGAGCGCCTACCGCATCTGCCTCTGGTCGCGGCTGGCCAACCGGCTGGTGCTCTGCCTGGCGCAGGAGGAGGGCATCGAGACCCCCGAGGCGCTGCGTGCCGCCGCCGCGGCCATCGACTGGCGGCGCCACCTCGCGCCGGGCGCGACCCTGGCGGTGGACTTCCACGGCCGCGCCGAGGCGATCCGCCACACCCGCTTCGGTGCGCAGACCGTCAAGGACGGCGTGGTCGACCGCCTCCATGCCGAGGGCCGGCCGCGGCCCGACGTCGATACCCGGCAGCCGGACCTGCGCCTCTATGCCCACCTGCACCGTGGACGGCTGACCCTGGGCGTGGACCTCTCGGGCGACAGCCTCCACCGCCGTGGCTATCGCCGCGACGTGGGCCATGCGCCACTCAAGGAGAACCTGGCCGCTGCCCTGCTGGTGCGCGCCGGCTGGCCGGCGCTGGCCCGGGAGTGGGCACCGCTGGTCGACCCGCTGTGCGGTGCCGGCACCCTGCTGATCGAGGCCGCCCTGATGGCCGCCGACATCGCCCCCGGCCTCGCCCGGGAGCGCTTCGGCTTTCACGGCTGGGTCGGCCACGACGAGCGCTGCTGGCGGGAGCTCAAGCGCGAGGCCGAGGCACGGGCCAGCATCGGGCGCAAGCGCTGCCGCTCGCGGCTTTACGGCGTCGACGAGAGCCCCCCGGCACTGGCCGCGGCGAAGGCCAACGCCATGCGTGCCGGCGTGCCGGCGCTGATCGAGCTCGAGGGGGCCTCCCTGGCCGGGCTCGCGCGCCCCGAGGGGCTGCCCGACACTCACCGCGGGCTGGTGATCACCAACCCGCCCTACGGCGAGCGCCTCGGCGAGCTTCCCGAACTGGTGCGCCTCTACGGCCAGCTCGGCGAGCGGGTCAAGCAGGCCTTCCCTGGCTGGCAGCTGGCGGTCTTTACCGCCAACCCTGACCTCGGACATCGCATCGGGCTGCGAGCCCACAAGCAGTACTCGCTGCGCAACGGCCCGCTGGAGGCGAAGCTGCTGCTGATGGCGATTCCCGAGGCGGAGGAGTCGCCCTCCGGGGAGGCCGTCTCCGCGCGCTCCGAGGGGGCGCAGATGTTCGCCAACCGCCTGGAGAAGAACCGCCGGCGGCTGAAGAAGTGGCTGAAGAAGAGCGGCGAGAGCTGCTACCGGCTCTATGATGCCGACATGCCCGAGTATGCCCTGGCCATCGACCTCTACGGCGACCGGGTGCACGTCCAGGAGTATGCGGCACCGAAAACCGTCGATGCCGCCCAGGCCCAGAAGCGGCTGTTCGAGGCGCTGGGCGTGATTCCCGACGTGCTCGGTGTCGACCCCGGTAAGGTCGTGGTCAAGCGTCGCGAGCGACAGAGCGGCAAGGCGCAGTACCACAAGCAGGCGGCCAGTGGTGAGCGCTTCGAGGTGCACGAGGGTCGGGCGCGGCTGTGGGTCAACCTGCGCGACTACCTGGACACCGGCCTGTTTCTCGACCATCGCCCGGTACGGCGCCTGCTTGGCGAGATGGCCCCCGGCAAGCGTTTCCTCAACCTCTTCTGCTATACCGGGGCCGCCACGGTTCAGGCCGCCCTGGGGTCACAGAAAGAGGGCACGGAGCCGGCCGGCGGGGCCAGCGAGAGCGTCAGCGTCGACCTCTCCAACACCTACCTGGAGTGGGCCCGGGACAACTTCGCCCTCAACCGGCTCGACCCGGGACGCCATCGGGTGGTGCGCGACGACTGCCTGCGCTGGTTGGAGACCGCCGGCGGCGAGTTCGACCTGATCTTCCTGGATCCGCCAACATTCTCCAATTCCAAGAAGATGGCCGATACCCTGGATGTCCAGCGCGACCACGGCCGCTTGGTGCGCCTGGCCATGGCGCGCCTGGCGCCGGGGGGGACCCTGGTATTCTCCAACAACCAGCGGCGCTTCACGCTGGATGCGGACCTCGCCGAGCCGTTCCGGGTGGAGGATATCTCGGCGAAGACGTTCGATCCTGACTTTCAACGCCGCCCCGACCTGCACCATGTGTTCCTGATCCGCCACCGGGAGGCCTCGGCATGAAGCGTTCGATCCACTCTCTCTCCGGCCAGCGTCGCCCGGACCTGCACCACGGCTTCCTGATCCGTCATCGGGAGGCGTCGTGATTCGGTTGAGCCTCTACACCACCCTGGGCTGTCATCTCTGCGAGCAGCTGGAGGCGTTGCTCGTGACTCTCTGCGCCGTGCCGTATCGGCTGGAGCGGGTCGAGATCAGCGAGGACGAGGGGCTGGTCGCGCGCTACGGGGTCCGTATCCCGGTCCTGGTGGACGAGGCGGGGCAGGAGCTGGATCGCGGCATGGAGCCCGACCGCCTGGCCGACTGGCTGGCGGCCAGGGGCTGGCTGGACGAGACGGCCTGGCAGCAGCTGCAGAAGCCGCTCAGTGGCGAGACGTCGCCCGGGGTGACGAAGAGGGCGGCGAAGGGCGCGACCCTGCGCGGCGGCCGGCGCTATCTGGGATGACCCGGGCTGCGCCCGGAGCTGGAAGCCGGAAGAGCGGCGCTTCGCGCCTGGAAGCTTGAAGAAGTACCTTGTCGGCGGATGAGTCGGCAGTAAGCTGCCTTTCCAGCTTCCAGCTTCCAGCTTAAGGCTCCAGCAGCGAGAGCTGGCTGACGGCGTCGCGTCCCTCGGCGCTCTCGTCCTCCACTTCCAGCACCTTGCGAAAGCCCCGCGAGGACAGGATGGTGGTCTCGTCGGCCAGCCACATCATCGCCTGGACGTGGTCATCGGCCAGGCGATGCTTCAGGCCGCCGAATTGGGTGCCGATCTGCCCCCAGGCACGGCTGAAGATCCAGTCGCCGAACATGTCCCGATGGACATGCACCAGCACATAGTCATGGTCGGTTTCCCAGCGGACGATCACGGCAGCTCCCGAGGTGGAGGGCGCCGCAGGCCGCGGCGCGCGAGTGGCATTTGGCGCTATTGTAAGGGCTTGGGCACACTGAACAAGTCGTATCACCAGCCAACCGGGAGTCAGTTCAGCCATGAAAATCGTCGTCGACGCCAACGTGCCCGCCGCGCAGACCTGCTTCGGGGAACTGGGCGAGGTGATCCGCCTACCGGGGCGCGAGATCGATGCCGACGCGCTGCGCGAGGCCGATGCCCTGGTGGTGCGCTCCATCACCCGCGTCGACGAGGCCCTGCTGGCCCGTGCTTCCCGGCTGCGCTTCGTCGGCACCTGCACCATCGGCACCGATCACGTGGACGAGCGGGCCCTGGCCGAGCGGGCCATCGCCTTCGCCAGCGCCCCGGGCTGCAATGCCGAGGCGGTGGTGGACTACGTGCTGGGCAGCCTGGCGACCCTGGCCGAGCGCCAGGGCTGGCGGCTGGCCGAGTGCCGCGTGGGCATCGTCGGCGTGGGCAACGTGGGCGGGCGACTGCTCGAGCGTCTCTCGGCGATGGGCGTCGACTGCCTGGCCTGCGATCCGCCCAGGGTTGAAGCAGAGAGCGTCGAGGCGGAAGGCGCCGAGGGGCTGGCCGGCTTCGTAGAGCTCGACACCCTGATCGGCGAATGCGACGTGCTCTGCCTGCATACCCCGCTGGTGACCGAGGGGCCTCACCCCACGCACCACCTGCTCGATGCCCAGCGTATCGCCGCCCTGGCCCCGGGCAGCGTGCTGCTCAACGCCGGACGCGGCGATTGCGTGGATGGCCAGGCGCTGCGACAGCGGCTGGCGGGGCAGGGCGATGTCACCGCGGTGCTCGATGTCTGGGCGCACGAGCCCGCCATCGACAGCGGCCTGGCGGATCTCGCCGCCATCGCCACGCCGCATGTCGCCGGCTACAGCTTGGACGGCAAGCTGCGCGGCACCCACCGGATCTATCGCGCCCTGGCCCAGCATGCCGGCCTGCCGGCGCGCCTGACGTTGGCCGACCTCGCGCCCCCGCCCCCCGTCACGCGTCTGGTCCTGGACGGCGGCCTTGGCCCCGAGGAGGCGCTACGCCTGTGCCTGCGCAGCGTGTATGACGTGCGGCGTGACCACGACAGCCTGTACCGCGAGGCGCGTCGCCAGGGCATGGCGAAGGGCTTCGATGCCTGCCGGGCGGGCTACCCGCTGCGTCGGGAGTTCGCGACCCTCGACATCGAGCTTCGCGAGGGGGCATGGGAGCTCGCGCCGCTGCTGAGAGGCGCAGGCTTCCGGGTCGCCATCGCCTGACGACGATGGGGCGACAAACGACAGCGGGCCCGCCGGTTGGCGGGCCCGCTTGCGTATTGGCTGGCAGGGGGTTACTGCCGGTAGGCCGCTTCCTTCAACGCACGGATGCGATCATCCAGTGGCGGGTGGCTGGCGAACAGCTTCTCCATCAGTGAGCGCGTCTGGCCCTTGGTGATGGCCATGGCCCGCAGGGTGTCCGGCATCTGGTCCGGCATCTCGGTCTCGGCCTTGAGGCGGGCCAGGGCATTGATCATGGCCCCGCTGCCGGCAAGGTGGGCGCCGGCGCTGTCCGCACGATACTCCCGGAAGCGCGAGAACCATGCGACGATCGCCGAGGCGATCAGCCCGAAGACGATTTCGGCGACGATTACCACCGCGAAGTAGCCCATGAAGCCCAGGCCCCCCTCGCCGTCGCTGCGGCTCCTCATGAAGCCGTCGACCAGCTGGGCGACCACCCGCGCAAAGAACATCACGAAGGTGTTGAGCACGCCCTGGATCAGCGCCAGGGTGACCATGTCGCCGTTGGCCACGTGGCCGATCTCGTGGGCCAGCACCGCGCGCACCTCTTCCGGGCGCATGCGGTTGAGCAGGCCGGCGGAGACCGCCACCAGGGCGTCGTCCTTGTTCCAGCCAGTGGCGAAGGCGTTGGATTGCTGGGCCGGGAAGATGCCCACTTCCGGCGTCTTGATGCCGGCCTCGCGGGCCAGTTCCGCCACGGTATCCACCAGCCACTTCTCGGTGGCGTTGGAGGGCGACTCGATGATCACGGTGCCGGTGCTGCGCTTGGCCATCCACTTGGAGATGAACAGCGAGACCATGGATCCGGCCATGCCGAAGATGAAGCAGAAGATCAGCAGGGCATTGAAGTTCATGCCCTGTTCGGTCAGGTAGCCCTCCACCCCCAGCAGGCGCAGGGTGATGCTGGCCACCACGATCACGGCCAGGTTGGTGCCCAGGAAGAGCAGGATTCTCATCATTGCCGGCAATCTCCAGTCGTCGGGAAGGGGGCGCCGCGCTGCGCGGCCTGCACAAGCTGTTGCTTAGATACGCGCTTGCCCGCCGGGTTTCAAGCGGCGGGCAGCAGGGCATGCCCCCGGCCTACTGGCGGTAGCGCGACAGGAAGCGGGCGAAACGGTCCAGGGCGTCCTCGAGCTGGTTGGCCCAGGGCAGGGTGACGATGCGCACATGGTCGGGGTTGGGCCAGTTGAAGGCCGTGCCCTGCACCAGCAGGATCTTCTCCTGCAGCAGCAGGTCGAGCACCAGCTGCTGGTCGTCCCGGATGTTGAACACCTTGGGGTCGAGTCGCGGGAAGGCGTAGAGGGCTCCCTTGGGTCGGGTGCAGCTGACCCCGGGGATGGCATTGAGCTTCTCGACGGTGATGTCGCGCTGGGCTAGCAGACGTCCACCGGGCAGGATCAGGTCGTTGATCGACTGGTAGCCGCCCAGGGCGGTCTGGATGGCGTGCTGGGCCGGGACGTTGGCGCACAGGCGCATCGAGGCCAGCATGGTCAGCCCCTGGATGAAGTCCTCGGCACGCTGCTTGGCGATCTGGCCCGAGAGGATCATCCAGCCCGAGCGGAAACCGGCGCAGCGGTAGCTCTTGGAGAGCCCGTTCATGGTCACCACCAGCTGGTCCTCGCCGGCCAGCGCCCCGGTGGAGACATGCTCGACCCCGTCGTAGAGGATCTTGTCGTAGATCTCATCGGAGAACACCACCAGGTCGTGTTCCCGGGCGATCTCCAGCAGCTCGCGCACCACCGCCGGCGGGTAGACGGCGCCGGTGGGATTGTTGGGGTTGATGATCACGATCGCCCGGGTGTGGGCGGTGAGCTTGGCGCGGATGTCGGCCATGTCCGGCGCCCAGTCGGCCTGCTCGTCGCACAGGTAGTGCACGGCATGGCCGCCAGAGAGGTTGGCCGCCGCGGTCCACAGCGGGTAGTCCGGGGCCGGGATCAGCACCTCGTCGCCATCGTTGAGCAGCGCCTGCATGGTCATGACGATCAGCTCGGAGACGCCGTTGCCGATGTAGATGTCCTCGATGCCGACGCCGGGAATCTCCTTGCGTTGGCACTCCTGCATGATCGCCTTGCGCGCTGAGTAGAGCCCCTTGGAGTCGCAGTAACCCTGGGCAGTGGGCAGGTTGCGCATCACGTCCTGGAGGATCTCCTCCGGCGCCTCGAAGCCGAAGGGGGCGGGGTTGCCGATGTTCAGCTTGAGGACGCGCTGGCCTTCCTCTTCCAGCCGCTTGGCGTGCTCGAGCACCGGTCCGCGGATGTCGTAGCAGACGTTCTCGAGCTTGTGCGATTTCCTGATCGGGGGAGTGTCCATGGGCGCTGAGATCCAGTGATGTCGGTGTGCCGCCTCTGCCGGGGCGGGCGTCGTCTCGGGGCATTGATGCCGGTGATTATGCGGGCTCGGCACCGCTGCCACCAACTGCGTCGGTGGCGTCGGGCTCGGGCGGGATGTCCGCCGGCGTCTCCAGGGTCAACCGGCCCAGCTTGCCGTCACGCAGTTCGTGGAGCAGCACCTCGGCACCGCGGTGCAGGTCGACCTCGCCACCGGGGCGCAGCCCGCCACGCTTGGCGGCGATCTCGGCGAGTATCGCATGGCCGTCGAAGCCGGCCAGCGCGAGCAGGTCGATCCGCACCGGGCCATCGGACTCGACCCGGTCGGCCTCGGGGTGGGGGGCGTACTCGGGCAGGGTCTTGAGCTTGTAGCGTGCCTTGAGGGCCTCGGGGTAGCGCCTGGCCAGTTCGGCGGCGGCGACCACGGCGACCTCCACGTAGTCGATGGCGGTGTCACGGATGGCGCCGCTGGCGGCCAGGCGATGGGCGCTGGCCTGGTCCTCGATCTTGGGCCACAGCACCCCGGGGGTATCGATCAGTGCCACGCGGCCGCCGATGCGCACCTTCTGCTGGCGCTTGGTCACCGCCGGCTCGTTGCCGGTCTTGGCGATGGTGCGCCCGGCCAGGCCGTTGATCAGGGTCGACTTGCCCACGTTGGGAATGCCCATGACCATCACCCGCACGTCGCGGTCCGCACGTACCTGGCCGGCCAGCTCATGGCAAAGTTTGGGAATGCGCTTGAGCTCGCGCGCCTGGGTGGTGGTCACCGCCAGGGCCCGCGTGTCGTCCTGGGCGTCGAAGAAGGCCGTCCACTCGCGGGTACGCTCGGGGTCGGCCAGGTCGGCCCGTGAGAGGATCTTCAATACCGGCTTGTGGCGGGTCAGCTCGGCCAGCATGGGGTTGGCGCTGGAGTAGGGCAGGCGGGCGTCGAGCACCTCGATCACCACGTCGATCTCCGGCAGCGCCTCGAGGATCTGCCGGCGCGCCTTGTTCATGTGTCCCGGGTACCAGCCGAGCATCGCGCCTCTCCTGCATGAGCATGTATGAAAACGGCCGCCCATCATAGCAGATGGCCGGCCGTGTCAGGGGCGGGCGGTGGCGGGCCGGGGTCTACTCCCCGGCGTGGAACTGGATCGCCACCGAATTGATGCAGTAGCGCAGCCCGGTGGTCGCCTGCGGGCCATCGGGGAACACATGGCCGAGATGGGCGTCGCAGCGTGCGCAGGTCACCTCGTTGCGCTGCATGCCCTGGCTGGTATCGGTCTGTTCCGTCACGCAGCCCGGGGTGAAGGGGCGGTCGAAGCTGGGCCAGCCGCAGCCGGCGTCGAACTTGTGCTCGTTCTCGAACAGCGGGGCGTTGCAGCAGACGCAGTGGTAGATGCCGTGCTCGTCACTCACGTGGTAGCGGCCGCTGAAGGGCGGCTCGGTGCCTTTCTCGCGGGTGACGCGGTACTGTTCTGGCGTCAGCTGCTGCTGCCATTCGGCATCGCTCTTCTGGATCTTGCTGCGCATGGCCTCTCTCCTCGTCATGGAGCCGGGTGCAGGCCCGGCACGCGTCACCTCCATTCTGACATCAACACGGGCGGGTGTTTCCAGTTGCGCGGCAGGATCGGCAACGCGATATCAACGCCCGGCGATACCCGCTTGACAGCTTCCCGGGTGCTGGGTAATATTCGCCGCACCTCGACGAGGCGAGACATTGCGTCCCATTCGTCTAGTGGTCCAGGACACCGCCCTTTCACGGCGGTAACAGGGGTTCGAACCCCCTATGGGACGCCACTCGACTCATCAGGTACCGGAGTGCGGGAATAGCTCAGTGGTAGAGCATCGCCTTGCCAAGGCGAGGGTCGCGAGTTCGAATCTCGTTTCCCGCTCCATTTGAATTGGGTAGCGTATTTGATCAGGCCAAGGCTCGGCTCACGAGCTGGAGCGCCAGCCCGGTCAAATCTCGTTTCCCGCTCCATGTGTCCCATTCGTCTAGTGGTCCAGGACACCGCCCTTTCACGGCGGTAACAGGGGTTCGAACCCCCTATGGGACGCCACTTCCGGTATTGACAGCGCGAGACCTGCGGGAATAGCTCAGTGGTAGAGCATCGCCTTGCCAAGGCGAGGGTCGCGAGTTCGAATCTCGTTTCCCGCTCCAAGCAGCACCAATACGTCCCATTCGTCTAGTGGCCTAGGACACCGCCCTTTCACGGCGGTAACAGGGGTTCGAACCCCCTATGGGACGCCACTTCGTAAGCATGTCACTCCCTTCCTGCCATCGCTCCAGGTGGGCGGATCAGTATGCCCAGACCGCGGCCATCAGCACGCCCCACGCCAGTACGCCGGCCGCCATGATGGTATAGGTCGCCGACTGGGCCACCATGTCGTCATCCCCGCGTCGACACAGCCCCTGCAGGCCGTGGTAGATCAGGCTGCATGAGATACCCAGAGCCACCAGCACGGCCAGCGCATTGAGCAGCAGGCTGGGGACGAACAGCACCAGCGAGGCGCTCCACAGCGGCAGCGGGGCCATGGCGGCCAGCAGGTAGGCATCGTGGTAGTCGATCGACAGTTCCTCCTGGCCGTTGACCACGGCGTGGATCAGCCAGCCCATGACGAAGAAGGTCAGCAACTCGGCCAGGAAGAGGATGGTGGTAATGAAGCGCCAGGGGCGTTCGGCGAAGCCGGTGACGAAGCCGTCACCGTAGTGGGTGCCGGCGTAGTAGAGCATCAGCGGGGGGAGCAGCGACATCGGCAGGACCACCAGCCAGGCCAGGCTCGGGATCGGGATCCGCCGCTGCTGGAGCTCCTTCCAGCCCGTAGTGCGCGAGAAGGGCAGGCGGAAGAGGGTTATGGCATTCATGGGGCACCTCGTGGTCAGGCTCGGTGTTTTGTATCATGTTATGATACGTATTAGTCCTCGTGTTGCCCGCTGTCAAGGAGTCCACCATGTCCCGAGACCTCGATCCGTGCCCCGAGCCCCTGACCAAGCAGGACTTCGAGCGCCTGTCGCACTTCCGTTACCGGCTGCGCTGCTTCCTGCGCCAGGGCGAGGACATCTGTCGTGACCATGGCCTCACCCCCTTGCAGTATCAGTTGCTGCTGCATCTGAAGGGCTTCGCGGGGCGCGAGTGGGCGAGCGTGGGGGAGCTGGCCGAGCGGCTGCAGGCCAAGCACCATGGCACCGTGGCTCTGGTCGGGCGCTGCGAGGAGGCGGGCCTGGTGGAGCGCCGCCCCGGGCGGGCGGATCGGCGCCGCATGGAGGTGCACCTGCTGGCCAGGGGCGCCGACCTGGCCGAGCGCATCGCGGCCCTGCACCAGCCCGAGCTTCGCCACCTGCAGGAGGAGTTCTCGCTGCCGGGCTGGGAGGGCGAACCTTGAAGTTTCCCGGGCCATCCCCATCTCACGGGGTTCTCGCGACGACTTCCATTTCTCTCTGACGGGATCGCACATGGCCGAACCGGCACTGTCCATCCGTGGCCTGACCAAGGTCTATGGCAATGGCTTCCAGGCCCTGAAGGGCATCGACCTCGACGTCGCCGAAGGCGACTTCTATGCCCTGCTCGGGCCCAATGGCGCCGGCAAGTCGACCATCCTGGGCGTGGTCTGCTCGCTGGTGCAGAAGACGGCGGGCCGCGTCGCGATCTTCGGTACCGATATCGACCGGGATTTCGCCCGTGCCAAGTACCACCTCGGCGTGGTGCCTCAGGAGTTCAACTTCAGCCAGTTCGAGAAGGTCATCGATATCGTGTTGGCCCAGGCCGGCTACTACGGCATGTCGCGTCGCGAGGCACTGCCGCGGGCCGAGGAACTGCTCCGCGACCTGAGTCTGTGGGACAAGCGCAACGGCAGCGCCCGCATGCTCTCCGGCGGCATGAAGCGCCGGCTGATGATCGCCCGCGCGCTGATGCATCGCCCGAGGCTGCTGATCCTCGACGAGCCCACCGCCGGCGTGGACATCGAGCTGCGCCGCAGCATGTGGGAGTACATGCGCCGCATCAATCGCGACGAGGGCACCACCATCATCCTCACCACCCACTACCTCGAAGAGGCCGAGAGCCTCTGCCGCCGCGTGGGCATCATCAACCACGGCGAGATCATCCGGGACACCAGCGTGCGGCAGCTGCTCGCCGAGCTCGATACCGAGACCTTCCTGTTCGACCTCGCCCATCCGGTGGAGGCGGCCCCCGAGGTCGAGGGCTTCGAGATCAACCGCGTGGACGATGCCCAGCTGGCGGTGGTGGTGCATCGCGGCCAGCGCCTCAACGACGTCTTCGCGGCGCTCAGCGAGCAGGGCATGCAGGTGATGTCGATGCGCAACCGCGCCAACCGGCTCGAGGAGATGTTTGTCTCCATGGTGGAGCAGGGTAACAGCAACAAGGCGGCGGCCGAGGCAACGGAGGCGCGCGCATGAATCCGACCCAGATCGCCATCGCCCTCTGGACCCTGGTGCACAAGGAGGTCAAGCGCTTCACGCGGATCTGGCCGCAGACCCTGCTGCCGCCGTCGATCACCATGACCATGTACTTTATCATCTTCGGCAACCTGATCGGCTCGCGGATCGGCGAGATGGATGGCTACAGCTACATGGACTTCATCGTCCCGGGGCTGATCATGATGGCGGTGATCACCAACAGCTACTCCAACGTGGCATCATCCTTCTTCTCGAACAAGTTCCAGCGCTCCATCGAGGAGATGATGGTCTCGCCGATGCCCAACTGGGTGATCCTCACCGGCTTCGTGCTGGGCGGCATGGCCCGCGGCCTCGGCGTGGGGCTGATCGTCACCGGGGTGTCGCTGTTCTTCACCCGGCTCGAGGTCGCGCACCCGCTGCTGACGGTGTTCGTGGTGGTGCTTACCGCGGCGCTGTTCGCCATCGGCGGCTTCATCAACGCCCTGCTAGGCAAGAAGTTCGACGACATCTCCATCGTGCCGACCTTCATTCTCACGCCCTTGACCTATCTGGGCGGGGTGTTCTATTCCATCTCGCTGTTGCCGAGCTTCTGGCAGGGCGTGTCGATGCTCAATCCCATCCTCTACATGGTCAACGTCTTCCGCTACGGTTTCCTCGGCGTCTCGGACATCCCCGTGGGCTGGGCGCTGGCCGCTATCCTGGCTTTCATCAGCGTGCTCTTCGGGCTGGCGCTGTGGATGCTGGAGCATGGCAAGGGGATTCGCTCATGAGCCACCATCGTCCCGACACCCTCGCGCATGCCCCCCTGGGGCGCGAGGCCGCCTACCCGGCGCACTATGACGCCGGGCTGCTCTTTCCCATCCCCCGCGCCGCCAATCGCGCGCCGCTGGGCATCGAGGAGGGCGCACTGCCCTTCGTCGGCGAGGACGAGTGGCACGCCTTCGAGGTCTCCTGGCTCAATGCTCGCGGCAAGCCGCGGGTCGCCGTGGCGCGCTTCCGCCTGCCGGCAGACTCGCCGAACCTGATCGAGTCGAAGTCCTGGAAGCTCTACCTCAATAGCTTCAACCAGACTCGCGTCGAGAGTCGCCAGGCGGTCATCGATATCCTGGAGCACGACCTGGCGGTGGCCGCCGGTGCGCCGGTCTCCGTCGTGCTGTTCGACATCGACGACGAGGCGCTCTCGCCGCGTCGCCTGCCCGGCGAATACCTGGACGACCTGGACATCGAGGTCACGGACTACACGCCCAGCGCCGAGCACCTGCGAGTGAGCGATGAGGCGATCGTCGAGGAGACGCTTCACTCCCACCTGCTGAAGTCCAACTGCCCGGTCACCGGCCAGCCCGACTGGGGCAGCGTGCTGATTCGCTACCGGGGCCAACGACTCGATCGCGAGGGGCTCTTGCGCTACCTGATCGGCTATCGCCAGCACCAGGACTTCCACGAGCACTGCGTGGAGCACATCTTCATGGACCTGATGGCCCGCGCCCGGCCGCAGCGACTGCTGGTGCTGGCCCGCTATGTGCGCCGCGGCGGGCTGGACATCAGCCCCTGGCGTGCCACCCCCGGCGAGCGCCCGCCCGAGCCGCTGCGGCTGGCGCGGCAGTAGCCGCTTGGGTAGGCTTGGTCTGAAAAGTCGGCGAGCGAAGGTCAGACAAGGCAAAAAATGGCGAAAAGACGGAGTTTACGCGGTGTAAATGAGTACTTTGAGCCAATTTTTAACGCCGTATGGCCGAGCGCAGGCAGTTTTCGGACTTAGCCTCGAGTGCCGCTAGAACCTGAACAGGAGAGCAACATGGATGCGATGACGCTGCTGCACGAACGCAGCTCCATGGGCAAGCTAATGGGCCCGCCGCCGAGCCCCGAGCAGCTGGAGGCGATCTACCGGGCGGCCCTGCGGGCGCCGGATCACAAGGAGCTGCGTCCCTGGCGCTTCATCGAGTTCTCCGGCGAGGGCCTCTCGCGTCTCGGCGAGCTGTTCGCCGAGGCGGAGTTCCGCGAGGATCCCCACGTGGGCGACGCGGCCCTCGACGCGGCGCGCAAGAAGCCGCGGCGCGCTCCGATGATCATCGCGGTGATCGCCAAGATCACGCCCGATATCCCCAAGGTGCCGAAGATCGAACAGGTGATCTCCGCCGGCTGTGCAGCCCACGGCATCCTGCTCGCCGCCCACGCCCAGGGGCTCGGCGCCATGTGGCGCAGCGGCAAGTACGCCTTCGACCCCACGGTGCGCAAGGGCCTGGGGCTTGGCGAGGAGGACGAGGTGGTGGCCTTCCTCTACCTGGGCACGCTGGGTGGTCGCCACAAGCCGCTGCCGGAGCATGACATCGAGGCCTTCGTGGAGCGCTGGGACTGAGTATGCGACAGATCGGCGTTCCCCACCCGCGTTTGCCGCTGCCTGCCGCCGGCGGCGAGGACGACATGGCCACGTTTCTCGCCTGGCTGGGCGAGGCGATCCCCATGGTCCCCTCACTGGGCATCCGCGAAATGACCCGTGATGGCGATTGCCTGGCCTGGTCCCTCTCGCTCACCCCCAGCCTGAATGACAAGGGCACCGGCTTCGGCGGCGCTCTTACCGCCCAGACGACCCTGCTGGGCTGGTGCTGGACTACCCTCTGGCTGCGTCGCCGCGGTCTCGCCCGGGACGTGGTGGTGGCCGAGGCCAATCAGCGTTTCATGGCCCCGGTGACCGGCGACTATTGCCTGACCTGCGAGCCCGAAGCAGCCGACGGGCCCGCCGCCCTGGCCGAGCGATTGGAGCAGCGCGGCAAGGGGCGCATCGCCCTGGTTCAGCGGCTCTGGTGCGGCGACACCCTCTGCCTGGAAGCACGCGGTGATTATGCCGTGCTGCCCGCGAGCTGAGCGGGTGATCAAGGGAAAACGGCTTGCAATCGCGCACTTAAGTCGATAAGCTGTGCGCCGTTCTGGAGGAGAAGGCACGGCGCAGCCGAGGTCGCTCGAATCGAGAATCACAATGCGGAGGGGTGTCCGAGCGGTCGAAGGAGCGCGCCTGGAAAGCGCGTAAGCCGAAAGGCTTCGAGGGTTCGAATCCCTCCCCCTCCGCCACGAATATCGAAAGAGCCGCTGAGACATCAGCGGCTCTTTCTATTTCCGGGATATTTCCCCTCCCGTTCAGCCCTTGAGCCTACTCATCGTCCTTCACGAACCGATCCGGCAGGTTCTCGTCGCTGCCTGCCAGCCCGAAGGTGGCGCGTGGCGGATCGAAGCCCTCCTGTTCGCCGATCACCTCGCCCGTTGTCGAGATGACGATGCTGCGCTTCTCCGCGTAGCAGTAGTGGTAGCGCTTGATCTCGCCCCAGGTGACCAGCTTGCCGCCGCTCTCCTGCATGTGGTCGCGGGCCTTCTGGCAGGCGGCAGCCAGACGTTCCTCCCATGGCAGGCGCCAGAAGCCGAGCGGGAACGTCAGCCGGCGGAAGTGCTCGGTGAAGGCCATGGCGAAGATCGGCGTGCCGGGGCCGCGCACATAGTCGGTATCGGCGAACAGCCAATGGCGAAAGGCCGCGCGGTCCTCGGCGAGTCGCTTCTCCAGGGTCTCGATGGCGGCCAGGGAGTCGGCCCCGTCAAGGCCCGCGCAGTGGCAGAGTGCCTCGAGAAAGCCGCGCTCGCCGTAGCGGGCGTCCCGATGCGTCTTCTCCAGGCCGAGATAGGGGCTCGCCCGAATGGCGTGCAGCTGCGCCAGGGCCGTCTCGTCGGCCGTCGTGTAGCCCATGCCATGGAGCACATCGGCGTCCGCCAGGTGCTGGGTTCTAAGGAGCAGTTCCTGTTGCAGGTTCATGGTCACGACCTCCCCGCCAGCGTATGGGACCTGCGGGCGGCAGGGAGAGAGCCCCGTGATGCGCGCTGCGCACCGAGAATGGCGGCATTGCGAAGCTCCGGGCGCACGATGTCGTCCTGGTCGAGCAGGGCGGCGAGCGTTTCGCCCCCTAATGCGGAAGAGCTGTCGGTCTCGGCAGCCTTTGCCTGGTGGTGATGACCGGTGGTGAGGTGCGTCATGATCGTCTCCATTTCCCCTGTGATGCCTCGGAAGGTGTGGTTCGGCAAGCGCCGACCCAGGGGAGTGGAGTCGCACGCCGCTTTAGCTGCATTTCTATCCCGCCCGCAAGTTGGTGCTTAAATCGGCGGAGACCCGAAGGCCAGACAACAAAAAACCCGCTTTGCATGTGCTAAAGCGGGCCTCCGGCGTCGCTTTAGCGGCATTTGTAGAGCGCCCGCAAGCTGAGTCTCAAATCGGCGCTTTGAAAACGATAGCCAGCCAGGCCATGGGGTGTCAATACCGGCTCGCATAGAGACCGACCCTGGGGTGGGCCTGCTTGGCCTGCTCGATGGCATTGATGGCCTGCTGCAGGACGTGGGCATCGAGTTGACCACTGGCAGGGTCGTGCCTTGGTGGCCAGACTGTAGCGGGGGAGGGCCGACGGAGAAGGGCGCCGGGGCGGGTGTTCTCGTTTCCAAACCAGGGAGAGAAACCGATGCGTGATGATGTCGATATGGTCGATGTGCCGCTGGACCGGGTGCGCCGTTACCTCGAGCCGGGCCCCATCGTGCTGGTCTCCTCGGCCTGGCAGGGTGAGCGCAACATCATGACCCTGGGCTGGCATACCGTGATGGCCTTCTCGCCTTCCCTGGTCGGCTGCGTCATCTCCTCCGGCAATCACAGCTTCGACCTGGTGCGCCGCAGCGGGACCTGCGTCATCAACCTGCCGACCACGGCCTTGACCGACGAGGTGATCGGCTGCGGCAACAGCAGCGGCGCCGAGATCGACAAGTTCGATCATTTCGGCCTGACGGCGTCGCCGGCGAGGGCCGTGGAGGCGCCGCTGATCGAGGAGTGCCATGCCCATTTCGAGTGCCGGCTCGTCGACGACAGCCTGGTCGACCGCCATGACTTCTTCATCTGGGAGGTGGTGGCGGCTCGTGCCCGGGCGACGCCCGCCTATCCCGAGACGCTGCACTACACCGGTGACGGCGTCTTCATGGTCGCCGGCGAGATCATCGACCGGCGCAGCCAGTTCCTGCCGCAGATGCTGTGAGGCTACTCGGCCGCCGGCAGGTTCCGCTCCGGCATTAAGTATCGGTCCCACGCCATCGTCTGTCCCGAGCGGGGCCGGATTGGGGGACGGGCGTCGATTGGGCTATGCTGGGCGCCATGCCGAGGGCGTGGCATACCACCCATCATCAGGGAGAGTTCCCGCATGTCATTCCGTCCCCTTCTTGCCGGCCTGCTGCTGGCGCTGCCGCTGGCGGCCGTTGCCGAATCCCCCAACATCGAGCCGGGCCAGTGGGAGTTCACCAGCACCACCTCGGTGCGGGGTGACCTGCCGATCCCCGACCAGACCGAGACCCACCAGGAGTGCATCGCCCAGGGCGATATCGACGATGAGGAGTTCAGCTTCATCGAGGAGGAAGAGGGCTGCGAGCTGCTCGCGCACCAGGTCACGGTCGACGGCCTGGATTACCGCATGGTCTGCCGTGCCGAGGGCGGTGAGGCCAACATCGTCGGCCGCATGGACTTCCTCGGCGAGCGCGTCGAGGGCAACGTCGATATCCTTGTCGACTCGCCCGCGGGCGAGATCAACATGACCACGAGCATGGAGGGGCGGCGCATCGGCGACTGCTGAACCGTCATTCCGGCATCAACGACGAAGGCCACCCCCGGGGTGGCTTTCGTCGTCTGAGTGCTCGCCTGGTCAGTAGCCGGCGGGCGTCTCACCCATCTCCCGCTCCAGGCGGCGGGCCACGTCGCCCGGTGAGCCGGTGCGCCGCGCCAGCAGGTCGTAGGCCACCGGGACGACGACGAGGGTGAAGAGGGTGGCGGCGGCCAGGCCGCAGAGGATCACGGTGCCGATCACCAGCCGGGTCTCGGCGCCGGCGCCGCTGGAGACGATCAGCGGCACGGCGCCGGCCATGGTGGTCACCGCGGTCATCACGATGGGGCGCAGCCGCGTCACGGCGGCCTCCACCAGCGCCTCGTGGAAGTCCATGCCCTGGTCGCGTAGCTGGTTGGCGAACTCCACGATCAGGATGCCGTTCTTGGCGGCGAGCCCGACCAGCATCACCAGCCCCACCTGGCTGTAGATGTTCAGCGACTGTCCGGTGAGGTAGAGCCCCAGCAGGGCACCGCAGATCGCCAGGGGCACGGTGAGCATGATCACGAAGGGGTGCACGAAGCTCTCGAACTGCCCGGCCAGTACCAGGAAGACCACCAGGATGCCCAGCCCCAGCAGGAAGCCGGTGGCGCCGCTGGCCTCCTGGTAGTCCCGGGAGGCGCCCTTGAGGTCGGTCTGGGCCTCGGGCGGCAGGATCTCGTCCACCGTGGCCTCCAGGTACGCCAGTGCCTCGCCGAGCGGATAGCCGCTTTCCAGGTCGGCCTGCAGGGTGATGGCGCGCAGGCGGTTGAAACGGTTGAGGGTGCTGGGTCCGGCGAAGTCGCGCAGTGTCACCAGGTTGCCCAGGGGAATCAGCTCGCCGGTGCGCTGCGAGCGGACCCGGATGTTCTCCAGGGCGGAAGGGCTGGGTCGGGCACCGGGTTCCCCCTCGAGGATCACGTCGTACTCTTCGCCGTCGTCCACGTAACGGGTCACGCTGCGCCCGCCCAGCAGTGTCTCCAGGGTTCGGCCGATCTCCGTGACGGTGACCCCCAGAGCGGCGGCGCGGGGGTAGTCGATGTCCACGCGCAGCTGGGGCTGGTTCTCCTCGTAGTCGCTGTCCAGGCCGGTCAGGCGCGGATTGTCCGCGCGGATGTGCGCCATCAGGGTATCGCGCCACTCGGCCAGTTGCTCATAGGTGCCGCCGCCCAGCACGAACTGCACGGGCTTCTCGACGCTTGCCCCGAAGCCCTGGCGCATGACCGGGAAGGCACGCACGCCGGGCAGGTCGCCGAGCGTCTGGCGGACCTCGTCCATGATCGCCCAGGCCGATCGCCGGCTGCCCCAGTCGGCCAGGTTGACGATCACGAAGCCGCCGTTGAAGTTCTCGATGTTGCCCCAGCCGCGCGGCGCGCGGACCACCACGCGCTCGATCTCCCCGGTGTCGACCATGGGCAGCAGCCGGGCCTCGATCTCGTCCATGTAGTCGAGCATGTAGTCGTAGGTGGCGCCGGGCGGTCCGTTGACCAGCACCCAGAAGTTGCCGCGATCCTCCCGGGGGGTGTACTCGTTGGGCAGCTCGCCATTCAGCCATACCATGCCGCCGATGATGCCGAGAAACAGCGCCAGTACCAGCAGGCGCAGCCTGAGGACCCGCTCGAGCAGCCGGCGGTAGACGCAGCGCGAGTGTTCCAGCACCCACTGCACGGCGTGGGCCAGGCGACCCTCGTGCATGTCGGCCTTGAGGATCTTGGAGGCCATCATCGGCGTCAGGGTCAGCGCCAGCAGGCTGGAGATGGCCACGGCCGCGGCGAGCGTCAGGGCGAACTCCGAGAAGAGCCGGCCGATGTCGCCCTGCAGGAAGCTCAGCGGCACGAACACCGCGATCAGCACCAGGGTGGTGGCGATCACCGCGAAGGCGATCTGGCGGGTGCCGCGGAAGGCCGCCACCAGCGGCGTCTCGCCGTGGTCGTGCATGCGCCGGTGGATATTCTCCAGCACCACGATAGCATCGTCGACGATCAGCCCGATGGCCAGCACCAGCGCCAGCAGGGTCAGCAGGTTGAGGGTGAAGCCCATCACTGCCAGGGCGGCGAAGGTGCCGATCAGGGCGATGGGTACCGTGACCCCGGGGATCAGGGTGGTGCGCAGGTTGCCGAGGAACAGGAAGATCGCCACCACCACCAGGCCCATGGCGATGAACAGGGTCTGCACCACCTGGGTGATGGCGCCCTGCACGAACACCGAGGAGTCGAAGTTCAGCGAGAGCGACATGCCCTCGGGCAGGCTGTCCTGCACGCGCGCCATCTCGGCCTGGACCCCCTCGGAGATCTCCAGCACATTGGCGGTGGACTGCTTCATCATGCCCAGCCCCACCATGGGCGTCCCGTTGCCGCGGAAGATGGTGCGCTCCTCCACGGCACCGATCTCCACCCGGGCCACATCGCCCAGGCGCACCAGGTAGCCGTCGCGGCCCTGGTCGAGGACCAGGCGGCGGAAATCCGCGGGGGTGGCGAAGTTGCGCGGCAGGCGCACGATGAACTGGCGCTCGCGCGACTCGATGGCCCCGCCGGGCAGCTCGACGTTCTCGGCGCGCAGGGTATCCTCCACGTCGCCGGCGGTCAGGTCGCGGGCCGCCAGGGCATCGGCATTCAGCCACACCCGCATGGCGTACTCGCGTCCCCCGCCGACGCGGACCTGGGAGACCCCGGGGAGCACCGAGAAGCGGTCCACCAGGTAGCGGTTGGCATAGTCGGTGAGTTCGGCCATGGAGAAGCCCGCACCGGACAGCGACAGCCAGATCACCACATCGGAGCTGGAATCAGCCTTCTGCACCTCCGGCGGGTCCGCTTCCTCGGGCAGGTTGTCCAGCGAGCCCGAGATGCGGTCGCGGATGTCGTTGGCGGCTGCGTCGATGTCCATGTCCAGGCCGAACTCCACGCGGATGCTGGAGCGGCCGTCCTCGCTGGAGGAGGAGATCACCTCGATGCCGGAGACGCCGGAGATGCGATCTTCCAGCACCTGGGTGATGCGTGTCTCGACCACGCTGGCCGAGGCACCGGGGTAGCGGGTGTCGATACCGACCACCGGCGGGTCGATGGAGGGGTATTCCTGCAGCGGCAGGCGCTGCAGGGCGAGCAGCCCGAAGGCCACGATCAGCGCGGCCAGCACCACCGCCAACACCGGTCGCTGGACGGAAACGTCGGAGAGGCGCATCAGCCGTTGGCCTCTGCATCGTCACGCCCGCGGCGCAGCAGCTCAGGGATGCTGGTGTCGTCATCGAGGACCCCCAGCAGGCGGGTGGGCTGGCCGTCGCGGACCCGCTCGGTGCCATGGGCGACTACCAGCTCACCGGCCGCGAGTCCCTCGAGCACCTCCACCTGGCCCTCACGGCGGGCACCGATCACCACCTGGCGCCGTTCGACCCGGTACTGGTCCGTCTCGTCCAGCACCAGCACGAACTGACGTTCGCCCTGGGGGATCAACGCCGACTCGGGCATCACCAGGGTCTCCCGCGGGGCGCGCTCGACCACGACCCGCATCAGCATGCCGGGCCGCAGGCGGTGATCGGGATTGTCGAGCGCGGCGCGCACCGTGACGCTGCGGCTGACCGGGTCGACGCGCGCGCCGATGGTGGCGATCTCGCCCGCGAAGGTGGTGTCGGGATAGGCTCCGCTGGTGGCGGTCAATGGCAGGCCGGGCGCCACCTGGCCCAGGGCGAGCTCGGGCAGGGTGAAGTCGAGCTTCATGATGTCCAGCTTGTCCAGGGTGACCAGCTCCGTGCCCGGGGAGACGAGGGCACCGACGCTGACATTGCGAAAGCCCACCACGCCGTCGAAGGGGGCCTCGATGCGATAGTCGGCCAGCCGGGCCTCCAGGGCCTGGATCTGCGCCTCGGCCTGGCGCAACCGCGCCCGGGCATCCTCCACGTCGGCCCGCGGCGCCAGGTTGCGACTCTGCAGCTGTGCCAGGCGGTTCACCGCATTGCGGCGCTCGTCACGCAGCGCCTGGGCGGCCCGCAGGTCGGCCTGGGCCTCGTCATCGGTCAGTCGCACCAGCAGCTGGCCGGCCTCGACGGTCTCGCCATCGCGGAAGTTCAGCTCGCGGATGGTGTCGGTGACGGTGGCCGAGAGCGTCACGCTCTCGTCGGCGTGCAGGGTGCCCAGGGCCTCGAGGGGATCGGACCAGGCCGCCAGGCTGGCACGGGCGGCGATCACCGCGGTGGGCTGCTGGGCAGCCAGCATCGGCGAAAGCATCAAGGCTGCCAGGCCGAGCAGCAGGAGCAGGCGAGGTCGCGATGGAATCATGGAGGGGTCGTTCTTGTCGGTGAGCGGTGAGCGGGCGTCCGGTCCGTCGGGTCGCTTCCCTGAAGCCTAAACGCCTGGGAGGGGAAGAGTGTGACAATATTGCACAAGCGTTCGAGGGCCTTTTGACTGTACAAGACATGTACAGTTTTGGGAAGTCTGGAAGGCGGCCTGGCGCCGCCGCGACACCGGTCGGCGACGCGGCGACGGACTGCTAGAATGCGCGGCCTGGATCGATTCCCCGCGGGAGAGCAAGGTCGTGACATACGATGTGGTAGTGATCGGCGCCGGTGCCGCCGGGCTGATGTGTGCGCTGACCGCCGGCTACGCCGGACGGCGGGTGCTGGTGGTCGACCATGCCAACAAGGCGGGCAAGAAGATCCTGATGTCCGGCGGGGGGCGCTGCAACTTCACCCACCTGGCCTCGGGGCCGGCGAACTTCTATTCCGAGAATCCCTCTTTCTGCATTTCGGCGCTCAAGCGCTACCGCCCCGAGCATTTCGTCGAACTGGTGGATCGCCACGGCGTGGCGTACGTGGAAAAGACCCCGGGGCAGCTGTTCTGCGCCGACTCCTCGAAGGAGATTCTCCGGGTGCTGCTCACCGAATGCGACTGGGCCGGTGTCGATGTGCGCCTGAAGACCGCCGTCGAGGGCGTCGAACGGCGCGGGGAGGGCATGCGGCTGGCGACCTCGCTGGGGCCCATCGACTGCGGGGCCCTGGTGGTGGCGACCGGGGGGCTGTCGATCCCCACCATGGGGGCCAGTGGCTTCGGCTATGACATCGCCCGCCAGTTCGGACTGGCGGTCACCGAGACCCGGGCCGCCCTGGTGCCCTTCACCCTGACCTCGCAGTGGAAGGCGCGGGCCGAGGCACTGGCCGGGGTCAGCTGCGAGGTGGCGGCGACTTGCCGCGGGAAAACCTACCGCGAGCCGCTGCTCTTCACCCATCGCGGGCTCTCGGGGCCTGCCATGCTGCAGATCTCCAGTGTCTGGCAGCCCGGGGACACCCTGTCCATCGACCTGTTGCCGGGGTTCGATGCCTTCGAGGCGCTGTGCCGCGCCCGGCGCGAGACGCCCAAGCGGCGGCTTTCCACCTGGCTGGGGGAGCATCTGCCGAAGCGCCTGGCTCAGGCGCTGGTCGAGTGGCATGACGACGACCGGGTGCTCGCCGAGTATGGTAACGCTCGCTTTCAGGCCTGGGCCGAGGTCCTCCACGCCTGGCGGGTCAAGCCCGCCGGCACGGAGGGCTGGCGGACCGCCGAGGTGACGATGGGGGGCGTGGATACCTCAGCGATTTCGTCGCAGGACTTTTCGGTCAAGGAACTGCCCCAGCTGCGCTTCATTGGCGAGGTGCTTGACGTCACCGGCGAGCTCGGTGGCCACAACTTCCAGTGGGCTTGGGCCTCGGGGGTGGCCTGCGGTAATTCGCTATAGCCTCCCTCGTCACCAGCGAATGCGGGGCGCGGCCGAGGCGGTGAGTTTGCCATCAGGCCGCCCGCGATCAGAGGAGGCGCCCACCGGAAGCGATGGCCACGGTGGCCAGGCCCAGGATTAGGTTGATGCCGATCAGCCGGCGGATCTGCCCCAGTTGCTGGCCGCCCGCGGACCAGTTCTCGCCGGCCACGGCCCGACCCAGGCGCGGATAGGGGGCGAACCAGATGTGCAGGAAGATCGCCATCATCGCCAGCCCCGACACCAGCATCAGGTGGACATGGACGCCGGCGCTGCCCATGCCACCGAAGACCCCGAAGAGCATCCATAGCCCCGTCGCCAGCAGCACCACCACGGCGGCCCAGACCCATGGAAAGAAGCGCTGGAAAGCGCGGTACCAGAGGGTCAGGCGCTGGGGAGGTTCCAGCAGTTCCCCGGCCACCGGCCGCAGGATCATCCAGGCGAAGAACATGCCGCCGACCCAGATCACGGCAGCCAGGACATGCAGGGTGATGGCGAGGGACATGGCAGGGCTCCTGCGGGCGGTGAGGGACACGGCAGGTGAGCAGCGGAGCCGTGTCGTCGAACGGTGGACCAGGGACCAGCGGGTCAGTGCAGCAGTCGGCGGGCCCTCTTGACCAGCAGTGCCCCGGTGGTCAGGCGGCCCGCCAGGCGCACAACGCCGCCGGGGCGTCGCACGCCGCGGTAGAGCAGCATCGCGCCCACGGCCAGCAGCGGCGCCCTGAAGCGCACCAATGTGTGCCAGCCCCGGTCGATGGAACGGCTTGCCGACTGCCAGCGGCTGGCCGCTACCAGCAGGTCAATGCGTTGCTGCTCGATGGCGTGTTCGAGCTCGGCCTTGCGGGCCCGGCGGTCAGCGCGATTCACGAGAGGCCTCCACCAGCTCGCGGTCACTGGCCAAGTGGCGCAGGGTGCCGGCCAGCAAGGTGCGGCGACGTGCCAGCTGTATCACCCTAAGGGCGAGCAAGCCCCCGCTGCCCAGCAGCACCAGAGCGCTTACCCCGATGGCCGCCAGGCGGTGGGTCTCCCAGAAGGCAACGATAACAAGCGTGGTGAGCACGCCAATGCCCAGCATCAGCAGGATCAGGCTCAGACCGGCCAGCATCAGCAGGCCCATCAGCCGGGCGCGTTCCTCCTCGAGCTCGAGCACGGCGAGGCGCAGGCGTGTCTCGCCGATGGCGAGCAGGCTGCCGAGCAGTCGCTTGCCGGCAGCGAACAAGCGTTGAGCCGGTCCTTGGCTCGCCGACATCAGCGCCGCCCGATGAGCATGCCGACGACCACCCCGACGCCAGCGCCGATGCCGATGCTGGTCCAGGGATTGTCGTGGACATAGCGGTCACAGGTCTCGGCCTGCTGGGTGACATTGTCGCGGGCTTCGCCGTAGAGGCGCTCTCCGCGGCTCTCGAGACGCTCGCGGGTATCCTTTATGCGCTTCTCGGCGCGCTCGCGCAGCTCCTTGATGTTGCCGCGGGAGTCATCGGCGGTGGCGTTGACCAGCTCCTCGATGGTCTGGGTGAGGTGGTGCAGATCTTCCTTGAGCTGCTGGGTGGATTCGCTGGTACGGGGAGTTCTATTGGCCATCGGGGTCTTCCTCTGACGGTGAATGACAGGCCTAGCATAGCAGCCGGCGGGGCGACTTCAATGCATCTGACCTTGATCCGGGTCAGGGTTGGCGCTCAAGGCTGCTGGCGGAAAACAGCGGGTTGAGGCTGAACCCCAGGCTCAAGCGGTGGCTGCGCTGGTCGTAGTCGATCAGGCTTTCCCCGTAGCCGTAATAATACTGTACATGGCCGCGGATGCTGCTGAACAGGGGCCAGGAGTAGTCCATCTGGGTGCCCATGTTGCCGTCGCTGGGGTTGCCACGCAGCATCAGGCTGAGTTCGTTGTCGCCATTGAGCCGGTGGGCCAGGGTAACGTCGCCGTAGCCGAGGTACTTGTGGATATCGGGATTGTCGTCTTGCGCCTCCGACTCCGGGACGCGCCAGTGGGGCGCCAGGGTCAGGGCCCAGTCATCCTTGACGAAGGTGGACTCGAGGATCAGCCGGTTCCAGCTGCGTGACAGCGGGGCGGAGCGGCCGTTGGACTGATGGTTGAATGCCAGGCGGTTGTTGATGTTGGTCCAGCCCAGCAGTGACATGCGGTTCTCGAAGTCGATGAAGACTTCCGGCTCGTAGTTGGTCTCGCGAAAGGGCGAGGAGGCATCTGCGTTGAAGGCCTGCCACCAGCTGCGCTGGGTGTAGGCGAAGTTCAGGTCGCCGCCGTAGTCGCCGAACAGGTCCTCCACCAGGTTGAATTTGGCACTGAACTGGAATTTCATCTCCGCCCGGTCAGGCGAGCTGGGGTCGCTGATGTCGCGGAAGACCTCATTGTTCGGGCTGGCGTTGTAGCTCAACGGGAACCAGTAGTTACGCCGGTGGGTGGTAATGGCGAAGGGGTTGCGTGCCGATTCGCGTTCGAGCTGGCGTCGCTCGTCCACCGATTCCTCGAGCTCCTGGTCGGCATCCTTCTCGATGAGGGCGGCGGCCTGGGTGTTCTTGCCATCGGCCAGTTGCCGACGCAATTCCCCCATCTCCTCCTGCAGGGTGGCGATACGGGCCTCGATGGCCTTTCGCTCGGCCTCGCTCATCGGCTCGGCGGCCAGGGCGGTTGCGTTCAGGCCCGCCATCATCAGGATGGCAGCGAGCAGGGGAAATCGGGCAGACATCATGGTCAGGCACCTGGTACAAGGTCAAAAGGCTGTTTCTATCACGCCAGTGCGGCAAGTCAACTGTGCCCCCGGGCGACAGGGCACCATTGCCATGCCGGCCCGGCGGGTCGAGAATCAGGATCGGGTTCATTATAACCGAGGCCGCCCATTGAACGCCGTTCGACATCACTGCCACCGAAAAGTTGTCTTCCGGCGCGTCTCGATGCTCGTGCTGCTGTGCTGGTTGGGGTGGCAGGCGATCGCCACCCCCACGTTGGCCCAGGTCGACGCACCGCAGGAAGAGACGCCCCGGGAGCTGCCTTCGCGTGAGGAGATCGAGGCCCGCCTGGAGGAGCGCCAGCCGGCCGAAGGCGAGACCGCCGGTGAGGGCGCGCAGCGTGACATCGAGGCACTGAATGCGGCCCTCGAGGCCATTCAGCGGCTGGCGGCGGTTGGGGAAGAGCTGACCCGTCTCGAGACGCGCGTCCAGGAGGCGCCCCAGGAGATCGAGCGTCTGCAGCGGGAGCTTCGCCAGATGGAACAGGCGGACCAGGAGCAGACCTTCGACGAGCTGGACGCTCTCTCCCTCGAGGCGCTGGAGGCGCGCCGCCAGGAGGCCGAGGAAGCCCTGTCGACCTTCCAGGATCGTCTTGCCGAGGTCTCGACCCGGCTGCTGAGTGCTCAGACCCTGCCGGAGCGGGCCCAGCAGGCCATTGGCGAGGCGATGCAGCGGGCCGAGGAGAGTCGGCGTCGGCTGGAGGAGTTGAATGCCAGCCAGGTCGCCGAGGATGATCCGAGGCGCTGGCAGCTGCGGATCGAACGCGAGCTGGCCGAGCAGACCCTGCAGCTCCATCAGCGTGAATTGGCCACCAACACCCGCTTGCGAGAGCTGGACCAGGAGCATCGCGACCTTCTCGAGCGTCAGGTGGCCAGCCAGGAGGCTCGGCTGGCCATGCTCCAGAGCATCATCGACCGGCGCCGTCGTGAGGAGTCCGAGCAGGCCATCGCCGAGGCGGTCAGCGACGAGGGACCGGGCGTCATCGGACATCCCGTGGTACGCAAGGCCCGGGAGATCAACCGCACCATGAGTCTGGAGCTGCTGCGCGCCACCGACCGGGCCAGTCGCCTGGTCCGGGAAGGCGTCGAGGTGCGTCGCCAGTTCGACCGGGTACGCCAGTTGCAGCGCAGCCTCAACGAACAGATCGACGCCATTCGCGGAAGCATACTGCTGGCGCGCATCCTGCGCGAGCAGCGCCAGACGTTGCCCCGGGTGGAGGAACGGCGCGGCCTGCAGGACGAGATCGCCGATCTTCGCCTCAAGCAGTTCGAGCTCGGCCGGCGGCGTGACCAGCTGCGTGAGGGCGAGCAGCTGGCGCGCCAGCGGATCGAGGAGGCCGACGCCGAGGCCTCCCCGGCGCTGGTCGATTCCCTGCTCGCGCTCTACCAGGCGCGTCGCGAGCTGGTCGACCAGCTGGAACAGGCCTATGGCGAGATGCTCGGCGCGGCCATCGATCTCCAGCTCAATCAACAGCAGCTGCTGGCCACCAGTCAGGAGCTGCGTGCCACCATCGACGAGCAGCTGTTCTGGATCCCCAACAGCCGTCCCCTGGGGCTGGTCTGGCTGGGCAACCTGCCGGAGAACCTCGCCAAGGAATGGCGCGAGGGGGAGTGGCGCGCGGCACTGCCGATGAACTGGCGGCTACCGGATGCCCGAGCCCTGCTCGGCCTGCCGGTACTGCTGGTGGCGCTGGGGCTGGTCGTTGGTCGACGGCGAATCCGCGCGCGCCTGGCACGCCTGCATCAGGAGGTCGGTCATCTCAAGCGTGACTCCCAGGAGCATACCCCCCAGGCGGTGGCCCTCAATGCCCTGCTTGCTCTGCCCGGCCCGCTATGCGTGCTGGCTGTCGGCCTGGCGCTGCTGATGGGCACCGAGGGAGTGGCCAGAGGCCTTGGGCTCGCCCTGCTCCACCTGGCCCTAGCCTGGGCCGTGATTGGCTGGGCGCGCAACCTGCTGTTCCAGGGCGGGGTGGCGACTCGACACTTCTACTGGCCTCCCGGCTATGCGGCGGCCCTGCGCTGGTGGCTGCTGTGGCTGGGGGTGGCGCTGGTGCCGGTGCTGCTGATCGGCCCCCTGGCCCGCGATGCAGGCATCGAGCTCAACCAGCGGCCGCTGGCCCTGGGCCTGCTGCTCAGCGGCCTGCTGGCCATGAGCCTGGTGCTGACCAAGCTGATCCTGGCCCATGTGCCCTTCTTCGGTGTGAAGCTGCTCCGGCTCGGGCTGGGGCTTGTCATCGCGCTGGTGCCGCTGGTGCTGGTCGGGTTGATCGTCTACGGCTTCGAATACACCGCACTCAGCCTGCTGGGGCGCTTCGTGATCACCCTCTACCTGCTGGGGCTGTGGATCCTTGTGGAAGCCACGGTGATCCGTGGCCTGGCCGTGGCGGCCCGCCGCCTGGCCTATCGCCGGGCCCTGGCGCGGCGTCGAGCCCAGGCTCAGGAGGGTGCAGAGGGGAGCCTGGAGGTGGTCGAGGAGCCGCCCCTGGACATGCAGCAGGTCAACCAGCAGTCGCTGCGTCTTTCAACGCTGATCCTGCTGATCGGTTTCTTCTTCGTGCTCTATCTGGTGTGGTCCGACCTGCTCACCGTCTTCAGCTACCTGGAGCAGGTCACCCTGATCGAGCCGGGGGAGGGCCAGACGGCCGAGGCGGTGGCGAGCATGGTTTCAGTGGCCGACATCATCACCGCCCTGCTGGTGGTAGTGCTGACCCTGATGATGGCGCGCAACCTGCCGGGCCTGCTCGAGGTCAGCGTGCTCTCCCGCCTGGAGCTCAAGCAGGGCAGCGCCTATGCCATCAGCTCGTTGCTCGCCTACGCTATCGTCGGTGTGGGAGTGGTGTCAGCTCTGGGGACCCTGGGGGTTTCCTGGAGCAAGCTGCAATGGCTGGTGGCGGCGCTGGGCGTGGGCCTGGGGTTCGGGCTCCAGGAGATCTTCGCCAACTTCGTCTCCGGGCTGATCATCCTCTTCGAGCGGCCGGTGCGCATCGGCGACACCATTACCCTGGGCAACCTCACCGGCACGGTGAGCAAGATCCGCATCCGTGCCACCACGGTGATCGATTTCGACCGCAAGGAGATCATCATCCCCAACAAGACCTTCATCACCGACCAGTTGATCAACTGGTCGCTCTCCGACACGGTCACGCGGGTCGTGCTCAGCTATGGGGTCGCCTATGGCTCGGATCATCGCCTGGTGCATCGCCTGCTGAGGGAGGCCGCCGACGAGAACCCGCGGGTCCTGGCGGATCCCGAGCCCCAGGTCTTCTTCATGAGCTACGGCGAGAGCACCCTGGACTTTGAGCTGCGCATCTTCGTCAACAGCCTCGGCGACCGGCTCTTCGCCACCGACGAGATCAACTGCCGGGTCGGCGAGTTGTTCGCCGAATACGGCCTTGACATCGCCTTCAATCAGCTCGATGTCTGGCTGCACCGTGCCGGCGGCGAGGCGAACCGGGTTCAGCGCGTTGCCGCCGGCCCGGTGATTCCCCCCGAGCATCCGCCACCCGGGACCCGCGGCGATCCGGGGAATTTCGATGGCGGTGGGGACGACGCCGGTCGTTAAGCCGTGGGTACGAACGGGGCTGCGCGAAGGGGCCGTCAGCGCCTCACGGCGTGGAGCAGGAATTCCCGGTTGCCGTCACCGCCGAGAAGCGGGCTTTGCTGCCAGTGAACCACCTCGAGACCGAGCCCCTCGCAGCTGTCACGCACGCGTGCCTCTACCTCGGCGTAGCGCCCCGGGTCACTTACCAGGCCACGCGCGTTGACGCCGCCCGGCCCCAGCTCGAACTGCGGCTTGACCAGGCTCAGCAGCTCGCCGCCTGCCGGCAGGAGGGCGGCGAGCTCGTGCAAGATCAGCGTCTGGGAGATGAAGGAGACATCCATCACGGCCAGGTCGGGGCCTGCAACTGCCAGTGCATCGAAGGCCGCCCTCAGCCGCGGCTCGCCGGCCATGGCGCGCGCGTTGAGCCCCTCGAGGCAGGTCACGCGGGGATCATCGCGCAGCGACGGGTCGAGCTGGCCATGGCCGACCTCCACGCCGATCACGTGGCGCGCACCAGAGCGCAGGGCACAGTCGGTAAAGCCACCGGTGGACTGGCCCACGTCGAGCACCAGGCGGCCCGAGAGCGTCAGGCCGAGCGCCTCGATCAGCGCCTCCAGCTTAAGCCCCGCCCGGGAGACATAGCGCTCCTCGGGATCCGCCTCGACGATCAGCCGGGTATCGTCGGGCAGCTTCTCGCCGGGTTTGCTGAGTGGCGTGCCGTCGTCGGCCCGCCGTACCCGGCCATGGCGGATCAATCGCTGGGCGCGGGTACGGGAACGGGCCAGGCCCTGGGAGAGGAGCAACTGGTCGAGACGCGGCATGGGCGGGTCAGTGGGGCCTCACGGCCCCTCGTCGGCCTGCAGCTCGCCCGGGGGAATCCGGTCGGCCCCCCAGCTGCGGTGGATGTAGCCGATCACCCGGTCGATTTCCTCCTGGGTGATCTTGGCCAGCTCGCCACGTTCCAGCGGGTCGTAGTGGAAGATGTATAGGCGCGAGGCGAACTGCTCGAAGGGCAGCGAGGATTCGCCGAAGCGCTCGCCGTTGCCGGCGGTGCTGACCTCGATGCCATCGCCCCAGTCCTGGCCGCTGTCGTTGTTGGGGTTGTAGAAGTAGACCCGCATGGTATCGCTGGGATCGAGCGTGACGCGCAGCAGGGTGATGGCGTGCCAGCCGATGAAGCGGGCCGCGCTGTCGGTCACGGCAATGCCGGCCGGCTGGGGGTGAATCAACGGCTGGTTGCCGTTGTAGTAGGGGTGATAGCTGGCATAGAAGTGGCGCAGGAAGTCGTCAAGTTCGTGCAGCTTACCGGTGGCCACGTCGACGTTGATGCGAAAGCCGCGGCCCGACCACCAGCCGTGGAACTCCGGGTTGACCCAGCGGTGCGGGTCGCCCTCGCGCCCGAGGCAGCGTCGTCCCATCTCGGCATAGATGCGGTCCAGGTGCGGTACGACCAGCAGCGAGACTGGGTCCAGGTCCATCGGCAGCTCCTTGGCCACCCCGGAGAGGCTGGCCATGGAGGAGAGGGGCATGCCTTCGAAGTGCATGATGATCTCATCGTCACGCGCGGCCCAGGTGACCATCTGCAGCAGGTAGTCCGGGTCGTTGTAGGCCCACATGGAGAGCGCCCGGGCGGACTGGCAGGTCGGGTTGTTGCCCTGCCCGACGCCCAGTGGCAGCCCGAGCATGCACAGCACCCCTTCCAGCAGGCGGGCACGTGGCGAGGCGCTGTCGCCGAAGGCCAGGTTGAGCCTCGCCTCGGACCAGTCCGACAGCCTCAGCCCCAGCTGTCGCCACATGGCCGGGGCCACCGGAGGCTGGTAGAGGATACCGCGCTCGAGTATCAGGGCCAGCCCGTAGACCGCCTGGGGCGTGGTCGGGTAGACCGCGCCGCGGATCAGCGCATGGACCAGCTCGCGATAGCAGAGCAGGCAGTCCCTTCCGGTGGACGACAGCCCCAAGGCCTCGGTAAGGAGGTGGTCACTATGGTCGAGCAGGTAGCGAAGCAGCACGGCGTGGTAGGGCGAGACCAGGCTGGTATCGTGCATGGCCCGGGCGAAGCCGGTGGCCTCGTACTGCAGGGCGCCGCTGTCCATGCTCGACAGGCGCTCGCGGTAGGTGTCGATGCCGGGATCCTCGCGGCACGCATGCGTGGGGCCGAACAGCGAGCTGACCAGGCGGTCGGCGCCCTGGCCGCTGGATCCCAGATCGATCTCCGGATTGGCCTGGCAGATGGCGATCTGGGTGATCATCTGCTTGATCGTGTCCACCTGGATCGGTCGCTGCTGCAGGATCCGCCAGATTTCGGCGATCAGCCGATCGATCACATGCTCATAGCCGACGCGCTCGGCCAGGTGGTGGAACAGGTGGCGGGGAAGCTGTGCCAGACGCCCCAGGGTCTCCCGTTCGGCCTCGGTGGGTGCGCCGAACAGCAGCCAGAGATTGAGCGCCATTACCTGGGTTAGGTAATGGTGGGCCTGCTCCTCGGAGAGGAGGGGATGAAGATACTCCCCCTTGGCCACGGCGAGGATGCGTAGCTCGCTGATCGCCTCGATCACCACGATGTTAGGGTCGGCACTCTTCAGCGCATGGGTGGTGAGGGACGGCACCAGGAATTGAGGGGTCTCCCAGTCGGAGCCAAGAAAGACCCCCGCCTGTTCGATGACCCGGGCACGCTGCTCGATGGCTTCGCAGCCGCCTTCCTGCAGCATGACCCGCCGGGCGGTATCGAGCACCCTGGGTAGCTTGCCCGGCTTGGCGAACGCGCGTGACTCGGCCAGCAGGATGATGGCTTCATCGAGTTTCTTGAGCAGGCCAGCGAGCTTGTCGCTGGCCGGTGGCGGCGTATTGGTGTCTTGCATATGTCGATGCGTGGTCACGCCGACTCCTTGTCGTCAGGCTGTCACATTTTCCATGACGCCTGTATCAGACATAGAAATCAAGCTCTTCCATGTGCTTGAGCAGTTCCTTCATGCGTGTCGCCTCGTCGCCCTTGAAGTAGATCAGGCCCCAATGGGTGCCGAAGGCGGTCCGCTTGGTGACGGTTTCTTCCGTGGGCGGCGTCAGCTCGTGGGACTCGAAGTAGGGGTCGTCCTCGACCTCTTCGGGAATCTCCAGCTTGTTGACCACACGGCGGCGCGGATAGACCCCGAAGCAGCCGGCGTAGCCGTCGGCATCCACCAATTCCTTCGGGAAGAAGGCCTTGACCTCTTCGGCGGTAGACTTGGGGTCGAACACCAGCATGGAGGCCTGGTAGGCATTGAAGCCGTAGACCCGCTCGAGCAGCTCGAAGACCTTGAAGCCCGGCGGACGGTAGGCTACCTCACCGAAGTACATCTCGCCGTCATTGGTCACGAAGTACTCGGGATGGATCAGCCCGAACTCGATGTCGAAGGCCTTGATCAGCTTCTCGATCTGGGCGGTGATCTGGGGGCGGTACTTCTCGAGCTCCGGCGAGGCCGGCACGAACACCGAGTAACCCAGGGTCACGTATTCGGAGATATTGAGGAAGACGATCTTGCCGTTATGGATCCAGGCCTCCACGGCGAATTCCCAGCCGTCGAGGTGCGACTCCATCAGCACCGGGAACTCCTCGTCGGGGATGGTATCGACCTCGTCCGGGGTGCGGATCACCCGGTGGCCCAGGCAGCCGGCCTTGTCGAACGCCTTGAGGTGGATGGGGTCGTTGGGGTCGCCATCGAGCTTGAGCAGGGTCTGGTTGACCCGCTTGAGGAAGCGCACGACGTCCTCCTTGTCGTGGGCCTCCTCGAAGATGCCCACGCGGATGCCGCCGAGCTGCGCGCGACGCTTCATCAGCGCCTTGTCGCGCAGCAGCAGCGACTGGCCATAGAGGCGCGGATGGTCGAGCAGCACCGAGTTGACGGCGCCGGCCCACTCCACGGTCTCCTCGAACAGCGGTATCGCCACGTCGACACCCATCTCCTGCAGGGTGTGGGCGATCTCCATCGAGCGGTCGTTCAGGCGCTCGAAGTTCCAGGGCACATAGGGGATGTCGTGCTTCTGGCAGTATTCCTCCGCCCAGTCAGGGGCGACCACGACATAGCGTCGGTCGAAGTTCTCGGCGGCTTCGATGGCGTTCAGGCTCCAGCCCAGCAGGGCGATATAGCCCTTGTTCGGATCCTTCTTCATGGTGCGCCTCCGTGATGAGCATTGGACGTCAATGGTTCTTTTACCATACACGAGCAAAGCGATTTCCTCATTCTTGTGGCGTCGCCCGACCGGACTGAACGCTTCTGCCCTTGTGGCCGGGGCCGGGCATTGATATAGTGCGCCCCGCTCGATGACGGCACGAATCGACATCGAGCGAGCGATGCTTCGGCATCCTGCTGTGGTGGCCCCGTCGGTCCTCCCGCAACGCTAGACCGCAAACCCCGCCAGGCCCGGAAGGGAGCAACGGTAGTGGTGGACGCGTGTGCCGGGATGTGGCTGTCGGGGCCGCCTCCATTTCTGGACGTGTCATCGATTCAAGGGCGCTTCTCGCTAACGGCTTCGTCGAGAGCGTGCTCCGGTGCCCCAGGCCTGGCAACCCCTCCTCCTTGTGACATTCGAACCCGTCAGTGGCTATTCCAGCTCGGTATCATCCGTTCCATCTGCTCATGGCGCGTCGGTCGATGCGTTGCCTGCCGTCCCGCGACGAGGGGGCGGCGAAGGCCCAGGAAACGGACGTTCGTTGTATGCTCCTATTGGCCGCGCTGGGGAAGCGCGCTAAGGTGCAGGCTCGGTTTTTCAACTCCACAAAAAGAGGGAACACCATGATGCGGCGTCCAATCCTCTCCGCGGTACTGTGCTCCATGCTGATGGCCGGGATGGCTCAGGCCGAGACCGTCAACCTGGGCATCACCCAGATCGTCGAGCACCCGGCGCTGGACGCCAGTCGCCAAGGGGCGCTGGACGAGCTGGCCGAGCGCGGTTATGTCGAGGGGGAGAATCTCGAGATCGACTTCCAGAACGCCCAGGGCAATCCCACCATCGCCGCACAGATCGCCCGCAAGTTCGCCGGCGACCGCCCCGACCTGGTGCTAGCGATCAGCACACCCTCGGCCCAGGCCGCGGCCGCTGCGCTGCAGGATGACACTCCCATCGTCTTCACCGCGGTCACCGACCCGCTGCTGGCCAAGCTGGTGAACGACATGGACGCGCCCGGCGGCCATATCACCGGCGTGGTCGACGCGCCGCCGTTGCAGGCGCAGCTGCAGCTGATCCGCGACATGTTCCCGGAGGCCGAGCGTCTCGGCATCCTCTATAACCCCGGCGAGGCCAACTCCGTCTCCCAGGTCGAGAAGCTCCAGGCGATGGCCCCCGAGTTCGGCTTCGAGCTGGTCGAGGTGACCGCCTCGCGGACCTCCGAGGTGATGGGCGCGGCGCGCAGCCTGGCCGGTCGCGTGGACGCCATCTATGTGCCGGTGGACAACACTGTGGTCTCCGCCCTGGAGAGCGTGCTCAAGGTGAGTTACGACGCCGACATCCCGGTGTTCACCGGCGACAACTCCTCGGTGGAGCGCGGCGCCCTGGCCTCCCTGGGCTTCAGCTACTACGACATGGGCCGCCAGACCGGCGCGATGATGGCCCGCATCCTGGGCGGCGAGAAGGCCGGCGATCTGCCGGTGGGCACCGTGGAGAAGCTGGAGCTGATCCTCAACCGCGGCGCCGCCGATCAGATCGGCTACGGGATCCCGGCCGAGTTCGAAGAGCAGGCGGTCGAGATCTTCGACTGAGGCATGTCACCGGGGAGGGGCGACTCTCCCCGTTATGGAAAGCATTCATGAGTCTTATCGCGTTTCTCGGGGCCATCGAGCTTGGCCTCATCTTCGGTTTTGTCGCCCTCGGCGTCTATCTCTCCTTCCGCGTCCTCGACTTCCCCGACCTCACCGTCGATGGCAGCTTCCCGCTGGGTGCCGCCGTGGCGGCGGTATGGATCGTGGGCGGCGGCAACCCCTGGGTGGGCACGGCCCTGGCCGTGATCGCCGGTGGCATGGCCGGCATCGTCACCGCCTGGATGGCGGTGAAGCTCAAGATCCTCAACCTGCTGGCGTCGATCCTGTCGATGATCGCGCTCTACTCCATCAACCTGCGGGTGATGGGGCGGCCCAACATCGCCCTGCTCACCGAGAGCACCATCTTCACCCCGCTGGAGACGCTGCCGCTGAGCCGCTACATCGTCTATCCGCTGGCGATCCTGGCGTGGCTCGCCGTGGTGACCGTGCTGCTCAACCGTTTCCTCACCAGCGAGGTGGGCCTGGCGATGCGCGCCACCGGCGAGAACCCGCGCATGGCCTCAGGCAACGGCATCAACACCTCGGTGATGGTGCTGGCCGGCATGGCCCTCTCCAACGCCCTGGTGGCGCTGGGCGGTGCGCTGTTCGCCCAGAGCCAGGGCAGCGCCGACGTGACCATGGGCGTGGGTACCATCGTGGTGGGGCTGGCGGCGGTGATCGGCGGCCAGTCGCTGATTCCCGGGCGCACCATCCTGGTGGCCACCCTGGCCTGCATCTTCGGTTCCATTCTCTATCGCCTGATGGTGGCGGTGGCCCTCAATGCCGACTTCATCGGCCTGCAGGCCCAGGACCTCAACCTGGTCACCGCGCTGCTGGTCGGTTTCGCCCTGGTGCTGCCGCGGTTCAAACGCAGGAGGCGCGCCGCATGATCGAGCTCCACGACATCCACGTCACCTTCAACCCCGGCACGCCGCTGGAGAACCATGTCCTCAAGGGGATCGACCTGACCATCGACGAGGGCGAGTTCGTCACCGTGATCGGCGGCAACGGCGCCGGCAAGTCGACCCTGCTCAACGTGCTGGCCGGCGAGATCATCGCCCAGCCCGGACGGGTGTTGATCGGCGGCCGCGATGTCACCCGCCTGCCCGCCTTCCGGCGCTCCGACCTGGTGGCGCGGGTCTACCAGGACCCGCTGGCCGGTACCTGCGGCACCCTCACCCTCGAGGAGAACATGGCCCTGGCTTTCGCCCGCGGGCGACGTCGGCGCCTGGGGCGGGCGCTGGACGGCGCGCTGCGCCGCCGCCTGCGCGACAACCTGGCCAGGCTGGGGCTGGGGCTGGAGGATCGCCTCGACGACAGCATCGGCCTGCTCTCCGGCGGCCAGCGCCAGGCGGTCAGCCTGCTGATGGCGGCGCTGCAGCCCATGGAGATCCTGCTCCTCGATGAGCACACTGCGGCGCTGGATCCGCGCATCGCCAGTTTCGTGCTGGAGCTCTCCGCCGACATCATCCGCGAGCAGCGCCTCACCGCCCTGATGGTGACCCACAGCATGCGTCAGGCGCTAGATGTTGGGCACCGCACCATCATGATGGACCAGGGCGAGGTGGCTTTCGACGTCAGGGGCGAGCAGCGCGCCGGCCTCGACGTGCCGGACCTGCTCAAGCTCTTCGAGCGCGCCCGGGGCGGGCAGGTCGACGACGACTCGCTGCTGCTGGGCTGAGCAGACACGCCATGCGTAGCGTTCACTCCGAGACCACCAAGACCCGGCGTACCCGGGCGGCGCTCGACGGCGGCCAGCTGGTGATACCCTGGGAGTGCCCGGAGCGGGTCGACACGCTACTGGCTGGCTTGCGCCGGGCACCGCTTCCCGCAGGGCGCCCCGGTCGCTAGAATGATGGGTTCCAGGCAGGCATCGGGTTTGGACATGCACGATCCTTGCCTTCCCCTGAAGTCCGTTCTGTGACGCCTGTCGCGCGGCGTACTGCTCAGCGACGAGAGGTGCTGTTCTCGTTCCCCATATCACGAGCGGTGCCGCCCGCGGGCACTTTCCAGCATGTTACCGGGAGCGAACCAGCATGAACGCGAGCCGTATCCTCGAACAGATCATGAAGCAGGCCGGCGGTGGCCGGCAGGGCAACGGCCAATCGGGTAGCGGCCTGGATGTCCAGGAGATGATCGACAGCCTCTCCTCGCAGCTCGGCGGTGGCGGCGGCCGGAAGTCGGGGCAGGGCAGCGGGGTCGACGTGAAGAGCCTGCTCGGCGGCGGCGCCCTGGGCCTGCTGGTCGGCTCGAAGCGTGGCCGCAAGCTGGGCGGCAAGGCCATCAAGTATGGTGCCATTGCCGGGGTCGGCATGCTGGCCTGGAAGGCCTGGCAGAACTCGCGCAGCGATGCTCAGGCCGATACTGCCCGGGAGGGCCATGCTATTGAGCAGTTGGGGGGCAAGGCGCAGGAGCAGCGCAGCATGGAGCTGCTGCAGGCGGTGATCATGGCGGCGCGGGCCGATGGCCACATCGACGACCGCGAGCGTGCCCTGATCAGTGAGCAGATCGATGACCTGGGCGCGGATGCCGAGCTGCACGACTGGGTGCAGCGCCAGCTCGAGGCGCCGCTGGACGCCGAGGGGCTGGCCCGGCATGCGGACTCGCCCCAGGCCGCCCGCGAGATGTACCTGATCAGCGTGGCAGTGGCCGACGACCAGAATCCCATGGAGCGGGCCTGGCTCGACCAGCTGGGCGGCGCGCTGGGCCTGGATGAAGGCGTGAGGCAGGAAATTGAACGCCAGGCGCTGGGGGCTTGAAGTAGACCCACACACAGCAAGGGCGCAGAAGTTGCCTCATGCGCCCACGCCGTATGGTCACCGACGGCATGCACCAGGCGCTGGAGGGTCTGCATCGTTCCACTCAAGCCTGTGCCCCCAGGTGCTTGCGCAGGAAGTGTTGGGTGCGTTCCTGGTCGGGATGGCTGAACAGGTGATCGGGGGTGTTGGCCTCGACCACCACGCCACCATCCATGAACATCGCCCAGTCGGAAACGTCGCGAGCGAAGGTCATCTCGTGGGTGACGATCAGCATGGTCATATGCTCCTCGGCCAGCCCCTTCATGACGAGGTTTACCTCCTCGACCAGTTCGGGGTCGAGCGCCGAGGTGGCCTCGTCGAAGAGCATGACCTTGGGCCGCATGGCCAGCGCCCGGGCGATGGCCACCCGCTGTTTCTGGCCCCCGGAGAGCGCACTCGGGTAGGCCTGTGCCTTGTCCGCCAGGCCCACGCGCTCAAGCAGCTCCATACCCAGCTCCCGAGCCTCATTGGCGCTCATTCCCTTGAGCTTCCTGGGCGCCAACGTCACGTTTTCCAGTGTCGAAAGGTGGGGAAACAGATTGAAGTGCTGGAACACCATGCCCATGTTCTGGCGGATATGGTTGATGTGCTTCTCGTAGGCAAGGCCCTTCAGGTCGGGCCGATTGACCTGAACGCCATCCAGCATGATGCTGCCCTCGTCGATCACTTCCAGGTTGTTGACAGAGCGCAGCAGGGTGCTCTTGCCCGAGCCTGATGGGCCGATGATGGAGATGATCTTGCCGCGATCTACGCTGAGGTCGATGCCCTTGAGCACTTCCAGGTCACCGAAGCGTTTCTTGATCCCCTTGAGTTCGACCATCGGGGTCTCTGTTGTCTGTGTCATGTGACGTCCTCGTTAGCTGCGATAGGCGGCACGACGCTCGATCCACGTCTGGCCGGCTTCCATCATCAGATTGATCAGGTAGTAGATGACGGCGATGGTGATGTAGAACTCGAAGGGGCGGAAGGTCACGCTGATGGCGTACTGCGAGGCATATACCATCTCGCCGATGCCGATGGCCGACAGCACCGAGATATCCTTGACCATGATGATCATGTTGTTGCTCAGCTGGGGCAGGGCACGATAGAAGGCTTGGGGAAGAATGATGTAGAGGAGCGTCCTGATGTGGCCGAAACCCAGCGAGCGAGATGCCTCGTACTGGCCGCTCGAGACTGACTTGATGGTAGCGATGAAGATATCGGCGTTATAGGCCATGTAGTGAAAGCCCAGGCCCAGAACCCCCACCACGATCGCCGGTATGAGTATCCACTCACCAATCCCGAAATAAAGGAAATACAGTTGCAGCAGCAGCGGTGTGGTCATGAACAGCCAGATGAAGAAGCGTAGCGGCCAGTTCACCATCTTGCGGGTATACAGCGTGATGACTGCCACGATCTGGCCGCCGATTATCGACATGACAGCGACTGCCAGGCCGATCAGCAGGGTGACGCCGACGCCCTGGAGCAGGGTGGGCCAGTAGTCAATGACGGGACTGAAGTCGAATTCCATGGGGCTATCCTGGTTGTTGTGGCCCGGCAAGGCGCCCGGCAAGTGTTACAGGAAGGTGTAGCGCGTGGCCCGGCGGTAGAGGAACTCCACGATGCCCATGACCGCATAGATGATGACGATGTACATCAGGGCGCTGAGCGTGAAGACTTCCAGGGGCTTGTAGGTGGAGCCGATCAGCCGCTGGGCCTGATAGGTCAGCTCGACCACCGAGATGATCGATACCAGCGAGGAGTTCTTGACCAGGATGATGGCCAGCACCCCGACCGAGCGGATCATCAGGGGGGCCGCCTGGGGCAGGATGATGTGCTGCAGGGTTGCCAGGCGACCGAAGCCCAGCGATCTCGATGCCTCGTTCTGGCCACTGTCCACTGACTCGATGGCGCCGCGCATGGCTTCGCTCATGTAGGCCCCGATGTTGAAGGCGCCGACCACTACACCGCAGGTGAAGGGGTCCAGGCGCAGGCCGATGGCGGGCCCGCCGTAGAAGATCAGCAGCAGCTGCACGAAATAGGGCGTGCCGCGCACCACGCTGATATAGGCGCGGGCCAGCCAGCGAACGGGCGGGATTCGCGAGGTGCGCAGTGCCACCAGTGCCGAGGCGATAAAGAAACCGAAAAACAGGGCGCGCGCGGAAATGTCGACGGTGACCCAGGCCGCCTTCACCAACAGCGGCGCGATCTCGATCATCAGATTGATGTCCATGATCCCTTCTATCTTGTTGTCGTGTTGTCAGGAAGGTGCGGGGACAGCAGGGCGCAAGCCCTGCTGTGTCGATTCCATCAGTTGAATTCGACCCCCGGGCCGATCCATCTATCGACGATCTCCTGGTAGGTGCCATCCGTCCGGATCTCGGCCAGCGCCGTGTTGAGCGCCTCCTTGAGCTGCGGAGAGCCTTTCTGGACGGCGATGGCGGCCGGGAAGCGGGGCAGCTCGCCCACATCGACCTGCTTGATGGGCAGGTCCTTCTCGTTGAGTGCCACGTAGACGGGGATGTCATCGGCCACCATGACATCGATGCGCCCGGTGGTGAGGGCATTGAGCATGTCGGGCAGCCCCTGGAAGGTCTGGTTGCGCCACCTTCCCTCGGCTTTCTCGGTAGCCCACTGATTGCCGGTCTCGCCGAGTGTCGAGCCCACTCGCTTGCCTTCGAAGTCAGCGATGCTCGAGACGTCATCGGTCTCTTCCCGCACCCAGATGGAGAGTCCCGAGCGATAGTAGGAGTTGGTAAAGTCGACGGCCTTTCGGCGCTCTTCGGTGGCACTCATGCTGCAGATACAGGCATCGAAGCGACCGCCGGCCAGGGCGGCGACGATGCCGTTCCAGGGCGAGGTCTGGATGTTGACTTCGACGCCCATCTTGTCGGCCAGGGCCTCGGCGATGTCCACGTCGAATCCGACGAGGTTGCCTTGCGTATCCACGAAGCTGAAGGGAGGATAGGCGCCGGAATTGGCGACCTGGAAGACGTCGTCCTGGATCTCGGCAAGATCCCGGGCCTGGGCCGGCAAGCTGACCACGGAAAGGGCGCCCAGCAGCGCCAGGGCGCCGACGAAGGGACGGTAGAATGATGATTTGTCGATTTTCATATCAATGCCTGCTCGTTGTTGAAGTTGTGTTGTGGAGCTTCGAACTCTCGTCGTTGGTGGTGCCACCTCCCGGTCGTTAATGAACGTTACAGTTTGAAACTAGCAAGCTTTGTCTGTGGCTGTCACATCCGCTCGAGCAGCAGGGCGATGCCCTGGCCGCCGCCGATGCAGGCGGCGGCACAGCCGAAGCGTCCCTGTCGGTGCTGCAGGGTGCGCGCCAGGGTGCCGGCCAGCCGGATGCCGGTGGCGCCCAGGGGATGGCCCAGCGCGAGCGCCCCGCCGAAGACGTTGACGCGCTCGGGGTCGAGGCCCAGCGAATCCATGGCGTAGAGCGGCACGACGCTGAAGGCCTCGTTGATCTCCCAGGCATCGATATCGTCGACTCGTAGGCCGGTAGCGGTCAGCGCTCGCTCGATGGCCTTGGCTGCCCCGGCACCCATACGCTCCGGCATCACGCCGCAGTCCACCACCTCGACGACCCTGGCCAGGGGTGTGAGGCCGTGCCGACCCATGGCGGATTCGCTCATCACCAGGGCCGCGCCAGCCCCGGAGGTCAACGGTGAGCTGTTGCCGGCGGTGACCTGGCCGCCCTCGACGAACGCCGGGTCGAGACCGGCCAGGCGTTCGAGGGTGGTGTCGGGGCGGATGTTGGCGTCGCGTTCAACGACTTCGCCGGCCGGGTTAGTCAGCGCCAGCCGCTCGCCGTCGAACCATCCGGCCTGCTCGGCCTGGGCGGCCCGCTGATGGGAGCGCAGGGCGAAGGCATCCATGGCCTCCCGGGAGATGCCGCTCTCCCGGGCCAGCCGTTCGGCGGTCAGGCCCATGTTCATGGCCACGCCGAGGTCGAGTCCCTCGGCCTTCTGCAGGGTCTCCGGCACCGTCAGGATGCCTTCCTGGAACAGGCTTGGGCCCATCGGCACTCTCGACATGTTCTCGAAGCCGCCTGCCAGCCCGGCCTGGATGGTGCCGGCCTGGACCTCGCGGACCGTGCCGCGCAGGGCCGCCAGGCTTGAACCGCACTGCTGGTCGATCTGGCGCGAGGCACAGCCCAGGCCCAGCCGGGAGAGCCACTGGGGATAGCGCCCGCCGAAGCTCCACTGCTCCTTGACGGGTAGCGCACAGCCGACGCTCAGATCCTCGATGGCGTCACCTTCGAGGTTGCTGCGGGTCAGCAGGGCATCGATGACCAGGCCCAGCAGGGCATCGCCGCGCTGTCCCGACCAGGCGTCGACCTCTGGCTTGCGGGGGTGAGCGCGGGTGAAGGCAGTGCGGGCATAGTCGACCAGATAGGCATCGCTCATGCGTCGTTCCTCCCGGTGTCCGCCAGGCGAGCCCAGCGATGAATGAACAGCGCGTAGGTGGTCAGCACCCGGCGGATGGAATCGATCTCGACGCACTCGTCGACCCCATGGATGCGCTGGGCGACCGGGCCATAGCAGGTACCGTTGATGCCACCCGACACCTGGAAGGCACGTAGATCGGTGGTGCAGGTCGAGAGGTAGTGGGCGGGCGGCTCGCCGACCAGATCCTCGTGACAGCGCGCCAGCAGGCGGATCTCCGGCGTCTCCAGGTCGACCAGGTGGCCCTCGGAGCGAAAGCCGTGGAACGCCACCTGGGGTGCCGGGCTGCCGTCGTCGAGTTCGGCATGGCGGCCGATGACGACCTGGCGAACGCGCGCCATGATCTCGTCCGCGGTCATGCCCGGCGGGAAGCCGACCCGCCCCTCGAGGACGGCATGGGCCGGCACGCTGGAGGCCCAGTTCCCGCCTTCGATCCGGCCGATGCTCAGGTTGAAGGGATGATCCAGGGCGTCATACGGCGCCGGGCGGGGCAGGGCATTGATCTCCTCCTCCAGTGCCTTGAAGGCCGGCAGGTAGCCCTGCAGCGTTTCGATGGCGTTGCTGCCGGCGCGGGTGTCCAGCACGTGGGCCGGTACGCCCTCGATACGCAGGCGGAACCACAGCACGCCGACCTGCCCACTGTAGATTCGGGCACCGAAGGGCTCGGGAATCAGCACAAAGTCGCCGTGGTAGCCCTGGTGGAGACAGGCCAGGGCGCCGTTGCCGGTGCACTCCTCCTCGATCACCGTCTGCAGCGTCAGCGGGAAGTCGATCGCCACGCCGGCCTCGCGCACGGCCTGCACCGCCATGACCATGGCGGCGATGCCGGCCTTCATGTCGCCGGCGCCGCGGCCATAGAGCCAGCCGTCTTGCTCCCAGGGCTCCCACGGGGGCCGCGTCCACATGGCGGTGGGCTCGGCGGGCACCACGTCCAGGTGCCCGTTGAGCACCAGGTGGGGGTGGTCGGCCCCGGGGTTGAGGCGCGAGACCAGGTTGTAGCGGCCCGCGCTCGACCACTCGGTCGGCGCCCGGTGGGGATGGTCGGCGAAGTCCGGGGCATCCAGGGGGACGCGCTCCGTCGACAGGTCCAGGCGCTCGAACCAGCCTTCCATGGTGGTCAGGGCGTCCTGTTCCTGACCCAGCACGCTGTAGCCGCGGACCAGGTCCCGGGTCAGCGCCAGGGTGTCGTCCATGAGCGCCTCGCAGGCGGCGACGATGCGCTTCTCGGTGGCATCCAGCATCAGAATCTCCCCAGTCGCTGTTCGTCGATGATCAGTTCGGCCTCGGTGGCGGCGCGCAATGCCGCCACCTCCAGCCCCTCGGCGATATCGATCACCTCGAGCCCGGCATCGGTCACTTCCATCACGGCCTTGTCGGTGATGATCCGCGACACGCAGCGCGGCGCCGTCAGCGGTAGCCGGCATTGCCGGAGGATCTTGGGATTGCCGTGCTTGTCGTTGTGCGAGCAGAGCACCACCAGCCGATCGACCTTCTGAGCCAGCTCCATGGCCCCGCCGATGCCCGGGGAGAACTTGCCGGGAATCTTCCAGTTGGCCAGGTTGCCCAACTGGTCGACCTCGAAGGCGCCCATGAAGGTGATGTCCACCCGGCTGCGCCGGATCATGGCGAAGGAGAGGGCGCTGTCGAACACGCTGGCCCCTGGCCGGGTGCCGATATAGGCCCCTCCCGAGTCGATCATCTCGAGGTCGGCTTCGCTGCCCGGGGCCAGGGGCTGGCAGCCCAGCACGCCGTTCTCCGAGTGGATCAGGACCTCCATCTCCGTGGGCAGGTAATGAAACAGCCGGGTGGGCAGGCCGATGCCGAGGTTGACGATCTGGCCGGAGACCACCTCACGGGCGGCGCGGGCGAGAATCCTGTCCTGATCAGACGGCATGGACACTCCTCCCCTGTTCACTGCTGGCGGTAGCCACTTGCACGACCTGGTTGATGAAGGCGCAGGGGGTGTGGATGGCTTCCGGCACCAGGCTGCCGGGGGCCTGGACCTTGAAGGCCTGGGCGATGGTCCTGTCGGCCGCCATGGCCATCAGCGGATTGAAGTTGATGGCGGTGCCGCGGTAGACGAGATTGCCGTAGGCATCGGCCAGGTCGGCATGAACCAGGGCGACGTCGGCGCGGATGGCCGGTTCAATCGCCCAGGTCTGGCCGTCACACTCGATCTCGCGGCGCTTTCCTGCGATCTCGGTGCCCAGGCCGATGTCGGTGAGAAAGCCGTAGTGGCCGGCACCGGCACAGCGGATCTTCTCGGCGAGCAGCCCCTGGGGGTGCATCTCCACGGCCAGCCGCCCCTGGTTCATCTCCTCGATGGCAATCCGGTTGAGACCAATATGCGAGGTGATCAGCCGCTCGACGCGGCCGGCGCGGATCAGCCGTCCGATGCCGATGTCGGGTTCATTGGCGTCGTTCTTGATCAGCGTCAGGCGCCTCTGGCCCTGGGCCAGCAGCTCGTCGAGCAGGGCGAACGGGGTGCCCGGTGAGCCGAAGCCGCCGACCATGATCGAGGCGCCATCCGGGATGGTGGCGATGGCCGTCTCGATTGCCGTGAGTTTCTGGTTGAGCAGGGTCATGGAGTATCAGCCTGTGATGCCGTTGGCGGTGGAAGTGGCGAGCTTCACGAGCAGTGGCGACACGACCTCCTTGTCGAGGCGGTCCAACGCGATCCCGAGTCGTTCGAGCAGCAGCTCGGTCTCGCTTTCGCTGATGGTGAAGGGCGGACTGACCAGGAAGTGGTCGCCGGCCAGGCCGTTGAGGGACCGGCGTGGGTAGATCAGCAGGCCTTCCTCCTTGGCCAGGGCCGTGATGCGGGCGAAGAGGTTGGCCTCGGCGGGGAAGGGCAGCTTCGCCACGGGGTCCATGACCAGTTCGACGCCCCACAGAAGGCCAAGGCCGCGCACGTCGCCGATCCAGGGGTGGCGCCCCTGCAGGACATTCAGACCCTGCTGCAGCTGCCGGCCCCGCGCAGCGACGTTGTCCAGGAGGTGCTCGCGCTGGATGGCGCGGAGGGCCGCCAGGGCGGTCGCGCAGGCCAGCGGGTTGCCGGCATAGGTGTGGCCGTGCTGGAAGCCGCCGCTGGCCATGACCGTGTCGACGATATCCTCGCGGGCGAGCAGCGCCCCCACCGGATAGTAGCCGGCCCCCAGCCCCTTGGCAGTGGTGAGCAGGTCCGGGGTCACGCCCCACTGCTGGTAGGCGAACCAGGTTCCCGTTCGGCCGACGCCACTCAGAACCTCATCGAAGATCAGCAGGCAGCCGAACTCGTCGCACAAGCGACGAATCCCTTCCAGGTAGGCCTTGTCGACCAGTCGCGCCCCGGTGCTGGCCCCACCCACCGGCTCGAGCACGATGGCGATGAGGGTATCGCCGCCGGCTGCCTCGATCGCCGCGCGCGTGTCGTCGAGGACGCGGCGGATGTGGGCGTCACGATCACCGTCCTTCTGGCGATAGAAATCCGGCCCCGGCACCTTGATGGAGCTGGAAGTGATGGCGGTGAACGGGGCCTCGAGGGGCTGGTAGCCGGTGACACCCAGCGCGCCCAGGGTGCTGCCGTGATAGGAGGGACGCAGCGATACGAAGTGGCGGCGCCGGGATTCGCCTCGGGCAACGAAGTACTGGCGGGCCAGCTTGAGGGCCGATTCCACCGCCTCCGAGCCGCTGGAGACGAAGAAGACCTTCTCCAGCATGCCGTCTGTCATGTTGACCAGCGCATGGGCCAGTGCCACGGCCGGGGCATTCTCGAACTGGGTGCGGTAGGTGAAGGCGACCCGGTCAAGCTGGGCCAGCATGGCGTCCCGGATGTCCTCACGGCCATGGCCGAGGTTGCAGGAGATGGCGCCCGAGCAGCCATCGAGGTACTCCTTGCCATGATGGTCCCACAGGAAGACGCCACGCCCGTGGCTGATTTCCGGCAGCGGGGGCCCGGCCTGGTAGAACAGGGGAGAAACCGTCATCTTGTCGATCCGTTGTCGTTGTGTAAGTCGGATAACCTCAGTCTAGGTAGCATCGACAAGATATTTCAATATATGATGTTTTTATCGAATACGATGAGTTTAAGTCATGGCTGACATCAACATTCACTCGCTCAAGGCGCTGGCGATCTTCAAGACCTTGTTCGAGGCCGGGAGCGCCTCGCAGGCGGCCAGGACGCTGGGCATCACTCAGTCGGGGGTCAGCCGCTCCCTGTCCCAGCTGGAACAGAATCTGGGGCTCGAGCTGTTCCTGCGCGAGAAGAACCGCCTGGTGGCCACCCCCGAAGCGCGGGAGCTCTATGAGGAGATCCTGCGCCTGATGGGCAATATCGATGAGCTTCGCCACAGCGTGCTGGCCCTCAAGGAATTCGGCACCTCGCGGCTGCGGATTGCCGCGATCCCCGGCCTGGCCTTCGGTTTCGTGCCGCGTCTGGTGGCCGCCCTGCTCGAGGATAACCGCGGGTTCAGCATCAGTTTCGACATGATGTCGAGTCATGACGTGCTCCGGGAGGTGGAGTCTGGCCATGCCGACATCGGCTTCGTGACGCTGCCGGTCACCTCGCGCGTGCTGCGGGTAGAGGAGTGGCTGACCACCCAGGCCCGTTGTCTGGTCCCCAAGGGCCATCCCCTGGGGACCCGCGTAGCGGTGACCATCGGCGATCTCAAGGACCAGTATCTGGTGATCAGCAACCAGCCCAATGTCGGCGCCGACCCGCTGCTCAACCTGGCCACCACTCACGGCATCCATATCGCCGGCAAGACCGAGGCCAATATCGGGGCTATCACCGCGTTGGTGGCCAATGGCGTCGGTATCAGCGTGATGAACCCGATCACCGCAACCGACCAGCTCTCCCAGCGAGATGGGGTGGTGATGCTGCCTTTCACCCCCGAGATCGACTTCAGTTTCGGGCTGGTCTATCGCGAGGACTGGAAGCATGCTCGGGCCCTGGACTTCATCCGCGCCTGTGGTCGCGACCTGCTGCGGGACTATCCCGGTTGACGACCACCGCTGTGCCTTTCCTCGCTGAGATACCCTGCCAGCGTGATGACCGTGCACTCTGGCCGGCGACAAGTTTGGCGTTCGCGCGGGGCGAGATTTTACTAGAATATTGAAGAGCGCCTGGGACCGGGAAGCATAATGCACGACGATCTGTGGTATGACGATGCTGTTCGGGTGAGGCGCGGTGCCGGTATCGCAGTCGGCCCGCTCCTGGGTGATCCACGGTGATGAGACGGTCGCAGCAGCGCATCGTGCTGCTGGCCATGCTCGGCATCCTGGTCACCGGGGCCCTGGTGGGCCTCGCCACGGCCTGGCCGCTGTTCCAGGCCCAACGCCAGGCGCTGGAGACCAACACCCTAGTCAGCGCCTCGGCCCAGGCGGAATCCCTGGAGCACCTGCTGGCGCGCTATCGGGACCTGGCCAGGCAGTTCACCAGCCGCACCGAGATCCGCCGCCGCTTGGCACGCTATGCCGAGCAGGCTGTGGATCGTCAGTCGCTGGTCGCCTTCACCACGCCGCGCCTGGTGGATGCCATGTTGCAGTCCCCCGACGTGGTAGGGCTGGTGCGGCTGGGCCCGATGGGCCAGCCGCTGGTGACGATCGGCCGCACGCCCTGGCCGTCGCCGGGTCCTGAGCTGGCGGAGGCCACCCGGCTCGGCAGCATGCAGCTGGTACGTCATGACGATGAACTGCTTCTGGAGGTGGCGGCTCCGATCATCTCCCGGGACAGCGAGCGCATCGGCACCGACGTGCTCTATTTCAATACGACGGGTATGGCGGCGCTGCTCGCCGATGCCACGTCCTTCGCTGGCAACTCCCGGCAGTGGTTGCTGGGTCCGACCGGCGAGACCTTGCTGGCGGTGGATGCGGCGGGGGCGTTGACGCTGGCAGAAGCGGCGACCCTGGTTCCCGGCCGGGTCCGCGAGGCCCTGGAGGGGGGACGAGCCGGGCTGTTCCGCGAGGGCGGCTGGCGGGGTGAGCGGGTACTGGTGCATGTGCCCCTGGCCTCTCCCGGCTGGGGGCTGATGGTGCAGATTCCCGCCCGGGCGTTCTACGGTTCGGTCTACCAGGAGCTGCTCTGGCCCGCCATCCTGGTGCTGGTGCTGATGGCCCTGGGCGCCTTCGCCACGGCACGCACCATCAGTCCGCTGCTGTCGCGTATTACCGACCAGGCCGGGCGGCTGCGCATCTCGGCCAACTATGATCCGCTGACCGGCCTGCCCAACCGGGCGCATCTCAATCAGCGTCTGGACGGGGCCCTGGAGCGTGCCGACGAGGCCCAGGGGCAGCTGGCGGTGCTGTTTCTCGATTTGGACCACTTCAAGGACATCAACGACAGCCTGGGCCATCCGTTGGGAGATCGCCTGCTCCAGGCGGTGGGCCAGCGCCTGGGCCGGGTGGTGCGCGACGGAGACTCCCTGGGGCGGCTGGGGGGAGACGAGTTCCTGCTGGTGATGGAACATCTGCACGAACCTGCCGATGCCGGCCGGGTGGCACAGAAGCTGATCGATGCCCTGGTGCGGCCCTTCGATATCGGCGAGCACGAGATCTTCATCGGTGCCTCCATCGGCATCAGCCTCTATCCCCGCGACGGGCGCATCGCCGAGGAGTTGATCCAGCACGCCGACACCGCCATGTACGGTGCCAAGGCACTCAAGCGCAACACCTGGCAGTTCTTCACCCCCGAGCTGGGCGAGGCGAGCCGCGAGCGTTTCGCCATGGATACCGGGCTGCGCCGCGCCCTCGAGCGTGACGAGCTGGTGCTGCATTACCAGCCCCAGGCCAGGGTGGCGGGCGACCAGGTGTTCGGGGCCGAGGCCCTGGTGCGCTGGACGACCCCCGAGGGCCAGCTGATCGGTCCCGGGCGCTTCATCGCCCTGGCCGAGGAGGCCGGCCTGATCCATGCGATTGGCCGCTGGGTGCTGCGGGAGGCCTGTCACCAGGCGCGGCAATGGGAGCTGAGGGGCCTGCCGCTGCGGGTCTCGGTCAACCTCTCGGGGCTGCAGGTGGTGCAGGGGGACATCGTGGGTGACGTGCGGGCCGCGCTGCACCAGAGCGGGTTGTCGCCCTCGCGACTGGAGCTCGAGATCACCGAGGGCTTCGTGATCGGCCATGCCGACGAGGGGCTCGAGCGGCTTCACGGCTTGCGCCTGCTGGGCGTCGAGCTGGCCGTGGATGACTTCGGTACCGGCTACTCCTCGCTCTCCTACCTCAAGCGCTTGCCGGTGCAGTGCTTGAAGATCGACCAGTCCTTCGTCGCCGATGTGCCCGGTGACCCCGATGACGAGACGATCGTCGCCGCCATCCTGTCGATCGCCGAGCGCCTGGGGCTGGATGTGATCGCCGAGGGGGTGGAAACCGCCGAGCAGCTGGCCTTCCTGAAGGCCCTGGGTTGTCCCGCCTACCAGGGCGACTACCTGAGTCCGCCGCTCACCGCCGAGCAGTTCGAGCACCGCTGGGGCGGCGGGGGGCTGGTTCGCGAGGCCTGAGCTGGGCGCCGCTTCCCGCGAAGCGCCCCGGTCGCTAGAATGATGGGTTCAAGTCGGGCATCGGGCCTGGTCGTTGCAGGCCCCGGTGTCCGTCACCCCACAGCTGCTGTTCGCTTTATCGCAAGGATCCCGCGCTGCATGAGCTACCAGGTTCTGGCCCGCAAGTGGCGACCGCGTACCTTCCATGAACTGGTCGGCCAGGAGCATGTCCAGCGCGCGCTGGTCAATGCCCTGGACCAGGGGCGGTTGCACCACGCCTACTTGTTCACCGGGACCCGCGGGGTGGGCAAGACCACCCTGGCACGGATCCTGGCCAAGTGCCTGAACTGCACGGCGAACGGCCAGGGCGATGCCGGGGTGACCTCGACGCCCTGCGGCGAGTGTGACAGCTGCCGCTCCATCGACGAGGGGCGCTTCGTCGACCTGATCGAGGTCGACGCCGCCTCGCGCACCAAGGTGGAGGATACCCGGGAGCTGCTCGACAACGTCCAGTACGCGCCGACCCAGGGGCGCTACAAGGTGTACCTCATCGACGAGGTGCACATGCTCTCCACCAGCAGCTTCAATGCCCTGCTGAAGACCCTGGAGGAGCCGCCCCCCCATGTGAAGTTCCTGCTGGCGACCACCGACCCGCAGAAGCTGCCGCCCACGGTGCTGTCGCGCTGCCTGCAGTTCACCCTCAAGCACATGCCGCCCGAGCGCATCGTCGGCCACCTGGCCAAGGTGCTCGAGGCCGAGGGGGTGCCCTTCGAGGAGAGTGCCCTGTGGCTGCTGGGCAAGGCCGCCGAAGGCTCCATGCGCGATGCCATGAGCCTCACCGACCAGGCGATCGCCTTCGGCCAGGGTGAGGTGCATCATGCCGACGTGGCGGCGATGCTCGGCACCCTCGACCATCGCCATGTCCTGGCGCTGGTCGAGGCCCTGGCCGCGGTGGATGCCCCCCGGCTGCTCGCCGAGGTGGTTGCCTTGGCCGAGCAGGGGCCGGACTTCGCCGCGGTACTGGACGACATCACCGGCGTGCTGCATCGCCTGGCGATCGCCCAGATGGTGCCGGACGCCGTGGACAACGGCCACGGCGACCGCGAGGCGCTGCTTGCGCTGGCCGCGCGCTTCACCGCCGAGGACATCCAGCTCTACTACCAGATTGGCATCCAGGGCCGTGGCGACATGGAGCATGCTCCGGACCTGCGCACCGCCCTGGAGATGACCCTGCTGCGCATGCTGGCCTTCCGCCCCCAGGGTGTGCCGCGTCCCGCGCAGACGCCGCTGCCCATGCGCGGCCAGGGCGAGCCCGGCGGCGCTGGACCGGCCGGAGAGGAGCCGCCTCCACCGGGCGGATCGGCTCCCGAGGAGAGCTCGTCACCTCGGCCTGCCCAGGCTGCGCCCGAGACCGCCGACAAGAGTCCGGCGGCCAGCCCGCCTCCCGACACTCCCCCACCGGCGCCGGACGATGCGCCTCCCCCCTGGGTCGAGCGGGAGGAGGAGGGCGCGGAGCCGCCGGGGCAGCAGGCGATAGCAGCATCGCCGACCGCGGGGGCGCAGGCGCCCGAACTACCGGTTTCCGCGCCGGCTCCCGCGAACGGACACTTCAGCCACGCCGACTGGCTGACCTGCTTCGATTCGCTGGGGCTGGGCGGGCTGACCCGCAACCTGGCTGCCCACTGCATGGTCGAGGCCGACGACGGCGAGCAGCTGACGCTGCGTCTTGACCCCTCCCAGGAGGCCATGAGGGCCGAGGTCCACGTGACGCGCATTCGCGAGGCGCTGGCGGCCATGGGGGTCGAGCGTCGCCTGTCACTCGAGCCCGGGGCGTTGCCTACGGAGGTCGAGACGCCGAAGCAGCAGGCCGACCGCCTGGCCGCCCAGCGCCATGCCGGGGCGATTGAAGCCTTGAGCCGTGACCCCCATGTACAGAAACTGCAGCAGGCCTTCGGTGCGCGCCTGATCGAATCCACGGTCAAGCCCGCCGATGCCGAGGCTCGCGGTTGAGCCACGCCGCGGCCACCGAACACACCAACCACGAGAGGAATCCGCCATGATGAAGGGTGGAATGGGCGACCTGATGAAGCAGGCCCAGGAGATGCAGGAGAAGATGCAGCGCGTCCAGGAGGAGGTCGCCAAGGCAGAGGTCTTGGGCGAGGCCGGAGCCGGCATGGTCAAGGTGACCATGAACGGGCGCCATGACGTGATCAAGGTCGACATCGACCCCAGCGTCATGGAGGAGGAGAAGGAGCTGCTCGAGGACCTGCTGGCCGCGGCCGTGAACGACGCCGTGCGCAAGGTCGAGGCCAGCTCCAAGACCAAGATGGAGGAGGCCACGGCCGGCCTCAACCTGCCACCGGGCTTCAAGATGCCCTTCTGATCGACGCCGAGACGGACCGCCGATGAGCTTTTCCCCGCTGGTCGAGAGACTGATGGAGTCGCTGCGCGTGCTGCCGGGTGTCGGGCCCAAGACGGCCCAGCGCATGGCCATGCACCTGCTCGAGCGTGACTGCGACGGCGGCCGGCGCCTGGTGGAGGCGCTGGGCGTGGCGCTGGAGCAGGTCGGCTACTGCCGACGCTGCCGGACCCTCACCGAGGAAGACGTCTGCAGCATCTGCACGAGTGCGCGGCGCGATGATGACCTGCTCTGCGTGGTGGAATCCCCCGCCGACCAGCTGGCCATCGAGGAGGCCGGCGGTTACCGCGGCCGCTACTTCGTGCTGCATGGCCATCTCTCGCCGCTGGACGGCATCGGCCCCGAGGATATCGGCCTCGACCAGCTCGAGGCACGCGTCGCCGAGGGTGCTGTGGAGGAGGTGGTGCTCGCCACCAACCCCACCGTGGAGGGCGAGGCGACCGCCCACTATATTGCCGCCCAGCTCTCGCCCCTCGGCGTGAGGCTCACGCGGCTGGCCTACGGTGTGCCCATGGGCGGTGAGCTCGAGTACGTCGACGGTGGCACCCTGAGCCGCGCCTTCAATGGTCGCCTGCCCTTCCGGGGCGAGTGACGCCCCTTTCCCTGCCGGAATCCTGCATGCCACTGACCCCCGAGATCCGCTGGATCGATACCCCCGAGGCCCTGGATGCCGCCTGCGCCGAGGTAGCCTCGGCCGACGTCATTGCCCTGGACACCGAGTTCTTCCGCGAGAGTACCTTCCACCCGGTACCGGCGCTGATCCAGTTCGCCGCGGGCGGCCCCGCCTTTCTGGTGGACCCCCTGGAGGTGGCCTGTACCGAGGCCTTCCGGCGCCTGCTCTCGTCGGGACCGCTCAAGCTGCTGCATGCTTCCAGTGAGGACCTCGAGGTCTTCGCTCACTGGGCCGGCGTGCCGGTCGCGCCGCTGGTGGATACCCAGATCGCCCAGTCGTTGCTCGGCGAGGTGCCCTCCATGGGCTACCAGAAGCTGGTGGAGACCTGGGTCGGCGAGACCCTGCCCAAGGACGAGACCCGCTCCGACTGGCTCAAGCGCCCGCTTAGCGAGACCCAACGGCTGTATGCCGCCCTTGATGTGGTCTACCTGCTGGAGGTGTGGCAGCACCAGCGCGAGGCGCTGGAGCATCAGGGGCGACGGGCCTGGGTCGAGGCGGACTGTGCCGACCTGGTTGCCCTGTCGGCCCGCAGCGACGCCGCCGATGGCCAGTGGTACCGGCGCCATCGCCAGCTGTGGCGGCTCTCGCCGCGTCAGGTGGAGGCCTATCGACGCCTGACCCGCTGGCGCGAGGGAGAGGCCCGGCGCCGCGATGTGCCACGGGGCTGGTTGGTGCCCGACCGGCTGCTCTACGCCATCGCCGAGCAGCTACCGGAGAACCGCTTCGAGCTGGCCCGGGTCGAAGACCTCAAGCCGCCGCTGGTCAAGCGTGAGGGTGACGACTTGCTCAGGCTGGTCCGTGAGGCGCTGCACGTCGACGAGAGCGAGCTGCCGCCGGCACCGCTCTCGCCGATGGCCCCCGCGTTCAAGCAGCGCCTCAAGGCGCTGAAGAAAGTGGTGAATGCCGAGGCACAGGCGCTCGGCGTGGCGCCGGAGGTGCTGCTGAAGCGCCGTGACCTGGAGGCCCTGGTGGGCGCCGACCTCACGGGCCAGCCGTTGCCGCTACCCGGGAGCTGGCGCGGCGACCGACTGAATGCAGGCCTGACGGTGGCCCTCGAGGAGCTATCCGATGAGCGATGACCGCATGCGCGGTGACAAGCTGCTGTGCGAGGTCTTCAAGAGTTCGCTCCAGGAGCAGATGTATCTTTACGTGGACAAGCGCCAAGGCCTCGTGGAGGTGCCCCAGGCCCTGCTCGAGCGGTTCGGCAAGCCGCTGCCGGCCATGACGCTGATCCTCACCCCCGAGAAATCCTTGGGACTGGCCAGGGCCACGGACGTCATGGCCGCCATCCGCGAGAAGGGCTACTACCTGCAGATGCCGCCGGCCAAGGAGGACTACCTGATGGACCTCTATCGCACCCCCACCGAGGCGAGGTACTAGTTTAACGCGCCCGACCCCGCGCGAAACGCACTGGATCGCGCCCGACGCTGCGCGCAATCCCATCATCGCGCCTGACGCCGCGCAGGAGAGACCATGAGAGACCGGTTCTGGGAGCGCTTCGACCTGGAGGAACTCACCGACGAGGAGTGGGAAGCGCTCTGTGACGGCTGTGGCCAGTGCTGCCTGCTCAAGTTCCAGGACGAGGAATCCGGCGACCTGGCGGTGCTCAACGTCGCCTGCGAGCTGCTGGATATCCACAGCTGTCGCTGCAGTGACTACGCCCATCGCTTCGCGAGAGTACCCGATTGCACGCAACTGACCCCCGAGCGCATCGACGATTTCCGCTGGCTGCCGAGGTCCTGTGCCTACCGACGGGTGGCGGAAGGGCGCAAGCTCGCCGCCTGGCATCCGCTGATCGCCGGCGGCCCGGCGCGCATGCACCGCAAGGGCATCAGTGTGCGCAGCTTCGCGGTCTCGCAGCGCGAGGTTCCCGATGAGGAGCTCGAGGAGCACATCATCGCCATCCTGCCCATCGATGCCTGATATGACGCGGCTCGTCAGCCGATCTCGCGACGTATGAGACCCCTCGTACCCAGGTAGGTATTCCGATTCACCCTTCTGTGACAGCTGTTTCATGTCTCCGTCCTATGGCGCAGTTCATGGGCGGCTACGATGCTTTGCTGTGTGTAACAGAATGTTGGTCACGGTCACGGCGAATGTGACGGGTAACGCCCGGGAGCATGGGATAACGCAGAGGGGAAGAATCATGAAAGGCTTCAGGAAGCTTACGCTGGTGGTGGCGATGGGGGCCCTGGCCTCAACCGTCGCGTCGGCACAGTCGTCTCCATGGGGAACGGATCCACTCAGCAACGACGAACTGGCCGCGATGTTCAACGACCTCCTGTACGAGGGCAGGGTGCTTGACGATCAGGAGATGGAGCAACTGTTGGCGTGGCTGCCGACACGGCAGAGCCCCGAGGAGTTGTTGCTGCTTTATCCCCCCGGGGCCGGTAATGACGAGAGTGGTGGCCCCGGCACCGTGGGTGATGGTGGCTCTGCGCCCGTGGCCGGTGGCGGGACCGGTGGCGATGACGGCGGCGGCGATGATGGCGGCGGCGATGACGGCGGCGGCGATGACGGCGGCGGCGATGACGGCGGCGGCGATGACGGCGGCGGCGATGAC
>NZ_JARANW010000008.1:0-116548 GCF_029889825.1 Halomonas sp. 11-S5
ACCATAGCGTGCGGGAACCACCTGATCCCTTGCCGAACTCAGCAGTGAAACCGCTCAGCGCCGATGGTAGTGTGGGGCCTCCCCATGCGAGAGTAGGTCATCGTCAGGCACCTATTCTGAAACCCCGGCCATTGGTCGGGGTTTCGTCGTTCTGGGGGCCTCCCCATGGCGAGTCCCGGAGTGCCGGCCAAGTCATCGTCAGGCACCTATCCCGAGAAGACCCCATGTTCGACAGAGCACGGGGTTTTTTCATTCCAGGAACCCCGGCTTCTAATGAAGCTGGGGTTTCCTCGTTTATGGCCGCCGTTCCGGCGAAGGTTCTTCGTACAGCTCGATCGGGGTGCCATCGGGGTCGGCCAGGAAGGTGAAGCGTGCGCCGGTCATCTCGTCGACCCGGACGGGTTCCGGCTGCGCGCCACGAGCCGTCAGCAGGTCGATGCAGGCCTCGAGATCCGGGGTAGCCAGGGCGAGATGGCGTAGCCCGCAGGCTTCGGGGTAGCTGGGGCGTGGTGGCGGCGAGGGGAAGGAGAACAGCTCGAGTTGGATGCCCCCCGGGAGGCGCAGGTCCAGCTTGTGACTGTCACGCTCGGCTCGCCAGGTCTCCTGAATGATCTCGGCATCCATCACCTCGAGATAGAAGCGCCGGGCACGGGCATAGTCGGCGGTGATCAGCGCCACGTGATGGACCCTGGACAGGGGCAGGTGCGGACATTCCTTGACCATGGGGCGGCCCTAGCGGCACAGGCTTTCGAGCGCCTCGATGAGGCTGTCCATCTCGTCATCGGTGCCGATGGAGATCCGCAGGTGATCGCGCAGCACCTCGTTGTTGAAGTGGCGCACCAGCACGCCGCGTTCGCGTAGGCCCACGAAGAGCTGGGCGGCATCGAACTCCGGGTGGCTGACCAGCACGAAGTTGGTCTGCGAGGGCAGTACCTGGAAGCCCAGGCTCTCGAGTCGCCCCCGGGTGCGCTCGCGGGTGGTGATCACCGCCTCGCGGCAGGCCTCGAAGTGCTCGCGGTCCTTCAGGGAGGCGATGCCCAGGTCGCTGGCCAGGCTGTCGACGGGGTAGGAGTTGAAGGAGTCCTTGACCCGTTCCAGCCCCTCGATCAGCTCGCGGGAGCCCACCGCATAGCCGAGCCGCAGGCCGGCCAGGCTGCGGGACTTGGAGAAGGTGCCGGTGACCAGCAGGTTGGGGAAGCGTTCCACCAGCGGCACGGCACTCTCGCCGCCGAAGTCCACGTAGGCCTCGTCGACCAGCACCACCGCCTCGGAGACCCGCTCGAGCAGCCCGGCGATGGCCTCGCGTCCGTGACCATGGCCGGTGGGGGCATTGGGGTTGGCGAAGACCACGCCGCCGGTATCCTGGCCGAAGGCCTCGAGGTCGACGCGCCACTGGGAGTCGAGCGGGTGGTTGCGGCGCTCGATCTCATAGAGGCGGCAGTAGACCGGGTAGAAGCTGTAGGAGATGGCCGGCATCTCCAGTGGCCGCCCCTGGCGGAAGAAGGCCTGGAAGGCCAGGGCGAGCACCTCGTCGGAGCCGTTGCCGACGAACACCTGCTCCGTCGCTACCCCGAGCTCCGCTGCCAGGGCCTCGCGCAGGGCGCGGGATTCCGGGTCCGGATAGCGCCGCAGGTGGTCGGCGGGGAAGTCGCGCAGGGCGGCCTCGACGCCGGGGGCCGGCGGATAGGGGTTCTCGTTGGTGTTCAGCTTGATCAGGCGCTCGCGGGGCTGCTCGCCCGGGACATAGGGGGTCAGCTCGCGAACGGCGGGGCTCCAGAACTTGCTCATGGTCACTCGCTCGGGGGATTGGACTTTGGTCATGGTGACCCGAGCAGCGTGACCGCGCAAGCCACGACCATGCTAGTCTCGAGGGCCGCCATCGATCATTCGCTGCCTATGGACCCATGCAATGACCGCCCAGATCCTCGCCACCCTGCTGCCCGTCTTCCTGATCGCCGGCTGTGGGACCTTCTACGGCCGCTTCCGCACGCCGGACATCCGCGGCCTGAACACCCTCAACATGGAACTCTTCGTGCCCATGCTGGTGTTCGCCGTGCTCGCCGACCGCCAGGCGCCCCTGGCGGATTACGCGAGCCTGGCCCTGGCGGGGGCCGTGGTGGTGCTGGGGTCGGGGCTCGTGCTCTGGCCGGTGGCGAAGTGGCTGAAGCTCGAGACCAAGACCTTCCTGCCGCCGATGATGTTCAACAACTCCGGCAACATGGGGATCCCCCTGCTGGTGCTGGCCTTCGGCGAGAAGGCCCTGCCGGCGGCAGTGGTGCTGTTCATCATCGAGATGCTGCTGCACTTCTCGGTGGGGCTCTACATGCTCAGCCCGCACACCCCCCTGTGGCGGCTGCTGCGCATGCCCATCGTGCTGGCGAGCCTGGCCGGCCTCGCCGTCAACCTGGGCGGCGTGCCCCTGCCGGGCTGGTTCCTGGAGGCGCTGCACATGCTGGGCGGGGTCTGCATCCCGCTGATGCTCTTCGCCCTGGGCGTGAGGATGCTGGACATCGACTTCGGCGACTGGAAGACCGGTCTGCTCGGGGCGGTGCTCTGCCCGCTCTCCGGACTGGTGCTGGCCGTGCCGCTGATCTGGTGGCTCGACCTCTCGGGCCTGCAGGCGGCGGCCCTCTGGGTGTTTGCCGCCCTGCCGCCGGCCGTGTTGAACTACCTGGTGGCCGAGCAGTATCGCCAGGAGCCGCACAAAGTGGCCTCGCTGGTGCTGATCGGCAACCTGGGCAGCCTAGTGGTCATGCCGCTGGTGCTGGCACTGATCTTCACCCATGTCTATCCGCTGGCCTGATGCAGGGCGGGGAGGCTGTCCGCTGAGGACACTAGAGGTTATGCTGTCACTCAGGCTGCCGTGCTTCACGGCGTCATGCCCATTGGTTAGGAGGACACAAATGCAAATCAGGACCTTGCTGGCCGGCACCGCCCTGGCCGCCCTGTTGGCCGGCTGCGCCGCCGGACCCACCGACCAGGCCGCCGCCCCGGAGATGGAAGCGACCACGGCGACCTACCAGGGAACCCTGCCGTGTCGCAACTGCGACGGCATCGACCTGAACGTGACCCTGAACGGCGAGGAGCAGGGAGTGGCCGAGGAACGCACCTTCGACCTCGAGGCCTCGTATCGGGCGCACCCGCAGAATCCGCCGGACGAGAACTACGCGGGCAACTGGGAAGTCCTCGAAGGCACGGAGCAGGACCCCACTGCCACCGTCTACGAGTTGACACCCGATGGCGAAGGGCAGACCTACTACTTCCTGCGCGTCGATGGGCAGACCCTCGAGCTGATCGACCCCAACCTGCGTCGTTTCCAGAACAGCGAGATGCTGCAGCTCAAGCGCCTGTAGACGTCTGAATGCGCAGTAGCGGGGCGGCCCTCAGGGTCGCCCCTTGTCGTTGCGGGCATGCCATCGGTACCAGGCCCGTGGCGGGTAGAATGATGGCCTTGACCGTGGGAGAGAGTGCCGCATGGCCAAAGCGAAGAGCGCCTTCGTCTGCACCGAGTGTGGTGCCGAGTACCGCAAGTGGCAGGGGCAGTGCAGCAGCTGCCGGGAGTGGAACACCCTGAGCGAGGTCCGTCTCTCGGCGGCGCGCCCCGGTGCTGCCACGGGCGCCACCTCGACAGTGCACGGCGGCTACGCCGGCGGCCTGTCCCGCGAGGTGGTCGACCTGGCCAGCGTCGACCTCAGCGAGGTGCCCAGGCTTTCCTCCACCTTCGCGGAGTTCGACCGGGTGCTGGGCGGCGGCCTGGTGCCGGGGTCGGCGGTGCTGCTCGGGGGGAACCCCGGGGCCGGCAAGTCGACCCTGCTGCTGCAGACCGCCTGCAAGCTGGCCCAGTCTCGCCGGGTGGTCTACGTCACCGGCGAGGAGTCGCTCTCCCAGGTGGCGATGCGCGCCCACCGTCTTCAGCTGCCGGTGCAGGGCCTGAAGATGCTGGCCGAGACCAGCATCGAGACCATCCTCGCCGTGGCCGAGCGTGAGCGTCCCGAGATCCTGATCATCGACTCCATCCAGACCATGCACCTGGAGGACATCGCCTCGGCGCCCGGCGGGGTGGCCCAGGTGCGTGAGTCCGCCGCGTCCCTGACGCGTTTTGCCAAGCAGAGCAATACCGTGCTGATGCTGGTGGGGCACGTCACCAAGGACGGCAGCCTGGCCGGCCCCAAGGTGCTGGAGCACATGATCGATGCCTCGCTGTTGCTCGAGGGCGGGGCGGACTCGCGCTTTCGCACTCTTCGCGGGCAGAAGAACCGTTTCGGCGCGGTCAACGAGCTCGGTGTGTTCGCCATGCTCGAGCACGGCCTCAAGGAGGTGAAGAACCCTAGCGCCATCTTCCTCTCGCGCAACGAGGAGCAGAGTGCCGGCAGCCTGGTGATGGTGGTCTGGGAGGGCACCCGGCCGATTCTGGTGGAGGTCCAGGCGCTGCTCGACGAGTCGGCGCTGGGCAATCCGCGCCGCGTCGCCGTGGGCCTCGACCCGAACCGCCTGGCCATGCTGCTGGCGGTGCTGCACCGCCATGGGGGGCTATTCACCGGGGACCAGGACGTCTTTCTCAACGTGGTCGGCGGGGTCAAGGTGCTGGAGACCAGCGCCGACCTCGCGGTGCTGCTGGCGGTAGTCTCCAGCCTGCAGAACCGGCCGCTCCCCCGGGAGCTGGTGGTGTTCGGCGAGGTGGGACTCTCCGGCGAGATCCGCCCGGTACCCAGCGGCCAGGAGCGCATCGTCGAAGCGGCCAAGCACGGCTTCAAGCGGGCCATCGTGCCCCGCGGCAATGCCCCCAAGCGCTCGCCCGAGGGCATGGAGGTGGTCGCCGTGGACAAGCTCGCCGAGGCCCTCGATGCCCTCTAGGTCCGGCACTCTGATGTAGAATGCGGGTAGTGAATGCCAAGGAGAACGAGATGAGCGCCATCCGCCTGACCCAGTACAGCCACGGCGCCGGCTGCGGCTGCAAGATCGCCCCCGACGTGCTAGATAGTATCCTCGCCAAGGCCGGCCCCGGGGCCAGCCACTCGCGGCTGATCGTCGGCAACCAGGGGCGCGAGGACGCCGCCGTCTACGACCTGGGCGACGGTCGCGGCATGATCGCCACCACTGACTTCTTCATGCCGATCGTCGACGACCCCTTTGATTTCGGCCGTATCGCGGCGATCAATGCCATCAGCGACGTCTATGCCATGGGCGGCAAGCCGGTGCTGGCATTGGGCATCCTCGGCTGGCCGCTGGACAAGCTCGGCGCCGACATCGCCGGCGACGTGGTAGCCGGTGCCCAGGCGGTGTGCCGCGAACTGGGCGTGGCGCTGGCCGGCGGTCACTCCATCGATGCCCCCGAGCCGATCTTCGGCCTGGCGGTCAACGGCCTCGTCGACCTCGAGCATCTAAAGCTCAACAAGGGTGCCAAGCCCGGCGACCTGCTGTTCCTCACCAAGCCGCTGGGGGTGGGCCTGCTGACCACGGCCGAGAAGCAGGGGCTGATCGAGCCCGGCCATCAGGGCCTGGCGCGTGAGACCATGCTCAAGTCCAATGCCATCGGCATGGAGCTTGCGAAGGTCAAGGGCGTGCATGCCATGACCGACGTCACCGGCTTCGGCCTGGCCGGACACCTCGCCGAGATCTGCGCGGCCAGCGGCGTGGCCGCCCGGATCAACTTCCGCCGCCTGCCGCGGCTCGCCGAGGCCGAGGCCTATCGCCGCAAGGGCGCGGTGCCTGGCGGCACCCGGCGCAACCGCGAGGCGCTGGGCGAGAGTCTGCCGCAGATGGACGAGGCCCACTGGCAGTGGCTCTGCGACCCGCAGACCTCCGGTGGCCTGCTGCTCTCGGTGCACCCCTCCTGGGAGGATGATGTGGAACGCATCGGCCGCCAGCACGGCATCGAGCTCACGCCCTTCGGCGAGGTCGTCAAGGCCAGCGGGCCGGCGCTGATCGAGGTGCGTGGATGAGCCTGCCGCTGGTCGAGCCCGACCTCGCGCTGCTGCGGGAAGGGCGCGTGCTGATCGATGTCCGCGCGCCGGTGGAGTTCGCCCAGGGGTCGCTGCCCGGCGCCGTCAATCTGCCGCTGATGGACGACGAGGAGCGACACCTCGTGGGGATCGCCTACAAGGCGCATGGCCAGGACGCGGCCATCGCCCTGGGCGAGCGGCTGGTCAGCGGTGGCCTCAAGGCGTCCCGGGTCGCCGCCTGGCAGCGGCTCCTCGCGGCGCATCCCGATGCCGTCATCTACTGCTTCCGCGGCGGGTTGCGCTCGCGGACCGCCCAGCAGTGGCTGGCCGAGTCCGGCATCACCCGTCCGCGTATCCGCGGCGGCTGGAAGGCGATGCGCCAGGCCCTCTGCGCGCGCATCGACGCGGCGGCCGAGCAGCCTCAGCTGGTGGTGGGCGGCCTCACCGGCTGTGCCAAGACGCCGCTGATTCTGGCGCTGGACAATGGCCTCGACCTGGAGGGCTGTGCCCGCCACAAGGGCTCGGCCTTCGGGCGCCACCCGCTGCCGGCGCCCAGCCAGATCGACTTCGAGCATGCCATGGGGCGTCGACTGCTGGAGCTGCCCGGACCGCTGGTGGTGGAGGACGAGTCCCGCCGCATCGGGGCGGCCAACATCCCGCTGCGCTTCTGGGAGGGCATGGTGCCGGCACCGCGTATCCGCATCGAGATGCCCCTGGACTGGCGGCTGGCGCAGATCCGCAAGGACTACATCGACGACCTGTGGGAGGTCCATCACCGGCAGTTCGGCGACTGGCTGGGCTGGGCGCTGATGCGCAAGCAGCTCACCACCGCCCTGAGCCGGCTGAGGAAGCGCCTGGGCAGCGAGCGTCTGGCGCGCCTGCAGCGCCTGCAGGCGCTCGCCTTCCGCGAGCATGAACGGGGCAATCGCCAGGCCCATGAGGCCTGGCTGGCCCCGCTGCTGACCGAATACTATGACCCGCTCTATCGCCATCAGCTGGAGAAGCACCCCGAGCGCCACTTTCTCCACGTCGGCGACTGGGAGAGCTGTCTGCGGGTCGCCAGGGAGTGGTCGGCCGAGGCGCGCCGGGACGGCCGGCCGCAGCCTCAGTCGGCCTGAGCCGTCATGCCGCGGCGGTGCTGCCCAGCCACTGGCTGAGCAGGCGGTCGAGCAGCGGGGCCAGACGGTCGAAGCGCCTCGGGTCGTCGAGCATTGCCGCCCGCTCCTGGGCATGGGAGCTGGTCTCGCTGCCCTCGGGCGGCGCCTGATGGTCAAGCAGCGCCCGCACGCTGTCGGTGGTCGTTTCCAGGTGGCAGAGCAGTGCCACCACCCGGCCGTCGTCCCAGGTGAAGCCCTGCAACGGGCTGGCCTGGCTGCGGCCCAGCGCCAGGGCATCGTCGGGCAGGGCGAAGACCTCGCGGTGCCACATGAAGGCCTCGAAGGTATCGGGCAGGTCGACGGGGCTCAGCGGGGCGAGGTCCACCCGGTGCCAGCCGGTCTCGGCCACGGTGCCGCGGGCCACCACCGCCCCCAGCGCCTCGGCGATCAGGCGGGCACCGAAGCCGATTCCCAGCAGCGGCTTGTTGGCATCCAGCGCCCGGTGGATCAGCTTGCGCTCGCCCCTGAGCCAGGGGCATTGGCCATCCTCGAGGCTGCCCTCGGGGCCGTCGAGCACGATCAGCGCATCGCCATCGGCCAGCCGCGGCGGCAGTTCCCCCGCATCGAGGTGGAAGACGGTGAAGCTGTGCCCCATGCTGGCAAGCCAGTCGGCGATGCGGGCCGGTCCCTGGTGGGGGCTGTGCTGGAGAAGGTGAACGTGCATGCGGGCCTCGCCTTGATGGAATGCCGAGTGACGGACGGGACGGAGCGCAAGGGTACATGAAGCCGGAGCTGCGGGAACAGATACTGACCATCCTGGCCGAGATCCCGCCCGGCCGGGTAACCAGCTACGGGCGCATCGCCGCGATGACCGATGGCGCCACGCCCCGCCTGGTGGCACGGGCCCTGCGCGAGCTGCCCGCCGGCCACGGCCTGCCCTGGTTCCGGGTGATCACCGCCTCGCGCAAGCTGGCCGATCACGGCGGGGCCGAGGAGCAGCGTCGGCGACTGGTCGCCGAAGGCGTGCTCTTCGATCCCCGTGGGCGCGCCCCGGCGGAGCTTCTATGGCCTTGATCTGCGAAACTTCAGCGGGGCTGGTTCGGCGACAGGCCTGTGGGGAGGCGCTGTGAACCCATCCCTGGGCGCTACCGACGCCATCCCTGGCGTAGGACCTCCCCTCCGGCCTGCCCCCGACGCCCCTTGCCATCCATCGAACATTCGGACAACAGGATCCCAAGGAGACTCCATGAGCGGCTTCTTCCAGCGCCTGCAGCAGCTCGACCCGCGTCGCCAGCAGGCCTTCATGGCGGCGCTCTGTGAGCGGCTGTTGCCCAACTACGGCCTCTATGCCGCCACCACCGGCGTGGGCGATCCCCACGGCCTGCGGGTGATCCTGGATCTCGTCTGGGAACGGCTGGCGGTCAGGGAAGCACGCATCGACTTCGACCGCCAGGCCGAGAAGCTTGCCGCGCTGGAGCCCCCCGCCGAGGACGACAGCTTCGGGGCCCGGCGTGCCTTGGAGGCGGTGGTGGCGCTCTCGGCGCTGCTCGACATCCTGCGTGGCGAGGCCCCCGAGGCGGTGCAGGAGGTCAGCCGGGCCTCGCGCAGCGGGGTGCGCGCCTATATCGAGCTCACCGAGGGCGAGGAGGACGCCGCGCGGCTGGGCGAGCTGGTGCGCGGCCATCCGCTGATGGCGGACGAGAACGACTTCCAGGACGCGGTGCTCGAGGCCCTGGAGGCGGGACCGCTTGATAGCGAGGCGCTCAAGGCGCTGCGCCGCCTGGGGCGCAACGATGGCATCAGCAACCTGGGCCTCTCCGCCGAGGAGTAGGCCCAGGCCGGCCGGAATGCAAGGGGCTCGCCAAATGGCGAGCCCGTCGTTTGCTTACAGTCGCATCTCGATCCCTCTCTCGGCCATGTAGCGCTTGGCCTCGGGAATGGTGTACTCGCTGAAGTGGAAGATGCTGGCCGCCAGCACCGCATCGGCACCACCCTCGATGACGCCCTCGACCAGGTGGTCGAGGGTGCCGACCCCGCCGGAGGCGATCACCGGTACGCTCACCGCGTCCGCGATGGCGCGGGTCACGCCCAGGTCGAAACCGACCTTGGTGCCGTCGCGGTCCATGCTGGTCAGCAGCAGCTCGCCGGCGCCGTAGGCCACCATCTTCTTGGCCCATTCCACGGCATCCAGTCCGGTGGGACGGCGTCCGCCATGGGTGAAGATCTCCCAGCGCTCCGGCTCGCCTTCCGCGGAGACCTTCTTGGCGTCGATGGCCACCACGATGCACTGGCTGCCGAAGCGCTCGGCGGCCTCATGCACGAAGTCGGGATTGGTCACTGCGGCGGTGTTGATCGAGACCTTGTCGGCGCCGGCGTTGAGCATGGTGCGGATGTCGTCGCAGCTGCGGATGCCGCCGCCCACGGTGAGCGGGATGAACACCTCGCCGGCGATGCGCTCGACCATCCCCACCGTGGTGTCGCGGTCCTCGTGGCTCGCCGTGATGTCGAGGAAGGTGATCTCGTCGGCGCCCTGCTGGTTGTAGCGCTGGGCGATCTCCACCGGGTCACCCGCGTCGCGGATGCCGATGAAGTTGACGCCCTTGACCACGCGGCCGGCGTCGACGTCCAGGCACGGAATAATGCGCTTGGCGAGTCCCATGGATCAGTTCCCCTTCTGGCTGAGTTCGTCGCACAGCCGCTGCGCCTCGGCGACGTCGAGGCTGCCCTCGTAGATGGCGCGCCCGGTGATGGCGCCCAGGATGCCGGGTTCGCCGGCCGCGATCAGGGCGCGCAGGTCGTCGAGGTCGGTCACCCCGCCGGAGGCGATCACCGGCAGGCCCCCCTCGCGGGCAAGCTGAGCGGTGGCCTCGACGTTGACGCCCTGCATCATGCCGTCGCGGGCGATATCGGTGTAGACGATGCTGGAGACGCCATCGTCGGCGAAGCGCTTGGCCAGGTCCACGGCCTTGACCTCGGAGACCTCGGCCCAGCCGTCGGTGGCCACGAAGCCATCCCGGGCGTCCAGGCCGACGATCACGTGGCCGGGGAAGGCCCGGCACATTTCGCCGACGAAGGCCGGCTCCTTGACCGCCTGGGTGCCGATGATCACGTAGGAGACCCCGGCCTCGAGGTAGTGCTCGATGGTCTCGGCGCTACGGATGCCGCCGCCGATCTGGATGGGCAGGTCGGGGTAGGCCCGGGCGATGGCGGTGACGGCCTCAAAGTTGACCGGCATGCCCTCGAAGGCACCGTTGAGGTCGACCAGGTGCAGGCGACGGGCGCCGGCCTCGACCCAGCGGGCGGCCATGGCCACCGGGTCATCGCCGTAGGTGGTGGCGTCGTCCATGCGGCCCTGCTTGAGGCGGACGCACTCGCCGTCCTTGAGGTCGATGGCGGGAATTACCAGCATGTCAGTGTCCTCGGTTGGCCCAGCCGCGGGCGCCTGCAGAAAGTAAAGAGGGGCGCGGCGGCGGGCGCCTGTAGAGTGTGGCGCGGCCGCGGGCGCCTGTGCCTGTAGAGTGTGGCGCCGCTCAGGGCGTCCACTGCACGAAGTTTTCCAGCAGCTTGAGGCCGGCCCGGGAGCTCTTCTCCGGGTGGAACTGCACGGCGAAGGTGGCATCGCGGCCGATGGCCACATGGGCATTCACCCGACCGTAGTCGGTGGTGCCGAACACCGTGGCATCGTCGGCGGCGTCGACATAGTAGCTGTGCACGAAGTAGAAGTGCTCGTCCTGGTCGATGCCCGCCCACAGGGGATGGTCGTGGTGCTGGTGCACCAGGTTCCAGCCCATGTGGGGCACCTTGAGGCGGTTGTCCCGGTCATCGCGCATGTCGGTCGGGAACTTCCTCACCTCGCCGTGCAGGAAGCCCAGGCAGCCGATGCCGCCGTTCTCCTCGCTGTGGTCGAGCAGCATCTGCTGGCCGACGCAGATGCCCAGCAGCGGCTTGGCCTGGCGGGCGAGCAGTTCCTCGACCAGGCCACGCAGCTCGGTCTTCTCGAGCTCACCCATGCAGTCGCGGATGGCGCCCTGGCCGGGCAACACCAGGCGGGTGGCGCCGCGGATGCGACGGGCATCCCGCGTCACGATCACGTTCTCGTGGGTGACGTGTTCCAGTGCCTTGGCGACGGAATGCAGGTTGCCCATCCCGTAGTCGATGACGGCAATGGTCATGGAGCGCTCCTCGTGTGATCGTTCGGCGGCCTCAGAGGCTGCCCTTGGTGGACGGCATCTGGCCGGCCATGCGCGGGTCCGGCGCCACGGCCATGCGCAGCGCGCGGCCGAAGGCCTTGAAGATGGTTTCCGCCTGGTGGTGGGCGTTGAAGCCCTTCAGGTTGTCGATGTGCAGGGTCACCCGGGCATGGTTGACGAAGCCCTGGAAGAACTCCCAGAACAGCTGGGTATCCAGGCGGCCGATGCTGGCGCGGGTGAACTCGACATCCATGAACAGCCCCGGGCGGCCGGAGAAATCCACCACCACCCGCGACAGGGCCTCGTCCAGGGGCACGTAGGCATGGCCGTAGCGGTAGATGCCGCACTTGTCGCCGATCGCCTGGTGGAAGGCCTGGCCCAGGGTGATGCCGAGGTCCTCGACGGTATGGTGGTCATCGATGTGCAGGTCGCCCAGCGCCTCGATGTCGAGGTCGATCAGGCCGTGGCGGGCCACCTGGTCGAGCATGTGGTCGAGGAAGGGCACGCCGGTCTCGCAGGCCAGGCGTCCCGCGCCGTCGAGATTGAGGGTCACCGTGATCTGGGTTTCCCGGGTGTTGCGGGTGACCGTGGCGATACGCTCGGACATGTCGAGACTCCAGCGCCGGGGCGCGTGTCGAGATGGGCCGGTGGTAGCCACCGACCGGCAAGGCGGAAGGGCGTCGGGTGCTGTGCCTGACGCCGCGAGCCTGCCATTATAGTGAATCGCCTGCCCCATCCGCTACAATGCTGGCCATTACAGTGGTGGCGACCCCGCCGCCCCGGCTCGAGGAGAACCACGCATGCCGGTGACCCTTCAACAGGTCGACCAGGCCGCCTGGGAAGCGGATGCCCAGGTACGCCACGACCTCGCGCGCATCTACGCCGACGCTCCCACCGAGCGCCTGCCCCTGCCCGTGGACGATTTCATCCGTGACCACCTCGCGAGTGGCCACCTGTTCAGCTGCGCCCGCTTCAACGACCGGCTGCTGGGCGCCGTGGCGGTGAAGCCCGACCAGCACGCCTGGTGGCTGTCGAACCTCTGCGTGCGCAGCACGACCCGGCGTCGCGGCGTCGGCTCGCGGCTGCTGGCGCTGGTCAGCGAGAACGCCCATGCCGAGGGGCGTCGCCTTTATGCCGACTCCTCCCAGCTGCCGGTGGCCGACCAGATGTTGCTCACCCGGCTGGGCTATCGGCTCACCCAGGACGGCGACTACTTCGAACTCGACCTGTCACCACGGGGAGGCCAGCAATGAAGCGCCTGTTGCGGATCCTGCTCGCCGCCATCGGCGTGCTCGGCCTGGTGATGGTCGGCGCCGTGGTCTACGTCACCACCTTCTTCGACCCCAATGACCTCAAGCCGCGGCTGGTCGAGGTGGTGCGCGAACACAGCGGGCTGGAGCTGAGCCTGGATGGCTCCCTCTCCTGGTCCTTCTATCCTCGCCTGGGGGTGAGCGTGGAGAAGGCCGAGGCCCGTCTGCCGGACCAGGCGGAAGACTCGACGCCCTTCGCCGCCTTTTCCCACGCCGAGGTCAGCCTCGCCTTCACGCCGCTGCTGCGCGGCGAGATCGCCATCGACGGCCTGACCCTCGACGGCCTCTACCTCGACCTGCAGCGCGACGAACAGGGGGCAGGCAACTGGGAAGTGCTGCTCGAGCGGCTGGGCGAGAGCAGCGAGGAGGCCGAGGCCGCCCTGGCCCCGGCCAGTGCCGGGCCCGATCCCGACATCGACACCGGCCTCTCGGTGGCGCTCAACGTCGCCAGCGTGCAGGTCCGGGACGGTGAGGTGCGCTTCCGCGATGCCGTGGGCGACCGTGAGCTGCTCTTCGAGAACGTCCAGGTCAGCGGCAGCAACGTCAATCCCGGGCGGGCCTTCCCGGTCGCGTCCTCCTTCCGGCTGACGGCCCACGAGGGCCTCGACTGGCGGGAGCAGGAGCGTGAGCCGCGCCTGGTCAGCGAGATCTCCCTGAAGGGCCGGGTAGCCCTGGGCCTGGCGGAGGGCCGGCACGTGCTGGAAGGGCTGAGCCTGGAGACGGTCAACCGCCTCGCCGGCCTCGACAGCGAACAGAAGGTCAACCTCAAGGGTGCCCAGCTGGTGGTGAACGTCGGTGAAGGCAGCCTGCAGCTGGAGGAGGGGCAGCTCGACGCCAGCCTCAAGCATCCGCGCCTGGGCGAGAAGGTGGTGCCGCTGTCGCTGGCCTTCACCCTGGACGCCGACCTCGACGAGCAGAGCGCCCGCCTGCGCGACCTGGCGCTCACCGGCCCCGACGGCCTGGCGCTCAGGGGCAACCTCAATCTCAGCCAGCTCGCCGAGGCGCCGGCCTACACCGGCCAGCTGCGCCTGGCGCCGGTGTCGCTGCGGCCCTGGCTGGCGCGGCTCGACATGATGCCGGCCATGGCCGATGGCGAGGCGCTCTCCGACGTGGCGCTGACCAGCCCCGTCAGCGGCGACCTCGAAGGCTTCGAACTCGCCGGCCTGACCCTGGTGCTGGACGGCAGCACCTTCACCGGCCGCCTGGCGGGACAGTATGACGGCGAGCAGCTCGCCGCCGACCTGCAGGGCGACCGGCTCGACCTGGATGGCTACCTGCCGCCACCGGGGGTGGAGGGCGACGGCGCCTCGCTGTGGCGCCTGCCGGGCATCCGCCGGGCCCATGCCGCCGAGTCGGAGGGGCTGGTGCCGACGGAGTGGCTGTCTGCCCTCACGCTCGATGCCCACCTGGCCCTGGGTGAGCTGCGCCTGGCGGGGCTGGACTTCCAGGACGTCGACCTGACCCTCGAGGGGCGCGACGGTCGGCATCGCCTGGTCGCCTTCGAGTCGCGCTTCCACGATGGCCGCCTGGCCGCCGACGGCGCCCTCGACCTGCGCGAGACACCGGCGCGCTGGCAGCTGGCGCCCAAGGTCGAGCGGGTGCGCCTGGAGTCGCTGCTCGAGGCCCTCGGCAACGAGCCGGCGCCCCTGAGCGGGCGCTTCAGCGGCGAGGGCGAGCTCGCCACCCGCGGCAACACCCTGGTGGAGCTCAGGCGCCACCTGGGCGGCAACCTCGCCACCCGCGTCGAGGAGGGGACGATTCCCGGTGTCAACGTCTCCCGGGAGCTGTGCACCATGGCCGCCACCCTGGAGGGCGAGCAGCTCGACCGCGAGTGGCGCGACGAGACCCGCTTCGAGCGCATCCGGGCCACCCTGAGGCTGGACGAAGGCACCGCCAGGAGCGATGACCTGCTGGTCACGCTGCCCGGCATGGAGGTGGGCGGCAAGGGCGAGCTGGACCTGGTCAGCGAGCAGTTCGACCTGCGTGCCGCGGTTCGCCTGGTCAATGCCGAGAACGCCCCCTGCGAGGTCAACCGGCGCCTGGAGCGGGTACCGCTGCCGGTGCGCTGCGAGGGGCAGCTGGGCGGCGACAGCACCGAGTGGTGCCGCCTGGACCGCCAGGCCTTCCAGGGCACCCTGGCCGAGCTGCTGCGCGACGAGGCCTCGCAGCGTGCCGGCGAGGAGGTCGAGAAGGTCGAGAAGCGCCTCGAGGGCGCCGCCGAGAAGATCGACGAGCGCCTGGGCGAGGGGGCCGGCAAGGAACTTCGCGATGCCCTGAAGGGTCTATTCGATTGAGCAACACGTATGACCAGTCCCTGCGCCGACTTCCCCAGTCGGCGCTTTTTTGTTCGCAGTGAGAGCCCCATGACGGACATGCCGCCAGCCATCCTGTCGCCGGAGCGCTTCCAGCAGCGCCTGCTCGCCTGGTTCGATGCCCACGGCCGCCACGACCTGCCCTGGCAGCACGAGCGCAGCCCCTACCGAGTGTGGGTCTCGGAGATCATGCTGCAGCAGACCCAGGTGGCCACGGTGATCCCCTACTTCGAGCGCTTCATGGCGCGTTTTCCCGACGTGGCCTCCCTGGCGGCGGCCGACCAGGACGAGGTGCTGCACCTGTGGACCGGGCTCGGCTACTACGCCCGGGGGCGCAACCTCCACAAGGCCGCCAGGGTGGTGGTCGATGAGCATGGCGGGACGTTTCCCGTCCACAGCCTCGACGAGATGGCGGCGCTGCCCGGCATCGGCCGCTCCACGGCCGGGGCAATCATCGCCCAGAGCACCGGGCGGCGCGCGGTGATCCTCGACGGCAACGTCAAGCGGGTCCTTACGCGCCTGCACGCCGTGGAGGGCTGGTCGGGACGGCCGGCGGTGGAGCGCCGGCTGTGGGCCCTGGCCGAGCACTACACGCCCGATGAGCGCCTGGTTGACTTCACCCAGGCGATGATGGACCTGGGCGCGACCCTCTGCCGGCGCGGCACCCCCGACTGCGCGCGCTGCCCCTTCGCCGATGTCTGTGTGGCCCACGCCCGCGGCGAGGAGAAGCGCTTCCCCGAGTCCAAGCCGCGCAAGGCCCTGCCCACGCGCACCACCGTGATGCTGCTCCTGCAGGACCGGGAGGGGCGCGTGCTGCTCGAGCAGCGCCCCTCCAGCGGCCTGTGGGGTGGGCTCTGGAGCCTGCCCCAGTTCGACGATGCCGAGGGGCTCCAGGCCTGGCTGGATGCCCGGGCGCCGGGCAGCGCGCTCGAGCCCGCCTGGACGCCCTTCACTCATGTCTTCAGCCACTTCCGCCTCGAGATCACCCCGCAGCCGGCACGGATCGGCCGGCTTGACGCGGTGGACGAGGCGCGCTGCTGGTACGATCCCTCTGATCCCGCCAGCATCGGCCTGGCGGCCCCGGTCAAGGCGCTGCTGGCGTCCCTGGCGCCCTTCGCGCTGACCACCACCGCCGGGCCCTGACACCCGCACGAGGAGAAAACCGATGAGCCAGACCGTCTTCTGTCGCAAGTACCAGAAGGAAATGGACGCCCTGCCATTCCCGCCGCTGCCCGGCAAGAAGGGCCAGGAAATACAGGCCAGCGTTTCCCGCCAGGCCTGGGAGGAGTGGCAGGCGCTGCAGACTCGCCTGATCAACGAGAAGCACCTCAACATGCTCGATGCCGCCTCGCGGGAGTACCTGATGGAGCAGATGGAACGCTTCCTCGACAACCGCGAGACCGACCAGGCCGAGGGCTATGTTCCCCGGGGCGAGTAGCCCGCCCGTGCCGCCGATCCCCGGCCATCTTTCTGAAACGGAAGGGGTTGACGGAAACGGCCCGCTGGGGTTTAATACGCACCGTTGGCAGCGGCCAGATAGCTCAGTCGGTAGAGCAGGGGATTGAAAATCCCCGTGTCGGCGGTTCGATTCCGTCTCTGGCCACCAATCTGCTGGGGTATAGCCAAGTGGTAAGGCACCGGTTTTTGGTATCGGCATTCCCAGGTTCGAATCCTGGTACCCCAGCCACGTCAACCCTGTTTCCGATTCTGTGACTCGAGTCGGTTCCCGAGCCGGCATAGCTCAGTTGGTAGAGCAACTGACTTGTAATCAGTAGGTCCCGGGTTCGACTCCTGGTGCCGGCACCAAAGAAAAACCGGGAATATCAACACGTTGCAGACATTAGAGGCCGCCCATAGAGGTGGCTTTTTCGTGTGTGCGTAAAATTCTCAAAGGGGGTCTTGGTTTAGGGTCGGCTAAGCTTGCTTACTGCAATACTTGCATTTATGCTGCGCATCCTCCAAGAATGAATGCGTGGACACACGGTCCCGCAGGGAGAGCAGCCATGCAAAACTCACAGTCCAAATCGAGCATCGCTCTTGCCGTCATGATGTCCGGCAAGCTGCTGGCTGGCGTCGCGACTGCTGCAATGGCTGTCGATAACGTTTCCCATTCTCCCGTTGCTGAACCCGGTAGCGCCGTCACCCGCAATGATATGCATGAGCTGAAGCTGGCGATCTCCAAGGCTGATCGCGAGGCAAGCCGTGCCGCTCGGGTCTTCGAGACCGCATGTGCTGAGATAGCCCAGGCGGGACCTGATGCAAGTGCTTACCATGAGCCATTCGCTGGCATTGTGCATAACCTTCGTGAGTGTGAGCAATTCATCAAGGACGCGATTGATGAAGCAGGCCCGACATTCGTTGCAGAGCTGGGACTAGCATCACTCCGGCGTAGCCTTGCCAAGGCCAGGTCGAACGCTGTCTTGGCGCAGCATCTGGCATGGCAAACGACTGCTCAACCTGACACCGTTGAGGCTGAATCTTCTGGTCGGGCGCTCGAGGCTCTTGCAGACCATATGTCTTCTGAGCTTCACCGCCGAATAGGATGAGTCTTCGCAGGCTTCCAGTTGAAGTTTGTGTTCACCCGCAAACCGTTGATCTCTTTGATGAGGTCGAGCGGGACTATCCAGAGATAAAGCGGCAGCTTCTGGCGGACTTCCGTCAGTACGTAGAAAGCGGCTTTGAGCGCCGGCCCAAGCGGTTCGGCAAGGTGGATCTCTACACTAGGCCGGCGTCGATCCTCTCCGCGCAGCTGATGCATATCCACATATGCATGCCCCCTCCGAACGATTTTCCTGCGCACCTGCCTGTGGCCCGGATGACTTGTCGCCGAAAAGAGCCGCATCGGGACGCCTCGTTGGTATATGTGCGTGGAGAGTGTGAGGATCATCGCTATTGCATACTCGGCCTGTTGTACCCGTATGCGCATGAGCGAGCACAGAATAATGGCTTGATGCTGCGCCTGGCTGCTCTGGCCAGAGAGTTCCGCGACAATAACTGAGCTTCCTTCCCTTCCTCGTACCCGATGGCGGCTGTACGCGAAATCTGCGGCGCTTCGTGGCTCACTCCTCGCTGCATTTCACGACCGGCAGGCTGAGGTCGTAGACGTCCATCATCCCCGGTGGGCGCTGGTCGGCGCGCAGGGGCATGGCGCGGCCGTGCTTCTCCCAGATTGTGGCGCGGCGCTGCTGGGCGGCGGGCCATGCCGGTACGCTGGACCCAGGGTGCCGCTGGGGTAGACTGAAGGGCTTGTCGCCTGACCGCGGCGGCGACCACCAGAAGGAGAAGAACCGCCATGCGTTTCGTGCCCCGTTTCACCGATGGCCAGCCGTTCCCCGAGCCACTGGGCAAGATCGTCTGCGTCGGCCGCAACTATGCCGAGCATGCCCGGGAGCTGGACAACCCGGTGCCCAGCGAGCCGCTGCTGTTCATCAAGCCGGCGACGGCCGCCGTCCCGCTGGAACAGCCGGTCGACGCCCCCTTCGCACGGGGCGAGGTGCACTACGAGACGGAGCTGGCGCTGCTGATCGGCGAGGAGCTCTCCCACGTCACCGCCGACGAGGCCGAGAGCGGCATCGTCGGCATCGGGCTGGCCCTGGACCTGACCCTGCGTGACGTCCAGTCGCGCCTCAAGGAGAAGGGGCACTCTTGGGAGATCGCCAAGGCCTTCGACGGCGCCTGCCCGCTGTCGTCCTTCCTGCCGCTCTCGCAGGTGCCCAACTGGAGCGGCCTCGCCTTCACCCTGGAGGTGAACGGCGAGCCGCGCCAGCACGGCGAGGGGGCAGACATGCTCTTCCCGGTGGCGACCCTGGTGGCGGAGATGAGCCGCCACTTCACCTTGCAGCCGGGCGATGTGGTATTGACCGGCACCCCGGCCGGTGTGGGGCCGCTGGAGCGTGGCGCGACGCTGCACTTCACCCTCACCGGCGGCCTGGAGGTCACCACCCAGGTGGTGGAGTAAGTCGACGCCGCGAACGGCCCCAGACGAAGACGCCCCGCAGTGCAAGGCTGCGGGGCGTCGTCGCGTTCCGGGCAGGGTGCCCTCACTCCAGGTAGGTGTAGCCCTCCAGGCCATCCGAGAGGTCGTCGAGGAAGGCCTGCTGCTCGGCCCGTTCCAGGCCGCTGCGCGCGAGTTGCTCGGCCAGCCGTTCGCGCAGGGCGGCGACATTGAAGTTGACGTAGCCGAGCACGTCGGCGACCCGGTCTCCCTGCTGGATCTGGCTGATCGACCAGCGGCCGTTGCCGTCCAGGGCGGCATCCGCCGAGTCGGTGTCGCCGAACAGGTTGTGCAGGTCGCCGAGGATCTCCTGGTAGGCCCCCACCATGAAGAAGCCCAGCAGCTTCTCGTCGCCCTCCTGCCATTCCGGCAGCGGCAGGGTGGTCTCCACGCCCTGGCCGTCCACGTAGCCGTCGATGCGCCCGTCCGAGTCGCAGGTGATGTCCTGGATCACCCCGCGGCGTACCGGCTCGTGGTCAAGGCCGGTCAGCGGCAGCACCGGGAAGATCTGCTGGATGCCCCAGACGTCGGGCACCGACTGGAACAGCGAGAAGTTGACGAACAGCTTGTCGGCGAGCTTCTCGGCCAGCTCGTCGTCGATCTCGCGGTGGGCGCGGTTGCGGGTATCGAGCCGCGCACGCAGCCGCGCGCAGGCGGCGAAGTAGACGCCCTCGCCCTCGGCCCGGGCGGTGATGTCGGTGAGGCCCATCACGAAGCGCTCGTGGAGCTCGCCCATGGCCTGCACCAGGTCGTGCCAGGCCTCCACCAGGCCGCGCGGCTCGGCCTGCTCGTGCAGCAGGTCGTGGACGCGCCACAGCTCATCGACCTGGGGGTCGCCCTCGACCCGGCGCGGGGGCGCCTCGTCGCCGATGCGCTCTTCGCCGATCACGTTGGTGATCAGCACCGCGTGGTGGGCGGTGAGCGCCCGGCCCGACTCGCTGATCAAGTGGGGCTGGGGCAGGCCGTTCTCCTGGCAGGCCAGGCGGAAGGCGTACACCACGTTACGGGCGTACTCCAGCATGGAGTAGTTGGCGGAGCAGAAGCTGCGCGAGCGGGTGCCCTCGTAGTCGACGCCGAGGCCGCCGCCCACGTCCACGGTATCCACCGGCGCGCCCAGTTCCACCAGGCTCTGGTAGAAGCGCGCGCACTCGCGCAGGCCGCGCTGGATATCGCGGATGTTGGCGATCTGCGAGCCCAGGTGGAAGTGCACCAACTGCAGGCTGGCCAGGGCGTCGGCCTCGCGCAGCTGCTCCACCACGGCCAGCACCTGGCTGGCGGTGAGGCCGAACTTGGACTTCTCGCCGCCGGTGTTCTGCCAGCGGCCGCGCCCTACGGTGGCCAGGCGGGCGCGCAGGCCGATGCGCGGCGTGACGCCGATGCGCTCGGCCTCCTCGAGGATCAGCGGCAGCTCGGAGAGCTTCTCCACCACCAGGTAGACCCGGTGGCCGAGCTTCTCGCCCATCAGCGCCAGGCGCACGTACTCGCGGTCCTTGTAGCCGTTGCAGACGATCAACGAGGAGCCATCGCCGGAGAGCGCGAGCACGGCGAGCAGCTCCGGCTTGCTGCCGGCCTCGAGTCCCACCCGGCCATGGCCGCGCTCCTGGGTGCCGAGGATCTCTTCCACCACCCGGCGCTGCTGGTTGACCTTGATCGGGTAGACCGCGGTGTAGCCGCCGCCGAACTCCTCCTCCCGCATGGCGGTATCGAAGGCGGCGCACAGCTGCTCGACCCGGTCGTGGAGGATGTCGGTGAAGCGCACCAGCATCGGCAGGCGTAGCCCGGCCTGGCGAAGCTCGGTCACCAGGTCGTCCAGCGGCAGGGCCGGGCCCTCGGCCTCGCTGCCCAGCGGGCGCACCAGGGCGTGGCCGCTGTCGTCGACGTCGAAGTAGCCGCTGCCCCACTGGTCGATGTTCCAGGTGCGCCGCGCGCGCTGTGCCGGGCCGGCGGCACTGCTCTTGGACAGGCTCATGCGCTCACCTCGGGCAGCGGCAGGGCACCATCTTCCAGGCGCGCCTTGAGAATGATACGGAACTGCTCGGGATCATGGGGCGTGAGGTCGTGAGCCGGCGGGTCCACGTAGACCACCAGCAACCGCGACAGCCAGTAACGCAGGGCGGTCAGGCGCAGCATCATCGGCCAGGCGTCGCGCTCGGCGGCGGTCAGCGGCCGGCGCGCCAGGTAGGCGGCGAGGATGGCATCGTGGCGCGCGGCATCCAGGCGGCCATCGGGGCCGGTGGCCCAGTCGTTGATGACGATGGCCAGGTCGAACAGCAGGTCACCGGTGCAGCCGTTGTAGAAGTCGATCAGCCCGCCCAGGCGATCGCCGTCGAAGAGGGTGTTGTCGCGGAATAGATCGCCATGCAGCGCGCCCTGCGGCAGATCCGGGGCGTCGCCGAAGAACCCCTGGTAGATTTCCACCTCGTCCTTCATCAGCGCCTGGTCCTGCGGTGAGAGGTAGACCAGCACCTTGTGGTGCATGGGCAGCAGCCAGTGCAGGTCCCGCGGGTTGGGGCGGTGGCCGGGGAAGTGCCGGGAGACCACGTGCATGCGCCCGAGGGTGTCGCCGAGCCCGCGGCACTGGGCCAGGTTCGGGGCCTTGGGGTGCCGGCCGGGCAGTTTCGGGAACAGCAGGGCCGGCTTGCCGGCCAGGGTGTGCAGCGCGACGCCGTCGCGGTCGTGCAGCGGGCCCGGCACCGGCAGGCGGTGCTCGTCCAGGTAGTCGAGCAGCTCGACGAAGAACGGCAACTCCTCGTGCTCGCCCTGCTCGAACAGGGTCAGCACCAGCTCGCGCCGGTCGGTGGTGACGAAGAAGGTGGTGTTCTCGGTGCCGGCGGGCACGCCCTCGAGGGAGACCAGCGAGCCGGCATCGAAGCGGCTGAGGAACTCGACGACCTGAGGTTCGGTAAGCGGTGTGAATACGGCCATGTGTCTCTCGCCCGGGAAGTGCCAAACCACCTATTGTAGCGACTTGGCACACCGATGCACGTGGCCCGGTCGCGGCGGTTGCCTTGCCGGGGCCGGGAGTCAAAAGCGGGGTGGCCGCGGGCTCAGAAGGTCTTCAGCACCCACTGGGGAACAGCGATGCGGTCGCCTTCCTGGCGCTCGAAGTCGCCGTCGCCGTCGTGGTCGACGAGATAGTAGGAGGGGCCGGAGGAGGGGCGAATCTCGATGGCATAGAGCTCGCCGTTGACGCGGTACTCGTGGATGATGCGCTCATCCTCCTGGCGGACGGTGATATCCGGCTGCAGTTCATCGCCGGACTGGGCCAGCGCCGGGGCCGTGGCGGCGAAGGCTACGCCCAGGGTCAGCAGCAGGGCGGTGATCGAGCGTCTCGGGAACTTCTTCATGATGACCTCCAGGGCCGCACGAGGCGGGGAAGCAGGGTTACCCCCAGTGTAGGGGCTTGCGACCTCCCGGCCTACCACCCGCGGAAAAAGGCGGCGGCAATGCGTATCATGGATGATCAGTATCACCTCACGCCACGCTTCAATGGATGCCCTACATGGCCGATACGCCCATCGTTCTCGTCGACGGTTCCTCCTACCTGTACCGCGCCTTCCACGCCCTGCCGCCGCTGACCACCTCCGACGGCCAGCCCACCGGGGCGATCAAGGGGGTGCTCAACATGCTCAAGCGGCTGATCAAGGACTATCCCGACAGCCCCATGGCGGTGGTCTTCGACGCCCCGGGCAAGACCTTCCGCGACGAGCTGTTCGAGCAGTACAAGTCCCACCGGCCGCCGATGCCCGATGACCTGCGCTCCCAGGTGCAGCCGCTGCACGACTGCGTGAAGGCCCTGGGCCTGCCGCTGCTGTGCATCGAGGGGGTGGAGGCCGACGACGTCATCGGCACCCTGGCCCGACGGGCCACCGAGGCCGGCCGCGACGCGGTGATCTCCACCGGCGACAAGGACATGGCCCAGCTGGTCAACGAGCACATCACGCTGGTCAACACCATGAAGGACGAGACGCTGGACATCGACGGCGTGAAGGAGAAGTTCGGCCTGCCGCCGGCGCGGATCATCGACTTCCTGGCCCTGATGGGCGACAAGGTGGATAACATTCCCGGCGTGCCGGGGGTCGGCGAGAAGACCGCGCTGGGCCTACTGCAGGGCATGGACGGCGGGCTCGAGACCCTCTATGCCGACCTGGAGAAGGTCAAGGAGCTGGGCTTTCGCGGCGCCAAGACGCTGCCCAAGAAACTCGAGGAGCACCGCGACCAGGCCTTCCTCTCCTACCAGCTCGCGACCATCAAGACCGACTGCGAGCTGCCGGTGGGGCTTGACGACCTGGACATCGCCCACCCCGAGCGTGAGGCGCTGCTCGAGCTCTATCGCCGGCTCGAGTTCCGGGCCTGGCTCTCCGAGCTGCTCGAGGGCAAGGACGAGGGGGTCGACGACGCGGCGGGCGGCATGCCGCTGCCGACCGAGGACGACGCGGCGACCGGCTCAGGCCGCCGGGCCGCCCGCGAGGACCATGTCATCCTTGCACAGGCCGACCTCGACGCCTGGCTCGAGCGGCTCAAGGCGAGCGATACCTTCTGCTTCGACCTGGAGACCACCAGCCTCAACTACATGGAGGCGCAGGTGGTCGGCGTGGGGCTGTCGCTGGAAGCGGGTGAGGCGGCCTACATTCCGCTGGCCCATGACTATCTCGACGCCCCCGAGCAGCTCGACCGCAACGCCGTACTCGAGGCCTTGCGCCCGCTCTGGGAGGGCGACGGCCGGACCAAGGTCGGCCAGAACCTCAAGTACGACATCTCGGTGCTGGCCAACGTCGGCATCGCAGTGGCCGGGCCCCTGGAGGACACCATGCTCGAGTCCTACGTGCTCGACTCCACGGCGACCCGCCACGACATGGATTCTCTGGCGCTCAAGTACCTGGGCGAGAAGACCATCTCCTTCGAGGAGGTCGCCGGCAAGGGCGCCAAGCAGCTGACCTTCAACCAGGTGGCCCTGGAACAGGCCGCGCCCTACGCCTGCGAGGACGTCGACATCACCCTGCGCCTGCACCACGAGCTGCGTCCCCGCGTCGAGGCCGAGGGGCGGCTCGCCGAGGTGCTCGAGGCGATCGAGCTGCCGCTGATCCCTGTCCTCTCGCGCATGGAGCGCACCGGGGTGGCACTGGACCCCGAGCGCCTGCACACCCAGAGCCGCGAGCTCGAGACGCGCATCCGCGAGCTGGAGGCCAGGGCCTTCGAGCTCGCCGGCCGCGAGTTCAACCTCGGCTCACCCAAGCAGCTCGGCCAGATCCTGTTCGATGAGCAGAAGATCCCGGTGATCAAGAAGACCCCCAAGGGGGCGCCCTCCACCGCGGAGGCGGTGCTCGAGGAGCTGGCGCTGGACTACCCGCTGCCCAAGGTGATCATGGAGCACCGCGGGCTCGCCAAGCTCAAGTCCACCTACACCGACAAACTGCCGCGGCTGGTCAACAGGGCCACCGGGCGACTGCACACCAGCTACCACCAGGCGGTCACCGCCACCGGGCGGCTGTCGTCGTCGGACCCCAACCTGCAGAACATCCCGATCCGCACCGAGGAGGGGCGCAAGATCCGGCAGGCCTTCATCGCCCGGCCCGGCTACCGCATCGTCGCCGCCGACTACTCGCAGATCGAGCTGCGCATCATGGCCCACCTCTCCGGTGACAGGGGACTGCTCGAGGCCTTCGCCGAGGGCCGCGACATCCACGCCGCCACCGCCGCCGAGGTGTTCGGGGTGGTCCTGGACAAGGTCTCGGGCGACCAGCGGCGCAGCGCCAAGGCGATCAACTTCGGGCTGATCTACGGCATGAGCGCCTGGGGCCTGGGCCGGCAGCTGCACATCGAGCGCGGCCAGGCGCAGACCTACATCGACCGCTACTTCGACCGCTACCCCGGGGTGGCACGCTACATGGAGCGCATCCGCGCCCAGGCGGCCGAGGATGGCTACGTGGAGACGGTCTTCGGCCGGCGCCTGCACCTGCCGGAGATCCGCGCCCAGAACCGTGCCCGCCGCCAGGGCGCCGAGCGCACCGCCATCAATGCCCCGATGCAGGGCACCGCGGCCGACATCATCAAGCGGGCGATGATCGACGTCGATGCCTGGCTCGCGGGCGAGGCGTTCGATGCGGTGATGGTGATGCAGGTCCACGACGAACTGGTCTTCGAGGTGGCCGAAGGCCAGGTCGAGGCCTTCATCGAGGAGGTGAAGGGGCGCATGGAAGGCGCCGCCAAGCTCGACGTGGCGCTGACCGTCGAGGCCGAGTCGGGGGCCAACTGGGACGAGGCCCACTGAGTTAGCGCCAGCCGACGCGATCGAAGATCCGAATGGCCTCGGGGTTGTTCTCGCCCAGCACACTGACGTTCAGGTCGTCCTTCTTGAAGTCGCCCCAGGAGGCGATGACGCCATCGATCTCCACGGATTCTACCGCGGGGAACTCGTAGTTGCCGGAGGCGAAGAGGGCCTGGGCCTCGTCGGAGGCGAGGAACTCGAGGAAGCGCACGGCGTTCTCCTCGTTCGGCGCGCCCTTGACCATGCCGGCACCGCCGATGTTGACGTGCGCGCCGCGATCATCCTGGTTGGGGAAGACGATCTCGACCTTCTCGGCCGCCTCGCGGTCGCTCTCGTTGTCGGAGTTGACCAGGCGCACGTAGTAGTAGTGGTTGGCCAGGGCGATGTTGCACTCGCCACTGGCGACGCCGAGGATCTGGTCGGTGTCGCCGCCCTCGGGGTCACGCGCGAAGTTGTCGACCACGCCCTTGGCCCAGGCCTGCGCCTCTTCCTCGCCGTGGTGGGCGATCAGCGAGGCCAGCAGGGACTGGTTGTAGATGTTGTTCGAGGAGCGGATGCAGACCTGGCCCGCGAACTTGGGGTCCGCCAGGTCCTCGTAGCGGGTGATCGCGTCGGCCTCGACCTCGGTGGGGTCGATGAAGATCGCCCGGACGCGCTGGCTGAAGCCGAACCACTTGCCTTCCGGGTGTCGCATGTAGTCGGGCAGCCGCTCGTCGAGTACCTCCGACGCCACGCTGGCGAAGATGCCCTCCTGCTCGCCGCGCCACAGGCGGCCGGCGTCCACGGTGATCATCACGTCGGCGGGGCTGGCCTCGCCCTCCAGCTTGAGGCGCTGGATCAGCTGGTCGGAGTCGCCCTCCAGGATGTTGACCTCGATGCCGGTCTGTTCGGTGAAGGCGGCATAGAGCGCCTCGTCGGAGTCGTAGTGGCGAGCCGAGTAGACATTGAGCTCCTCGGCGGCCGCGGCCTGGGAGGCCATGGCGGAGCCGGCCACCAGGGCGGCGAGGGGCATGGCGAGACGGCGGTTCAGCGGCATGGAGACACCTCATGTTGCGGGGTTGCGGTTTCGAATGATAATGCTTTGCATTAAACTTACGCCATTGAAGCGCCTCCCGCTGCCGGCGTCAAGGCCTGCCGGCGGGCAACCTGATCCAGGTCAGGAGTCGCCCCGCCTTGACAGCCGGTGGCGCGAAATGCGAGCGATAGTACAACGCATTCAGGAGGCTTTCGCGTTACCATGCAGGACATACCTTCTCTCCCAATGGCCGCTCAGATCCCATGACTAGCCAACCGATGCTCCCGATCGACGAGAACGCCGCCGTGGCACCCGTTCTCGCCATGCACCAGATCCGCCATGCCTACCAGCAGCACCTGGCCGTGGAGGACGTCTCCCTCGAGGTCAAGCCCGGGGAGATCGTCTGCCTGCTGGGCCCCTCCGGCTGCGGCAAGTCCACCCTGCTGCGGATCGCCGCGGGGCTCGAGGTGGTTCAGCAGGGGCGCGTGGCGCTGGGCGGCGAGTCGATGGGACGCACCGGGCGTTCCCATGTGCCCCCCGAGAAGCGCAACGTCGGCCTGGCCTTCCAGGACTCGGCGCTGTTCCCGCACCTCTCGGTGCTCGACAACGTGGCCTTCGGGCTCGAGTCGCAGCCTGCCCAGCAGCGGCGTCGCCGAGCCTACGAGCTGCTCGAACTGCTGGGCATGGAGCACTATGCCCGGGTCTTCCCGCATATGCTCTCGGGCGGACAGCAGCAGCGTATCGCCCTGGCCCGGGCGCTGGCGCCAGCGCCGCAGCTGATGCTGCTCGACGAACCCTTCTCCAGCCTCGATGCTCGTCTGCGTGACCAGATCCGTGACGATACCCTGCACGTGCTGAAGAAGTTGGGCGCGGGGGTGCTGCTGGTGACCCACGACCCCGAGGAGGCCATGTTCATGGCCGATCGCATCGTGCTGATGCGCGAGGGGCGGGTGGTGCAGGCCGGAACGCCGCTGGACCTCTACTGCGCCCCCACCGACCCCTTCGTGGTCACCTTCTTCGGCGAGGTGAACGAGCTCGAGGGGCACGTGGTGGACGGCAAGGTGGCGACGCCGGTGGGCGATGTCTCCGGCAGCGGGCTGCCCGAAGGCAGCCGGGTGCGGGTGATGATCCGTCCCGAGGCGCTGCGGGTGGTGCCGCTGGATGAGCCGCCGGAGCATCACCACAGCCACGTCATCATGGCCAAGCTGCTAGGACGCACCAGCCTGCTGCACATCTGCGCCCACGCCTCCGACGGCCGGGAGAGTCACCTGCATGCCCGGTCCCCGGGGGTGTTCCTGCCCCGGGAGGGCCAGCCGGTCATGATTGGCCTGGATGCCTCCCAGGTCTTCGTCTTCCCCCTCGAGGCCTCAGCGACTGCCGGGACGAGAGCGGCGCATGGCGATGCTCAGCAGGATCACCGGGAGGATGCCTACTGCCACGATGGCTAGTGACGAGGTCGAGGCCTCGGCCAGGCGTTCGTCGGCGGCCAGGCTATGGGCGCGGATCGCCAGGGTGTCGAAGTTGAAGGGGCGCAGGATCACCGTGGCCGGCAGCTCCTTCATCACGTCCACGAATACCAGGATGCCGGCGGCGATCAGGCTGCCGCGCATGATCGGGGTGTGCACCTTGCGCAGGGTGCCGCCCGCCGTCTGACCCAGGGTCCGGGAGGCCGCATCCATGCTCGGCGTGACCTTGCCCAGGCTCGCCTCGATGGCATTGAAGGAGACGGCGAGGAAGCGCACCAGGTAGGCATACACCAGGATGAAGGCCGACCCGCTGAGCAGCAGCCCCACCGCGACCCCGAACTGCCCCTTCATGACGTCGTTGATCTGGTGGTCCATCCACACGAAGGGGATCAGGATGCCCACTGCCACTACCGAGCCGGGGACCGCATAGCCCATGGCGGCCACGCGCGTCGCCACCTGCGTTACCTTGCCGGGGTGCAGGCGGGCGCCGTAGCTGAGTAGCAGCGCCAGGCTCACGGCGACCATTGATGCGAGCGACGCCAGCAGCAGGCTGTTGCCGGCAAAGGTCAGGAAGGCCGAGCCGAACAGCGCATCGCCGCCCTGGATCGAGAGGTAGCCCAGCAGGCCGCTGGGGATCAGGAAGCCGAGCAGCACCGGCGTCAGGCAGGCCAGGGTGGCGGCCCAGGCGCGCCAGCCGTGGAGCGCGAATTCCGGCAGGTGCTGGTAGCGACCGGTGGTGTGGAAGTAGCGGCGCTTGCCGCGCGAGGCGCGCTCGATCAGCACCAGGGCGATGACGAAGGCCAGCAGGCAGGCGGCGAGCTGGGCCGCGGCCACCTGCTCACCCATCCCGAACCAGGTGCGATAGATGCCAGTGGTGAAGGTGTCTACCCCGAAGTACTGCACCGCCCCGAACTCGTTGAGGGTCTCCATCAGCGCCAGCGACACGCCGCCGACGATGGCCGGCCGCGCCAGCGGCAGGGCCACGCTGGTGAACAGCCGCCAGGGCCCCCGCCCCAGGGTCCGCCCCACGTCCAGCACGCACACCGACTGCTCCAGGAAGGCCGCCCGCGCCAGCATGTAGACATAGGGATAGAGCACCAGGGTGATCAGGGTGGCCGCTCCCCACAGGGAACGGATGTTGGGGAAGACGTAGTCGCTGGCCGACCAGCCGAAGCTCTCCCGCAGCCAGGTCTGGACGGGGCCGGCGAACTGCAGGAAGTCCGTGTAGGCATAGGCGATCACGTAGGTCGGCACCGCTAGCGGCAGCAACAGCCCCCACTCGAACAGCCGGCGTCCCGGGAAGCGGCACATCACTACCAGCCAGGCGGTCCCGGTGCCGATGACGAAGGTGCCGAGGCCCACCGTCACCACCAGGAAGAGGGTATTGACGAGATACCTGGGCAGTACGGTGCTGGCCAGGTGCTGCCAGATGCCCTCGGTGGGCATGAACAGGTGCGCCAGCACCACGATGACCGGCAGCGCCACGATCAGGGCGATGCCGATGGTCAGGGCGTTCCAGACATTGAAGGGCAACGACAGGCGGGAGAGGGCGCGGGAACGGGCCGGACTGGTCAACGAGGTCTCCTTCCAGCGGGGTCTGGAGGCGGTGTGGATGCGAGGCATTTGCGAGTGAGAATTGTATCAGCTGCCCCCCGTGGCTGCAGCCATGGCGGCTGACCCGGATCAACATAAACGCCCGCCGCTCGATGAGCGGCGGGCGTCATGGGGCCGTCGGGAGAGGCTCAGTAGCCGATCAGCAGGGACGGCAGGCCGGTGATCAGTACCGGGAAGAAGGCCATCAGCACGCAGGCCAGCACGATCAGCGCACAGAAGGGGATCACCGCCTTGTAGAGGTCGACGATCTCGACCCCCTTGGGCGCCACCCCCTTCAGGTAGAAGAGCGCATAGCCGAATGGCGGGGTGAGGAAGGAGGTCTGCAGCACCACGGCGACCATCACCACGAACCACAGCACGTCGATGCCCATGTTCTCGACGATCGGCAGCATGATCGGGAAGCTCAGCAGCACGATACCGGTCCAGTCCAGGAACATGCCCAGGATGAACACCAGGAACAGCATCAGGATCAGCGCCCCGGTGGTGCCGCCCGGCATCGCCATCACCAGGTCGTGGATCACCTGCATGCCGCCGCCGCGGGAGAAGACCCCGGTGAAGGCGGTAGCGCCGACCAGCACCAGCATTACCATGGTGGTGGTCTTGCTGGCATCGATCAGGGTGCGGTAGCAGGTCGAGACCTTGCGGTCGCCGAAGATCAGGAACAGCAGGAAGGCGATGGTCACGCCGATCGCCGAGGCCTCGGTGGCGGTGGCGATGCCGGTGAACAGGGCGCCGAGCACGCCGAGGATCAGGGACATCGGCGGCAGCACGTACTTGGCCAGCATGACCAGCAGCTCGCGGGTGCTGGTCTCGGCGCGCTCCGCTGCCGGCACCAGCGGGCCATAGGAGGGCTTCACGTGGCAGATGATCAGCACATAGAGGGCATACATCACGCCGAGCAGCAGGCCCGGCACCAGGGCGCCGGCGAACAGCGCGCCCACCGAGACCGGCGAGTAGCTGGCCATCAGGATCAGCATGATGCTCGGCGGGATCAGGATGCCCAGGCAGCCGCTGGCCATGATCACCCCGGTACTGAGCTCCTTGTTGTAGCCGTACTTGAGCATCGGCACCAGGGCGATCATGCCCATCACCGCGATCGAGGCGCCGACGATGCCGGTGGTGGCGGCGAGCAGCACCGAGACGATGACCACGGTGAGTGCCAGGCCGCCGCGCAGGTTGCCGAGCAGCAGGCGCATCGCCTCGAACATCTTCTCGGTGACGCCCGAGTCGTTGAGAAAGCGCGCCATCAGGATGAACAACGGGATGGCCACCAGGACATAGTTGTCCATGGCGTTGCCGTAGATGTTGTTGATCAGGGAGCCGAGGATCTTGGCACCCGGGCCGAGCCAGGCGCCCATCACGGCGATGCCGCCCAGCACGAAGGCCAGCGGGTGGCCCATGAACAGGCCGATCAGCAGGCCGCCGAACATGAACAGGGTGAGCATTTCGGGGCTCATGCGGTCTCCTCCTGGCGCAATTGCTGGATGGCGCGGATGACGATGGCGATGGCCTGCAGCAGGAGCAAGAACGCGGCGATGACGATCACCGCCTTCACCGGATAGACGGGGATGGCGACCATGCCATAGGTGGTCTCGGCGCGGCTGAAGGAGCGCATGAAGAAGTCCCAGCCCAGCGTCAGCAGCATCCAGATGAAGGGCACGAAGAAGACCAGGTAGCCGAGTATCTCCAGGGCGGCCTGCTTGCGGCGCGACAGCAGCCGCTTGAGGACGTCGACCTCCACGTGGGCATGGTGGCGCAGCCCGTAGGCGGCCATCAGCATGAAGTGGACGCCGAATAGCATCTTGGTGGTATCGAAGGCCCAGTCACTGGGGCGTCCGATGAAGAAACGCATGGCGATGTCGTAGATCACGATCAGCGTGATCACGGCGATCAGCGGAGCGATCAGGCGACCGAAGGCCTCGTTGAGGGCATCGATGGCCTTGGCAATGGCGTTCATGAGCGGGGATCTCGTGAATCAGTGGGAACACGACGTTTGGCCGGCCGGCGGGCCCTCTCGGGAGAGGGCCCTGGCGGGGCCTTACATGCAGGCCTCGATCTCCTCGAGAGAGGGCAGGTCGTCGGTGACGCGGCTCATGTTGTAGGGCACGGAGATATCGCGCCAGTTGGCGTAGTGCTCCAGGTAGCTGATCATGGAGTGGTATATCTTGGCGTGCATCGGGTCCTCGCAGGCCCCCTGCACGATCACCTCGTTGGTGATGCGCTGGATCTCGGCGAGGTCTTCCTCGGAGAGCTGGTTGATCTCGGTGCCGTCCTCGAGGAACTTCACGGTGCCCTCGGTGGACTCGCGCTCGGACCAGGCCAGTGACCAGGTCATGGTGGCCTGTGCCGCGATCTTCAGCTTTTCCTGGGTCTCCTCCGAGAGGGCGTCCCAGGCATCCTTGTTGATCATCACGCCGAACACGCTGGCGGACTGGTGCCAGCCCGGCACGGACCAGTAGTCGGCCACCTCGGAGAAGCCGGCCTTGTAGTCCACACCCGGGGTGGAGAACTCGGCACCGTCGACCACGCCACGCTCGATGGCCTGGTAGATCTCGCCGCCGGCCAGGGTGACCTGGGAGCCGCCGAGTTGCTCGAGCACCCGGCCCTGATCGCGGCCGGAGAGGCGCAGACGCTTGCCCTTCAGGTCGGCCAGGCTCTCGATGGGCGTGCCGCCGCGGAAGCCGGACTCGTTGTTGGTGATGCCGTAGGGCAGGTAGACCATGTTGTAGTTGCCATAGACCTCCTGGTAGAGCTCGAAGCCGCCCCACTGGTTGATCCAGTTCAGGTAGTCCATGCCGTTGAACAGGCTGGTGGTGGTGGCCAGCGGCGAGAAGGCCGGGCTGCGGCCGGCCCAGTAGCCCGGCCAGTCGCCGGCGGCCTCGATGCTGCCGGTCTCGGTGGCATCGAAGACCTCGGTACCGGGCATCAGGGTGCCGCCGGCACGGAACTCGATTTGCACCTCGTCACCGGCGAGCTTGTTGACCAGCTCCGCCCAGTGGCGGTCGATCTGGATCAGGTCCAGGTTATCTGGCCAGGTGGTGGTCATGGTCCACTGTTCCTGGGCCTGGGCGGTGGAGCTCATGGCGGCGAGGGCGACGCCCGCTGCCAGCCCGGTGAGGGCGAATTTGGTCATCTTCTTCATTGAGGTGCTCCCTGGTGGGTTGTTCTGCTTGTCGAGAAGTCGATGGAAGACGGCCGTCGGTGCCGGGAAGCGCCCACCTGCGGTGCGGGTGGGCCTGACCGTCCGGGCAACTCGGCAACAGGAAACAAGCTAGCATGGGACGACGGACATGTTCGACCGGTGCCGTGGCGGCACCGGCGCCCCGGACAGGCCCCGCAAGGCCTCCGTCAGGAGGTGGAGAACGCCTTTTCAATCAAAGGGTTGAAACGATCGTATGACGACTGTGTTGCAGTGCCGAAATGCCCGGTAACGTTGAAAGGTCGTGCACCCTTAGACCAAAGTTGAGCCTCGGATGGAGCCCCGGATGACCCCCGACCGCCTCGCCCCCCTGCAGGAGACCCGACGCCGGCTGGGCCAGCAGCGCTGGCGCGGTCTGGTCTGGCTGACCGGCGCGGCCGATGCCTGCCGCCGGGAGGCCTTGGCCCTGTGGCAGGGGGATGACTGGCCGTCGCCGCTGTGGGTCGCCGCCGAGCCAGTCGAGGGCATCGAGGCGTCGCGCTGGCTGCCGGCGGCCAAGGCCCGCACGCGGCTGGGGGGCGAGCAGGACCTGGTGGTGATGGACGCCGTCTCGGCCGAGAGCGGCTTCGACCCCGAGGCCTTCGGCGCGCTGGCCGGCACCCTGCGGGCCGGTGGCCTGCTGGTGCTGATGACCCCGTCCGACTGGGGCGCGCGCCCCGATGCCGACTACCGCCGCCTGGCCGAGCACCCCTGGCGGGCCGAGCAGCTCAGCGCCCGCTACCTGGCCCGGCTTGCCCGGCTGCTGCGTGCCGACGAGCGCGTGATCCACTGGACGGCAGGAGAGGCGCCGGCGCGACCGTGTCTGCCCGAGGCAGCGCCGGCAGCGGCGTTGTCGTCTGACGCAGACGCGGACTGCCTGACTCGCGACCAGGCGGAAGCGGTGGCGCGGCTTACCCGGCTGCGTCGCCGTCGGCCGCTGGTGCTGACCGCCGACCGCGGCCGTGGCAAGACGGCGGCCCTGGGCATCGCCTGTGCGCGGCTGCTGGCGGCGGGAGAGTCGGAGATCCTGGTCACGGCGCCGCGCCCGTCGGCCGTGGCCGAGCTCTTCGAGCGCCTGGCGGTCCTCTGCCCCGAGGGGCAGCGGTGCGGCAACGCCTTCGCGGCGGGCTACGGACGGGTCGCCTTCCTGCCCCCCGACGCCCTGGCTCAGCTGGCCGAGCAGGGTGAGGTCGGTGGTCCCGGCCGGCTGCTGCTGGTCGATGAGGCGGCGGCGATTCCCGCGCCGCTGCTGGGGCGCTGGCTTGATGTTTTCCCGCGTATCGCCTTCGCCACCACGCTGCACGGCTACGAGGGATCGGGGCGTGGCTTCGCACTTCGCTTCCGTGAACGGCTCGCGCGCCAGACGCCCGACTGGCGGGCCTGCCACCTGGCCGAGCCGATCCGCTGGGCCGAGGGCGACCCCCTGGAGGCGCTGACCTCGCGCCTGTTGCTGCTGGATGCCGAGCCGGCGGCAAGCCCGAGCGCAGCGGAGACCCCGGCTCTCCGGCGCCTGGACCGCGATGCCCTGGCCCGCGACGAGCCGCGGCTGCGGGCGCTGTTCGGCCTGCTGGTGCAGGCCCACTACCGCACCACGCCCGCCGACCTGCGTCGGCTGCTGGATGGCCCCGGGGTCGCCATTACCGTCCTCGAGGCCGGGCCGGCCCTGCAGGGTGTGGTGGTGAGCGGCGACGAGGGGGGCTTCGCGGCCGGCCTCGCCGAGCAGGTGGCGCGGGGCGAGCGGCGTCCGCGAGGCCACCTGTTGGCCCAGTCGCTGGCCGCCCATGCCGGTGAGCGCGAGGCGCTGACCGCCCGCCTGCGGCGGGTGCTGCGCATCGCCGTGCCGGCCGAGCGGCGTCGTCACGGGGCGGGGCGGCGCCTGGTCGAGGCCGAGGTCGCGCGGGCCCGTCGCGACGGCATCGAGCTGCTGGGGGCGAGCTTCGGCGCCGAGCCGGGGCTGCAGGCCTTCTGGCAGGCCGCGGGCTTCCGGGCGGTGCGCCTGGGGCTGACCCGGGAGACGGCCACCGGCGAGCATGCGCTGATGGTGGTGCGGCCCACCGGCCCTGCGGGGCAGCGACTCGTCGAGCGCCTCCAGGCGCGCTTCCACCGCCAGCTGCCGGGGTTGCTGGCCTTCGAGCTAGCCGAGCTGGTGCCGGCGGTGGTGGTGGGCCTGCTCGCCGAGGCGCCCGCCGCGCCCCTGGGCGACGAGGATCGCCGTGACCTCGATGACGTGGCCTTCGGCCATCGCGAGCCCGCCCTGGCCCGCCCGGCGCTCCAGGCCCTGGTAAGGTGGCGTGCGTCGAGCCGGGCGGGCCGCCAGGACGAGGCGCTGGCGCTGCTCGCCGCCTGGGCTTTCCAGGGGCGCGAGGCGGCCTGGCTGGCGGCGCGCCTCGGGGTGTCGGGGAAGCGAGGTGTGCAGGCCTGGCTGCGCGAGGCCGTGGCACGGCTCCTCGACGGCGAGCGCGGGCTTTCCCCCGGCGAGGCCGGCCGGTAGAGTCCCCGGGTCGATCGCGAGACACAAGCACCATGAACACACATCTAATGAACGAACTGCTGCAGCAGGCCGTGCCGGCCTGGGTGGCCTGGGGGCTGGCCGGGCTGCTGCTAGCGATGTCTTGGGTGGGGCTGTCCTGGCGCAAGCGCCTGGTCGCCGCCGAGGCGCGACTGCTCGTCCGTGAGCGGGAACACGCCGATAGCGAGGCCAGCGTGCGGCGGCTGGAACAGGAGCTGGCCCACAGTGATGCGCAGCTGGATGGCAGCCACGAGCGCCTGGCCGCCCTGGAGGTTGAGCTTTCCGCGACGCGTGAGCGGCTGGCCGAGCGGCGCGAGCATGCCGCCCGGCTGGAGGTCGAGCGCGAGCAGCTGGCGCTGCGGCACCGTGAGCAGCTGGCCCTGCTGGAGGAGGCACGGGAACGGCTCAAGGAGGAGTTCCGCCAGCTCGCCGGGCGCATCTTCGAGGAGCGCCAGCAGGCCTTCTCGGTGCAGAGTCGCGACAGCCTGGAGGCCCTGCTGCGCCCCTTTCGCGAGCAGGTCGACCAGTTCCGCCGCCGGGTCGAGGAGCTGCATGGCCAGCAGAGCCGCGACAGCGGCTCCCTCAAGACTCAGCTCGAACAGCTCGCCGGGCTCAATGCCCGCCTCGGTGAGGAGGCCGCGGGCCTCGCCCGGGCCCTCAAGGGCGACCAGAAGGCGCAGGGCCACTGGGGTGAGCTGTTGCTCGAGACCGTGCTCGAGCGTAGCGGCCTGCGCCGGGACATCGAGTACCGCCGCGAGGTCTCGCTGCACGGGGACCAGGGGCGCCAGCGCCCCGATGCGGTGATCTATCTACCCGACGACCGCCATCTGATCGTCGATGCCAAGGTGTCGCTGGTGGCCTGGACCCGGGTGGTCAACGCCGAGGACGACGCCGAGCGCGAGGCGGCCATGAAGGCCCACCTGCAGTCGCTGCGTGGCCATGTCACCGGCCTTTCGGGCAAGGACTACCCGGCGCTGCCGGGGCTCAACTCACCGGACTTCGTGTTCCTGTTCGTGCCGGTGGAGCCGGCCTTCGCCGCCGCCTTCGAGCGCGACCCCACGCTCTTCCAGGAGGCCTTCGACCATCAGGTGGTGGTGGTCACCCCGACCACCCTGCTGGCCAGCCTGCGCACCGTGGCCGGCCTGTGGAGCCTGGAGCGCCAGAACGAGAACGCGCGCCTGATCGGCGACCGGGCCAAGAAGCTGCTGGCCAAGTTCTCCGGCTTCGTCGAGAGCCTCGAGGAGGTCGGCCGTCACCTGGAACGCGCGGGCGACAGCCATCGCCGGGCCATGGGGCGGCTCTCCAGCGGGCAGGGCAGCCTGGTGGCCCAGGCCACCGAGCTGCAGCGCCTGGGGGTGCGCATGAAGAAGCCGTTGCCCACGGAGCTGGTGCGCGCCGCCGGGGGAGAGGACGAGCCGGACGACGAGGCGACGGGGCGCGCCTGAGCCGCGGCCCCGCAACGACGCCGCCGCCCCTCGGGGCGGCGGCGTCGTGCTTCGGTGCCGCGGTGCCGGTGATCAGCCGAGGTAGGCGCCCAGCATCCACACGGTCTTCTCCTGCTCGCGGATGTAGTCGCCGGCTTGGGCGGCGGTGCCCTCATCGTCGGCATCCGAGGCCAGCGAGAGCAGATCGCGCTGCAGCTCGATCAGGGTCTGGTAACCCTGGAGCACGCCGCGCACGCAGGCCTCGCCGTCATGGACGTTCTTGTCCTCCTGGATCCTGGCGAGCTTCACGTAGTCGCTGTAGGCGTGCACCGGCTGGTGGCCCAGGGTGAGGATGCGCTCGGCGACTTCGTCGACCTTGGTCAGCAGATCGGTGTAGAACTCCTCGAACTTCTCGTGGAGCTGGAAGAACTGGCGGCCCTTCACGTTCCAGTGGTAGCCGCGCACGTTCATGTAGAAGATCTGGTAGTTGGCCAGCAGCTCGTTGAGCTTCTCGGCCAGCTGGCTGGCGCTGGCCTCGTGCAGGCCGATGGTATTGGTGTCGCTCATTCAATGCCTCCTTGATCGCGATGCAGGTAGGGTAATACGTCCGCCGGCGGCGGATAAGCCAATTGTCTCCATGGCCACCATAGCCGCTGCCCATGACGTGCGGGTGTCGGGCGCGCTCTTCAAGGCCGGGGGGCGGCCAGGGCGACCCAGAGGCGCACCAGGCCCTCGGTGCGGTCGGCCAGCAGTTCGGCGCAGCGCGCGAGGGCCTCGTCGAGCGCCATGGGGCCATCGGCCAGGGCGAAGGCCGCGGTGACGCCCTCGTCAAAGGCGGCCTGCCAGCCCGGGGCCAGGCGCCCGGCCAGCACCACCACCGGCACCCCGTGACGCCGGGCCAGCCGTGCCACGCCTACCGGGGTCTTGCCGGCCAGGCTCTGGCCGTCGAGCTGGCCTTCGCCGGTGATCACCAGGTCGGCATCCGCCAGCAAGGCCTCGACGCCGGCCTGGGCCATCACCAGCTCGATGCCGGGGCGCAGCTCGGCGCCGAGGAAGGCCCGGGCGGCGAAGCCCATGCCCCCGGCGGCGCCGGCCCCGGGCAGGTCGCGGTGATCCTCGCCCAGGGTCGCGGCGGTGACGTCGGCGAAGCGGGCCAGGGCGGCATCGAGGCACGCTACCTCGTCCGGCGTGGCCCCCTTCTGGGGGCCGAAGACCGCACTGGCACCGCGCTCGCCCAGCAGCGGGTTGTCCACGTCCACCGCGGTCTCGACCCGCAGGCCGGCCAGGCGCGGGTCGAGACCGTCCAGGTCGAGCTCGGCCAGGTCGGCCAGGGGGGCGCCGCCCGGGGTCAGGTCGCGGCCTTCGCCGTCACGCAGTCGCGCCCCCAGGGCGGCCAGCATCCCCGCGCCGCCGTCGTTGGTGGCGCTGCCGCCGAGGGTGAGCAGCAGTCGCTCGGCACCGCTGTCCAGCGCCTCGCGGATCAGCTCGCCCACCCCGAAGGTGGTGCTGTGCAGGGCGGTGCGCTCGTCGGGCGCCAACGCCTGCAGGCCACTGGCCTCGGCCAGCTCCACGTAGGCGGTGCGGCTCGCGGCGTGCCACCCCCAGTTGGCCTGGGTCGGGCGCCCCAGGGCGTCATGGACGTCCGCCGCGCGGCGCTCGGCGCCGGTGGCGGCCAGCAGGGCATCGAGGCTGCCTTCGCCGCCATCGGCCAGCGGGCATTCCAGGGCCTCGATGTCATCGCCGGCGCGTCGCGCCCCCACGGCGATGGCCCGAGCGGCATCGGCGGCAGGCAGGGCATCCTTGAAGCTGTCCGGGCAGATGAGGATATTCATCGCGGTTCTCGTCATGTGGCAGGTGTCTTCAGCGTAACGGCAGCGTACACCGGACAGAACCCCGGGCGCTTCATCCTTACCGACTTCCGGCGTAGACTGCTCTTGACCCTTCGTGGAGAGCAACCGATGCGTAGATGGCTGCTGTTGCTGCTGCCGGCGGCGCTGGCCGGCTGCCAGGTGACGCCGACGACCCTGCCGGTGGCCGAACCTGCCCCGGCCGCCGAGTGCCGCTGGTCCGCCGGACCCGGCGACAGCCTGGACCGGGTGGTCACGGCCCTGGAGGGGCAGGGCTTCCTGGTGCGCCACACCGATGCGTCGTTGGGGCTGGTCAGTGCCGAGCGCGCCAGGACCACCATCTACCACGACAACGGCGTCGATCGCCTGCCGCGCGTCGGCGGCTTCGTGCTGGGCGGCAGCGGCGGTCATATTTCTTCCGGCGTGATGATCGGGCTCGGCACGGGCTTCGGAGTGGGTGTCGACGAGGCGACTCGCATCGAGCGGGTCTCGGTGATGCTCGACCAGGGGCAGTTGCAGGTGGCCCGTGACATTCGCATGATCGACTGGCGGGGTGACCTGCGCGAGTCCCGCAGTGCCAGCGACGCTGGCTTCTGCCGCGACCTGCGTGATGCCATCGAGGCCGTACCGGCAGGGGAGGCCCCATGAAACGTTCGTTCCTGAGCCTGTTGCTGGTCGCCTGGCTGGCCGGCTGTGCCACCCCGGCTCCGCCTGAGCCCCGCGAGATTCACCTGGCGGCAGCACCCGAGACCACCCTGCGCGAGGCCATGCACCTGCTGATGGATCGCGGCTATGTGATCCGCCAGGCCGACGGCGACCTGGGTCGCCTGGAGGCGGTGCTGGGTCGGATGCCGGGTTACGGCGTGTCGCTGCGCGTGGCCGGCCAGGGAGATGGCGGCCAGGTCAGCTTCATCGCCACCCGGGGTGGGCGGCCCTTGCCACCCACCGTGCTTGATCCCCTGCTGACCGACCTGCAATCGCGGCTGGGCCTACTGCCCTGAGTCGAGGTCCAGTCCCTCCACCTCGGCCAGGATGCGGGCACGCATGTCGGCCAGGCCGTCCAGGTCGTAGGCCTCGGCCTGGCCATGGCCCCACACCGGCGCCGGCCAGGCGGCGTCCTCGCGGCGCCGCACGATGACGTGCACATGCAACTGGGCGACGACATTGCCCAGGCTGGCGATGTTGAGCTTGTCGCCGCCCAGGGCCTCCAGCATGGCCCTGCCGATCGCACTGGCCTCCCGCCATAGCTGCTGTTGCGCCGAGGCGTCGAGCTGGAACACCTCGCTGACCTCGAGGCGGCGCGGTATCAGCACCAGCCAGGGGAAGCGGGCGTCGTCCATCAGCCGCAGCTGGCACAGCGGCAGTTCGGTGACCGGGTAGCTGTCGTTCACCAGGCGGGCATCGGGTTCGAAATCTGACATCACGGGTCTCCTTTCGCGTCGGCTGTCCCTGTACCCGTCATCATGGCACACCCCTTCCGCATCGGGGGGGGGCAGATTCCCCCGGCAGGGCTGCCCCGGTATGCTGGGCGGCCTATCACCGACCCGCAAACAGACGGACGTTCTCATGACGCTGCTCGAGGCGCTTGCCCTGCTGGCCATCGGGACCCTGGCCGGCTTCATCAACGTGCTCTCCGCCGGGGGCTCGATGCTGACCCTGCCTCTGCTGATGTTCCTGGGGCTGCCACCCCAGGCGGCCAACGGCACCAACCGGGTCTCGATCGCGCTGCAGAGCATCTCCGCGGTGACCAGCTTCTTGCGTGCCGGTGCCCGCTACCTGGGCCTCTCGCTGAGGCTCTCGGTGCCGGCGGTGGCCGGCTCGCTGCTCGGCGCCTGGCTGGCCCTGCAGACCGGGGATGCGCTCTTCGAGGCGATCCTGATCACGGTGATGGCGTGCTCGGCGGTGCTGATGCTGCTGCCCCAGCCGCGCCTGGAGACCCGCCCGCTGACCCCGGAGCGCCTCACCCCGGCGGTCTATCTGGCGATGTTCGCCATCGGCCTCTACGGCGGGTTCATCCAGGTCGGGGTGGGCGTCCTGTTCATCGTGGTGCTCTATCGCATGCTGAAGATCGACCTCGCCCAGGTGAACGTCTTCAAGGTGCTGATCGTGCTGATCTATACCCTGCCGGCCCTGGCGATTTTCCTGGCCAATGACCAGGTGCGCTGGAGCTATGGCCTGGTGCTGGCGGGGGGCAGCATGCTGGGAGCCTGGCTGGCGGTGAAGGTCAACATGAGCCCGCGCGGGGCCTTCGTCGTCAAGTGGCTGACCGTCGCGGTCATCGCCGCGATCATCCTGCGGCTGCTGCTGGGATGAGCTGGTTGGGCACTTTCGCCTAACCTGCTAGATTGAATGGGTCACACATGTGTTCCGCACCCGGAACGGCAACGAGGACGCCATCATGAAACGTGCGATATCGCTGATCCTGGTCTCACTCTTCACCCTGTCCCTGCTCGGCGGTTGCAATACCATCCGCGGCGCCGGCCAGGACATTGAGCGGGGTGGTGAGGCCGTGCAGGACGCCGCCAGCTGATCCGCGGTGCTTTGATAGGCCGCCTCCCCCTGCGACCCTGCCTCAGGGATCGCCGTGTTCGGCCTGGGTGCGCCGTTCCTCCTCTTCGGCCTGCTTGCGCAGCTTCTTGCGCAGGGCCGCCTTCTCGAAACGCAGCTTCTGCAGACGGGTGTCCAGCCTGAGCGGCGGCACCCTGGCCGGCTTGCCGTGGTCGTCCACGGCGACCATGGTCAGGTAGCAGCTGTTGGTGTGGCGGATCACCTTCTTGCGGATATCCTCGGCGACCACCTTGATGCCGATCTCCATGGAGGAGCTTCCGACGTGGTTGACGCTGGCCAGGAAGGTGACCAGTTCACCGACATGGATCGGCTGCTTGAACAGCACCTGGTCGACGGACAGTGTCACCACGTAATGACCGGCGTAGCGGCTGGCACAGGCATAGGCCACCTCGTCGAGTTTCTTGAGGATGGCGCCGCCATGCACCTTGCCGCTGAAGTTGGCCATGTCCGGGGTCATCAGCACGGTCATCGAGAGCTCGTGCTGGCCCGTCAGGGTCTGGTCGTCCATCGAAGTGTCCCCGTGAAGGTTTTCCACAGCATAACGCCTTGCTCCCGCAAAGGGGGAGCAAGGCGTTGTCGGGCGGGTATCGGCGCGTGCCGGGGTCAGAACCAGGTCAGGCCGACGGCGATGATGATGCCGGTGATGAGCAGCTGGATCAGGCAGAAGCCCATGATGTCCTTGGCCTTGAGGCCGGCGATCCCGAGCACCGGCAGGGCCCAGAAGGGCTGCAGCAGGTTGGTCCAGGCGTCGCCCCAGGCCACGGCCATGGCCACCCGGGGGATGTCCACGCCCAGGGCCTGGGCGGCGGGCAGCATTACCGGGGCCTGCACGGCCCACTGGCCGCCACCGGAGGGCACGAAGATGTTGACGATGCCGGCACTGATGAAGGACCAGAAGGGCAGGGTGGTCTCGGTGGCGAAGGAGATCAGCGCGCCGGAGAGGGTCTCGGCGAGCCCGGACTGCACCATGATCGCCATGATCCCGGCGTAGAAGGGGAACTGGATCACGATCCCGGCGCCGCCCTTGATGGCCTCATGCAGGCTGTTGAGCAGGCTCTGGGGCGTGCGATGTAACACGATGGCCAGGAACAGGAACAGGAAGTTCACCACGTTCAGGTTGAGGCCGCCGCCGCGCAGCACGAAATGGTCGAACAGGAACAGCAGGCCGGGGATGCCGACCAGCCAGGCCAGCGTCATGCTGTTCTCGAGGCGCTCTGCCGGGCGGGTGATGCGCGGCCGTTGCGTCTCGGTCTCGCCGAGCAGCTTGGGATCGATGTAGACGCTGTCCTTCTCGTCCGGAAGCATCATCCGGTTGACCAGCGGTACCGCCACGAACAGGCAGAGCACGATAGCGATGTTGAACAGCGAGAAGATGGTCTCGCCGGTACCGATCACGCCGATCTGCTCGACGGTGAAATGGCCCTCGGTGGCGATGGTCAGAGGAATCGAGCCGGCGAGCCCGCCGTGCCATACGACGAAGCCGGAGTAGGCGCTCGCCACCAGCAGGCGATAGTCCACCCGAACCTGGCGGGCCAGCTCCTTGGCGAACAGGGCGCCGACCACCAGGCCGAAGCCCCAGTTGATCCAGCTGGCGGCCAGCGAGACCAGGGTCACGAGCAGGATGGCGGCGCCGGCGTTGTTGGCCAGGCCGGCCAGCTTCTGCAGCAGGCGGCTGACGGGGGGGGAGCTTGCCAGCATGAAGCCGGTGACCAGCACCAGCAGCATCTGCATCGAGAAGGTCAGCAGGTTCCAGAAGCCGTCCCCCCAGAACCTCAGCACCGCCAGCGGGGTCTGTCGCTCCACGGCGATGGCCGCGGCGGCGGCAATGACCGTCAGCAGCAGCACGAAGATGTAGGGGTCGGGCAGGTACTTCTCGACCAGCCTGACGGCCGGTCTCGATAGGGCCTTGAGCATGGGGGTTCCCTTATTCTGTTGTCGATGTTGGCGTGCCTGACAGAAAGTAGCGCACCCTCAGAAGGTTGCGCTACCCGGGGCGGTACTCGTCGTCAACGAAGCCGGCCCCGCCGTGGTGGCGCCAGCGAGTGCGGCGATGGTGACGATAGTAGGCCGCGAGCACGCCCGAGCGCACCATAGCAAAGGCCAGGAAGGCCAGCCACAGGCCGTGGTTGCCCAGTGGCGTGGTCAGCCACCAGAGCGGCAGGTAGACCGCGAGCCCCGCATAGATGCTGTTGCGCATCTCGCGGATTGCCGTGGCGCCGATGAAGACGCCGTCCAGCAGGTAGCTCCATACCGCCACCAGCGGCATGACGACCATCCAGGGCAGGTAGTCGCCGGCGGTGGCGCGCACCTCCGGCAGGCCGGTGAGCAGCGAGATCAGCCACTCGCCGCCCAGGGCGAAGGCCAGCGCGGCGAGCCCCGCCGTGACCAGCGAGAAGCGGGCGGCGCTGCTGACGACCCGGCCGAACTCGTCGAAGCGCCGGCGGCCCACGGCGCGGCCGGCCAGCGCCTCGGCGGCATGGGCGAAGCCGTCCAGGGCGTAGCTGGTCAGCATGATGAACTGCAGCAGCACGGCATTGGCCGCCAGCACGGTATCGCCCTGGGCGGCGCCGCGGGAGGTGAAGAAGGCCATGGCGAACAGCAGGCCCAGGGTGCGTACGAAGAGGTTGGCGTTGACCCGGAAGAGCTCGCCATAGGCGGCCAGGCGCAGCAGCCGCTCGCGCAGGAAGTGACCCGACAGCCACCTGAGCTGACGCGACACCAGCCAGAGGCCGAAGGCCAGTGCCGTGTAGTCGGCGAGCACCGTGGCCCAGGCCACGCCGTCGCTGGTCATCCCCAGCCCCACCACGAACAGCAGGTCGAGGGCGATGTTGACGCCGTTGGTCAGCACCAAGATGGACAGCGTCACCCGCGAGTTCTGCTGGCCGAGGAACCAGCCGAGGATGGCATAGTTGGCCAGCACCGCCGGGGCCGAGAGCAGCCGGATGCGGGCGTACTCCGTGGCCAGCTGCGTGGCGACCTCGCTGCCGTCGAGCAGCCACAGTCCCAGGGTCACCAGCGGGCCCCCGGCCAGTATCAGTCCCAGGCCGATCCCCAGGGCGAGCAGCAGCGACTGGCCGAGCAGGTTGCGTACCTCGCCGTCCGCCTCGCGGCCCACCGCCTGGGAGGTGAGACCGGTGGTGCCCATGCGCAGGAAGCCGAAGCCCCAGTAGAGAAAGCTGAAGAGCGTCGCCCCCAGGGTCACCCCGGCGAGATAGCGCGAGTCGGGCAGGTGGCCGACCACGGCGGTATCCACCAGCCCGAGCAGCGGCACGGTGATGTTGGAGAGGATGATCGGCCAGGCCAGCGTCAGGATGCGCTTTCGTGTCCCAGCGTTGGCGGTGGTCGTGGGCGACGACACGGCGGGTCCCTCGGCGGTGAAACGGGGCAGGGTGGCGCGTCCCGCGCCGTAACGCAACGGCCCCGCCGGTTGGCGGGGCCGTCGACTGGCGTGGTTCAGGGGTTAGAAGCGGTAGCCCAGGCTGGCGGAGATCAGGTCATAGCTGAAGTCGCCATAATCACCATTCAAGTCGAAGTACTCATATTCTGCTCTTAACATGACTTGGTTAACTACGTATTCAGCTCCAAGACCATAGAACGGGTCTGTGCCATCTTCACCGCTACCGAGGCTGTAATAAGAGCCATTATTGACAGCGCTACCTGAAGGGTCTTCTTCCCAAGCAGCCAAACCAAGCTTGCCGTGGACGCTAAAACCATTCTGGATGGGTAGTTTGCCAACAAGAGCTGCACTGAACGCTTCAACACCTAGGCTGATGGTGCCACCTTGGTTTCCCGTCGCACTGGTTTCCCCAAAATCGACGTAACCAGCCTCTACAGCAAAGTTGGGGTTGAACTGATAGCCCACAAACAGCTTGTAACCGGTATCGCTGTCATCTGTATTGAAGCCACGGCGATCAAGCACGTCCAAGCCGTCATCATCTAACGTGGCGTGCCCGATCCCGGCACCCAGGTAGGGTCCCTCGTTAGGGTCGTACTGATAGCTCTGGGCGAAGGCGGGGCTGGCAACCAGGCCGGCCAGGGCGGCGGTGGCGATCAGGCGTTTCATCATGCGCTCCTTTGCATGCTGGGGCAGGCGAGCCTGCAGTTGGGCAAGCGGCAAAAGCCGGCTACCCTGATGTAAGATCCTGTGAAAGGATGTAACCTCGATGATTCTAGGTGCTAATTCGAATGAATGCCATGGTCCGGCGTCGGCCGTCAGGGCGACAATCCAGGCGACAGGGCAGGGAGCGAGGATGATGAAGCGACTGGGCAAGAGCACGATGTTCGCCATGCTGGCACTGGTGATGCTGCTGGGCAGCCTGCCGGCCGTGGCACAGGGAGAGCGTATGGAGGCCCAGCCCAGCGGCGGGGCGATGATCGCCGATGCGGTCGTCGCCCGGCCGCTGCTGGCGGTGGCCACGGTCGGTGGTGCGGCGATCTTCCTGGTGTCGCTGCCGTTCACGGCTCTCGGCGGCAACGTGGACGAGGCGGCGGAGACCCTGATCAAGACTCCGGCCGAGGCGGCCTTCCGGCGCTGCCTGGGCTGCAAGGTGAGCAGGCGCGCCGACGAGATGTAGGGAAGACACTGATTTATTGCTGTCCTCGCCATCCTGGCTGCCAGTGGTGCCGAGGCGTCTGGCCGTCGTTCGCGACATCAATCAGCGTTATCCCGCTTTGTCGATATGCCTTGAGAACAAAACAAGGCGCCCCGCTCGATGAGCGGGGCGCCGTTGGTCGTGCTGGCGTCGAACGGGTCAGGCCGCGGTGATGAGGTGATACTTCTCCATCAGCGCGTCACGACTCTCCTTGTGCTCCGGGTCCAGCGGAATGCAGTCCACCGGACAGACTTGCTGGCACTGGGGCTCGTCGTAGTGGCCGACACACTCGGTGCACAGGCCGGGGTCGATGACATAGATCTCTTCCCCCGGCGAGATGGCGCCGTTGGGGCATTCGGGTTCGCAGACGTCGCAGTTGATGCACTCGTCGGTGATCATCAGGGCCATGGGGTACCTCACGGATGTCGCTGGCCGGCAAGCGGTCCCGGGAAGGAGCTAATCCCGAGTTTCCTGGTCAGGTATTGTAATGGCTCTTCAGCGTCTCGGCGACCCTGGGGTGCACGTGCTTGGAGACATCGCCGCCTAGCCCGGCGATCTCGCGCACCAGGGTGGAGGAGATGTAGGAGTTCTCCACCTCCGGCGTCAGGAAGACTGTCTCCAGCTCCGGCATCTGGGCGCGGTTCATGTTGGCCAGTTGCAGCTCGTACTCGAAGTCCGACACCGCCCTCAGCCCGCGCAGCAGCACGCGGGCCTGCTGTTGCTTCATGAACTCGGTCATCAGCCCCGAGAAGCCGACCACCTCGACGTTGTCGAGGCCGGCCACCACCTCTTGGGTCAGGGCGATGCGGGTGTCGATGTCCAGCACAGGCCCCTTGCCGGGACTCGTGGCGATGGCCACCACCACCTTGTCGAACAGCCGGGCGGCACGCTCGATCAGGTCGAGGTGGCCGTTGGTGATGGGGTCGAAGGTGCCGGGATAGACGGCGGTATTCATCTCGCTTCTCCTTCGTCGAGTCGTCCGAAGGGGTTGTTCACGGCCAGCGACACTTCCCGCGCATAGCCAGGAATGCGGATGGCGTCCCGGCCGACATCGAGTTCGGGCCCCTCCAGCACGCCCTCGCCGAAGCGGTAGCGAGCCACGAAGCGGCCTCGGTCGGCAGCCTGATGATAAGCCGCGGCGGCCTCCCGGGTGGCCTCGCGGCGCGTCTGCCAGGCGGCCACGGCGGTCTCGCCATGGCGCTGCAGCAGCAGTCGCTCGGTCACCGCGGGGGAGAGCACCACGCCGGTGGCGTTGTTGCCACCGAAACCCTTGGCGTTGATGAAGGCGGCATCCGCGACGAAGGGCAGCGGTTCGCGGAATAGCTTCAGGCGCTCGGCGTGGACGTCGTCGGCCACGGCATCCAGGGTGAAGATGCCCGGCAGCAGCCCGTGGGCGAAGCTGCCCAGGGCGCTGGTCAGCTGGTCGCCGGCGGCACTGCCCTGGGAGTGGCCGACGAAGGCCTTCACCGCCACCACCGGCCACGCCGTGATGCCGTGGGCGCGGGCCACCTGGTCGAAGACATGGGACTCGGTGATGCGGTTCTTGGGCGTGCTGGTGCCATGGGCGTGGAGGAAGGTGCGCTCGCGCAGGGCCTTCTCGCCGAGCATGTCGCGCACCAGCGCGGCCGCCTTGGCCAGGGAGATGTAGTTGCCGATGCCGGGGGCGGAGATCGAGCGCTTCCAGCCGTCGGCATTGACGAACACGCCCGGCACGCTGCCGAGGACCTCGGCACCGGTCTCAAGGGCCAGGGCGTCATCCATCAGCATGATGAACTGGCTGGACTCGCCCATGGTGAAGCCGCAGTTGCGGGCGAAGGGCCGGCAGGCCCGCTGGTAGTCGGCGTCGGTGAGCAGCTCCAGAGCATCCAGCGCCTTGAGGCCGTCGTCATCGGCCAGCGCTCCCATGGTGCGGAAGCCCTCGATGACCTCGGGCGTGATCGGGGCATCGGCAGTGCCCACCAGCACGACCCGGCGGCGGCCGGCTCGGATGTCGTCCACGCCCAGGCGCAGGTTGTAGAGGAAGCTGGCGCAGGCGCCGAGTGCCGCCCCGGTGCCGCCCACGCTGCCCAGCACATAGGCATTGATGAAGTCGGCGGGCATCTGACCATAGCCCAGCGGCATCTGCTTGGAGGTGGCGCGCTTGCCGGAGACGAAGCTCTTGAGCAGGCCGCCCCAGCCCTCGTCGTCGAGCTGGCCGATGGAGTTGCCGGCGTAGACGGCGACCTCGTCGGGGTCCAGGCGGTCGCGCAGGCTGTCCCACTCCAGGCCGCTGTCGCCCAGGCAGTCGCTGGCGGCGAAGATCGTCATCGCCAGGCCGCGGGGATGGTGCACGCTGCGATAGAGGCGGCTGGGCTCGAAACCCGTGGGCAGCTGGCCGGCGGCGCGCACCTGGGCCGGGCGCGTCTCGGGCAGCATCACTTCCATGGTGCCGGCGGGGACGGTGACCTCGAGGCTCTGGCGGTCCAGTTCCTGGACCTGCCAGGTGGGGGGCAGGTCGTCGGGCAGTTGCCGGCGACGGATGCGGAAGGTCAGCGGGGTGTCCAGCGCGAGGCTCGCCTTGCGGTTGGCCGGCAGGCCCTCCTCGTTGAAGCGGGGATCCTCGATGCGCCGGATCAGGGTGTGGTCGAGCACCTGCTGGCGGGTCTGCTCGACGATCTCGGCGGCGTCCAGCGGCCGTCCCTCGGCGTCATGCCAGGCACCATCTGCCTGGCAGTCGGCCAGGCGCATCATCGCCGCCAGGCCCAGCAGGGTGCGGGCCTGGTCGTCGTCGGGCAGGGCGTCGAGCACGGTACGGCGAAACGCCTGGTGGCCCGAGGTTCGGCCGGCGGGATTCACGCCGCCCATGCCGACGATCACCGGTAAGTGTGGCAAGCCGGGTTCCTCGTTGTGCGGTTGATATCGTGGCTGCATGTGTCGCTGTCAGGCCATGGATCATAGCACCCGGCTCGTGGCGGCGTCATGCCGGGGCCCCTGCGCGGGGGGCTTGCGGCTGGTAGAATGCTGGCCCTTTCCGTTTCCGCCGAGCCGCTGCCATGACTGCCCGTTCGCGATCCATCGTCAGCCGCCAGACCGGCCCCCACCAGGACCTGCCCCGCCGCGTGGCGCGGGCCCTGGCGCACCCCCTGCGCAAGCCACTCGCCGCGCACACCCGCGAGGCCTTTGACCGGGCCCGGGACTGGCTCGAGCACCGCAACGGGGCGTCATTGATCCTGGATGCGGGATGCGGCGTGGGGCTCTCGACGCGCCGGCTGGCCGAGCAGGACCCGGCCGCCGCGGTGATCGGCGTCGACCGTAGCGCCGATCGTCTCTCCCGGGATCACGGCCCGCTGCCGGACAATGCCCTGCTGGTGCGCGCCGACCTGGTGGACTTCTGGCGCCTGGCCCTGGACGCCGGCTGGCGCCCGGCGCATCACTTCCTGCTCTACCCCAACCCCTACCCCAAGGCCGCGCACCTCAAGATGCGCTGGCAGGGGCATCCGGTGCTGCCGGTGATCCTGGCGCTGGGCGGCCGGCTGGAGCTGCGCTCCAACTGGCGGCTCTATGCGGAAGAGTTCGCCCTGGCGGTGACCCAGGTCACCGGGGTGGCGACCGAGGCGGAACCCTTCGTGCCGGGCGAGGCCTGCCTGACGCCCTTCGAGCAGAAGTACGATGCCAGCGGGCAGGCGCTCTGGCGGCTGGTGGCCGAGCTTCCCCACGACCCCGGCCTGGTGCCCGGGGGCGCGCTGCCGGCCGCCGGGGAGGAGGGCTGATGACGTTCCTGTTCCTGGCCCTGGCGATCGTTGCAGAGGTGATCGCCACCAGTGCGCTGAAGGCCTCGGCGGGTTTCACCCGACTGTGGCCCAGCGTCACGGTGGTGGTCGGCTATGGCCTGGCCTTCTACCTGCTCGCCTTGGTGCTGCGCACCATGCCGGTGGGCATCGCCTACGCCTTCTGGGCGGGGCTCGGCATCGTGCTGGTGACTCTGGTGGGCATCCTGGTCTATGGCGAGAAGCCGGACCTTCCGGCACTGCTGGGCCTGGCCATGATCGTTGGTGGCGTGGTGGTGATCCAGGTGTTCTCTTCCATCTCGTCCCATTAAGCTGAGGGCCTTTCATGCTCCCTGGAGGTTCCATGCGCCGTCGCCCGCTGCTCTGCGTCCTGCTGATGCTGCTGCCGCTGTTCGCCCAGGCGAGTGGCTTCACCCGCCTGGCGGAGCTCGCCGACAAGGGCTTCCTGCTTGGGGCCGAGGCGCGTCTGCTGGGCAGCGGCGAGACCCTGGGTGCCATCGAGCCCGAGCGCCAGCTGTCACCGGCCTCGGTGTCCAAGGTCTACCTGGCGGCGGCGGCACTGGAGCGCTGGGGCCCCCAGCACCGGTTCACCACCCGGCTGGTGAGCCTGGCCGAGCCTGATGCGGACGGGGTGCTGCACGGTAATCTGGTGCTCGACGGCGGGGGCGACCCGATGCTGACCAGCGAGGACCTGTGGCGCCTGGTGCAACGCCTCCATCAGGCCGGGGTGCGGCGCGTCGACGGCCGGCTGGTGATCAGCCAGTGGCGATACGGCCCGGTAGAGTGCATCACCACCGACCGTTGCCAGGCCCATTCCCGGGTGGCCAATGCTTACAGTGCGTTGCTCTCCTCGGCTGGCGTGAACTATGGCAGCTGGTGCGTCAGTGTGGCTCCGGCCACCGTGCCCGGCGACCCCGCCCGCATCACCAGCTGCGACAGCCAGGCGCCGATCGTCGGGATCGACAACCGCGTCGAGACCAAGCCCGACGACAGCGGCACCCGGCTCAATGCCGAGCGTGTGCTGCGTGACAGCGGCGACGTCATGGTGGTGAGCGGGCAGATCTCCACCAATGCCCGGCCCCGGCCCATCTACCGGGCCAGTTCAGACCCGGCGCGCCAGAGCGCGGCCACTCTCCTGGCGATGCTGGAACAGGCCGGAATCGGCGTGCGTGACGGTGCCGGCGTGGCTGCCACCGAGCCGCCGGCCGAGGCCCGTTCCCTGGCCGAGGTGGAGAGCGAGCCGCTGCAGGAGCTGCTGCTGCGCACCCTCAACTACTCCAACAACTTCATGGCCGACCAGCTGGCGCTGAACCTGGTGGAATCTCCCCGCGCCGGTCTGGTGCAGGCCGGCAGGGCACTGGAGGCCTTCGTGGCCGGCCTTCCCGGTCACGGTCCCGTGACCCTGCGTAGCGGCAGTGGCCTGACCCCGGAGAACCGCACCTCGGCGGCGGGCATCACCGCCCTGCTGGAGAGCATGTACCGCCGGCCGGCGCTCTTTCCCAGCTTCGTCGCTGCCCTGCAGTTGCCAGCCAACGGCGTGATGCGCTACCTGCGCCGCGGATCAACGACCTTCCAGCAGCATGTCATGCTCAAGACCGGCACCCTCAACCAGCCAGTGGCGGTGCGCGCCGTGGGCGGCTACTTCCGCACCCGCAGCGGGCAGTGGGGCGTGTTCGCGGCGCTCGTCAACGGTACCGCGAACACCCCCTGGCTCAACTGGCAGCAGGTGCTCGAGCCGCTGGCCGCCGACCTCGAGGAGATGATCGATGCCCACTGATATTCCGGATCTCGCGACATGAAGCCAGGACACACCGGCTGGCAGCACCTGGTGCACTCCACCCGCTACTCCCTCAAGGGGCTCAGAGCGGCCTTTCGCAACGAGGCCGCCTTCCGCCAGGAGCTCGGGGTCTGCGTGGTCCTGCTGCCGCTGGCCTGGTGGGTCGGCCAGGGACCGGTGGAGTGGATCCTGCTGGCGGGCAGCTGCCTGCTGGTGCTGATCGTGGAACTGCTCAACAGCGCCATCGAGAACGTGGTGGACCGCATCGGCAGCGAGCACCACGAGCTCTCGGGCCGTGCCAAGGACATCGGCTCGGCGGCGGTGATGCTGTCGCTGTTCATCGCCGGCCTGACCTGGGGGTTACTGGCCTGGCAGAAATTCCTCGGCTAGGCCGGGTTATGGGGCGGGGCAGGCTTCGCTATGCTGGAGGCATTCGAGAACCGGATGCGAGATGCCCATGGCCCTGCCCGATGACTTCCTGCCGCTGGATGATATTCCCGAGCCCCTGAGGGCTCCCCTGGCACATGCCCGTGACCGGCTGGCGAGCGCGCTGGAGCAGGCCGACAACCTGGCCGACATGAACGGCAGCGACTCCCCGCGGGAGGACTGGCTGGCGCTGTCGGATGCGCGGCGCCGTCAACTGGCGCGGGTGCTGGCCGTCTCGACCTTCGCCGCCGAGACCCTGGTGCGCTATCCGGAGTGGCTGTTGCACCTGGATGCCAGCGGCGAGCTGGATACGACGCCCTCCGCGGAAGCCCTGCGCGATTGGCTCGACGAGCGGCTGGAGGCTGCCGAGGACGAGGCGGCCCTGCATGGCACCATCCGCCGCTTTCGTCGTGCCCGCATGCTGGGCATCGTCTGGCGTGACCTGACTCGCCCCCCGGATCTCGACATGTGGGCAACCAGCGGCGCCGTATCGCGGCTCGCCGAGACCTGCCTGGAGGGGGCCCTGGCCTGGCTCGAGGCCCATTTCGCGCCGCGCTGGGGGCGGCCCGCCGCGCGGCGCGACGGCAGTGAGCAGCGGCTGGTGGTGCTGGGCATGGGCAAGCTCGGCGCCGGCGAGCTGAACCTCTCCTCCGACATCGACCTGATCTTCGCCTTCCCCGAGAAGGGTGAGACCGAGGGCGGGCGCAAGCCCCTGGAGCACCAGGAGTATTTCACCAAGCTCGGCCAGAAGCTGATCACCGCTCTGGACGCGGTGACCGCCGACGGCTTCGCCTTTCGCGTCGACATGCGCCTGCGCCCGCTGGGCGATGGCGGCCCCCTGGTGGGAAGCTTCTCCTCGCTGGCCGGCTACTACCAGGACCAGGGGCGCGAGTGGGAGCGTTACGCCATGCTCAAGGCCAGACCCGTCGCCGGCGACCTGGGCGCGGGCGCCGAGCTGCTGTCGAGCCTGCGCCCTTTCGTCTATCGCAAGTACCTGGACTTCGGCGCCATCGAGTCGCTGCGCGAGCTCAAGTCGATGATCAACCGCGAGGTCCGGCGCAAGGGCATGCAGGGCAACATCAAGCTCGGTCCCGGGGGCATCCGCGAGGTCGAGTTCGTGGTCCAGGCCTTCCAGTTGATCCGCGGTGGCCGTGACACCGAGTTGCAGGTCACTTCGCTGAAGACCGCCCTGGAGCGCCTGCCCGAGCTTGGCCTGCTGCCCCGGGAGGTGATCGACGAGCTGATGCCCGACTACGTCCTCCTGCGCGACCTGGAGCATGTGCTGCAGGCCCTGGAGGATCGCCAGACCCAGACCCTGCCCGACGACGACATCGACCGCGAGCGGGTGGCCCTGGCGCTCGACATGGAGGACTGGCCGGCGGTAATGGCCCGCCTCGACGAGGTGCGCGAGCGAGTGCGCCGGCACTTCGACGCGGTGATCGCCGAGCCCGAGGAGGAGGTGGAGGACACCGATGACGCCGACCAGCCGGCCGGTGCCGTCGGCCTGGAGGAGTGGCGCGCGCTGTGGCGCGGCGAGCTGGAGCAGGACGAGGCCCGGGAGCTGCTCGAGGAAGCCGGCCTGGCGGAGCCGGATGCCGCCCTGCGCCGGCTGCAGACACTGCGCCAGTCCCGCCAGGTGCAGGCCATGCAGCGCATCGGCTTCGAGCGACTCGAGGCGCTGATACCGCTGCTGCTCGATGCCGTGGTCGCCAGCGAGACCCCGGACATCGCCCTGGAGCGGGTGCTGCCACTGGTCGAGGCGGTGTTGCGACGCACCGCCTACCTGGCGCTGCTGCGCGAGAACCCGGATGTCCTGGGACACCTGATGAAGCTGTGCAGCGCCAGTCCCTGGATCGCCGCCCAGCTCGCCCGCCATCCCATCCTGCTCGACGAACTGCTGACGCCCGAGACCCTCTACACCCCCGCCGACAAGCAGCGCCTGGCCGATGAGCTGCGCCAGGCCCTGGGGCGGCTTCCCGAGGATGACGAGGAGGCCCAGCTCGAGGCCCTGCGGGTCTTCAAGCATGCCCAGGTGCTGCACGTAGCGGCCTCCGACATCGCCGGCACCCGCCACCTGATGAAGGTCAGCGACTATCTCACCTATATCGCCGAGGTGGTCCTGGAGGCGGTGCTGGCCATGGCCTGGAAGCACCTGACCCGCAAGCACGGCTTTCCGGAACGTCGCGAGGAGGGGCGCTGCGGCAGCGAGCCCGAATTCCTGGTGGTCGGCTACGGCAAGCTCGGCGGCATCGAGCTGGGCTACAGCTCCGACCTGGACCTGGTGTTCCTCCATGACGGCGCCACCCAGGGGGCCACCGACGGCAAGCGTCCGATCGACAACGCGATCTTCTTCACCCGGCTGGGCCAGCGCATCATCCACTTGCTCACCGCGGTGACACCGGCGGGCAGTCTCTACGAGGTGGACATGCGGCTGCGCCCCTCGGGCAACTCGGGGCTGCTGGTCTCGACGCTCTCGGCCTTCGCCGACTACCAGCGCGAGCAGGCCTGGACCTGGGAGCACCAGGCCCTGGTGCGAGCCCGGGTGGTGGCCGGCCATCCGCGCCTGGCCGAGCGCTTCGACGCGATTCGCGGCGAGATCCTCGGCCGAGAGCGGGACCTCGAGGCGCTGCGCGAGGAGGTGGTGAAGATGCGCCACAAGATGCGCGACCACCTGGGCGGCAAGAGCGGGAAGGGCGAGTTCGACCTCAAGCACGACCCCGGCGGGATGGTCGACATCGAGTTCTTGTGCCAGTTCGCGGTGCTCTCTATGGCGCATGATACCCTCGAGCTATTGGCGTACAGCGACAATATTCGTATTCTGGAGACTCTCGAAGCGACCGATCGCCTGCCGAGCCAGGATTGCCAGCGGCTGCGCGAGGCCTATCTCGCCTGTCGCACGGCCGCCCACCGGGCGGCCCTGACCGGCGGGGCCGGGCGCGGTCGCAACGACGCATTTCGGGCGCATCGCGAGGCCGTCGTCGAGCTCTGGCAACGCCTGCTCGAACCGCAAGGTCACTGAGCGCGGGTGGGTTCCCGCGGGTTTCCCGTTTCCACGATTTAGAAGATGAAAGGACGTAGATTATGTCGATGGCTGACCGAGACGGTCTCATCTGGTTCGACGGCGAACTGGTTCCCTGGCGCGATGCCCAGGTGCACGTACTGACCCACACCCTGCACTACGGCATGGGCTGCTTCGAGGGCGTGCGCGCCTACGCGACCGATAAGGGCGCGGCCATCTTCCGGCTCAAGGAGCACACCGACCGCCTGTTCGATTCGGCCAAGATCCTCGGCATGCACATGCCCTTCAGCAAGGAGCAGATCAACGAGGCCCAGCGTGCCGCGGTGCGCGAGAATGGCCTCGACGAGGCCTACCTGCGCCCCATGGTGTTCTTCGGCAGCGAGGGGATGGGCCTGCGCGCCGACAACCTCAAGACCCACCTGATCGTCGCCGCCTGGGAGTGGCCCTCCTACATGTCGCCCGAGGCCCGCGAGCTCGGCATCAAGGTGCAGACCTCCTCGTTCACTCGGCACCACGTCAATATCGCCATGACCCGTGCCAAGGCCAACGGCCAGTACATCAACTCGATGATGGCGCTGGCCGAGGCCCAGCGCGGCGGCTATGACGAGGCGCTGCTGCTCGACCCTCAGGGCTATGCCGCCGAGGGCTCCGGCGAGAACCTCTTCATGGTCAAGAACGGCGTCATCTACACGCCGATGCTGACCTCCTGCCTCAACGGCATCACCCGCAACACCGTGCTTCACATGGCCGAGCACCTGGGCTTTGAGCTGCGCGAGAAGCTGATCACCCGCGACGAGATCTACATCGCCGACGAGGCCTTCTTCACCGGCACCGCCGCCGAGGTGCTGCCGATTCGTGAACTCGACGGCCGCACCATCGGCGAGGGCCGTCGAGGCCCGATCACCGAGAAGATTCAGTCGCTCTACTTCGACGTGGTGCGCGGCAAGCAGGCCATCGATGCCAGCTGGTTGACGCCGGTGGCCTGATACCCCGCCCCCTCCCACTTCCGGCCCCTGCGGGAGTGAAAGCCCGGCGCCCCGCCTGTCACCCGCAGGCGGGGCGCCTTGCGTGGACTCCACGCCGTAGGCCTTCTTCATCTGCGCTGTCACCCGCAGGCGGGGCGCCTTGCGTCTGCGGTCCGGCAAGCTCCCTCGCCCCGAGGCGGGCCTCGAATATATTGTTGATCCGTATTGTCTGCAGGCCCGCCTGGCAATGACAGTTGCCTCCAGGGCCAATCTGACCAGACTGGATGTTTTGCGATGGTGCGAGGAGAGGCGGGTGGCGCTACAGCTTTGACAGGGCCATCTCCAGCCCCGTCAGGTCGACGGTGGTGATCACGTCATCGGGAAAGGGCGAGGCGGTGGGGTCGGCGGTCACGCCGATGAAGGCCGTACCGTTGGAGCGTGCGGCACGGTAGTCATTGTAGGAGTCGCCGATCATCACGGTATCCGCGGGAACGTGACCACGGCGCGCCAGCAGGTTGCGCAGGCCGTTGACCTTGTCGGGCGGCGCGCCGATCACCTCCACGAAATAGCGATCCAGTCTACGCCGTGCGGTGATGGTCTTGAGCTCGGGCTCCGGCGTGGCCGAGAGCAGGTAGAGCGGCAGGTGCCCCCGCCAGCGTTCCAGGAACTCGAGCGCGCCGGGAATGGCCGGTGCTTCGAGCAGGCGCTGTTCGACATGGGCCTTGAAGCGCCGACAGAGCTCCTGGATACGGGATTCTCCGGCATCGCGGCCCAGGATCTGGCCTTCGATGTGGCGGAACTTGACCTCCCGCGGCTGTCCTCCGCGACGGTTGAGATAGGCGACCACGGCCCGGCGGTTCTTCTCCGGTTCGTCGTCGTAGAGGTCGGCGAAGGCCTGGCGCTTGAGAATCGCCGAATCGAGGATCACGCCATCGAAATCGAAGACCAGCACGCTTCCGTTGCCTGGGGATACGTCGTTCACTGGTTCGCTCCACATCTGCGCCAACAGGAACGCGGCCCGGTGGGCCGCGTCATTGCCGTCGGGTGAGGCATCAGTGTCGCTTGAACAGGTTCTTCAGCCAAGCCTTGGCCGGTGTCTGGCCCAGCAGGACCAGCACGATCACGGCGGTCAGCACCAGCGAGAGGGGGTTGGCCACCAGTGCCAGCAGAAACTGGCTACCGTTGTCGCCGACCGAGGACATCGCCTGGCGATAGGTCTCGTCGAGCAGTGGCCCGAGGATCACGCCGAGGATGACGGGGCCCATCTGGAAGCCGAATACCTTCAGCCAGTAGCCCAGGATACCGAAGCCCAGCATCCAGTAAACTTCCGTCATGTTGCTGTTGATGGAGTAGGTACCCACCACGCAGAGCACCAGGATCAGCGGGATCAGCAGTGCCTTGGGCACCTCGACCACCTTCGAGAAGACCTTGATGCCGGTAAGGCCGAAGATCAGCAGGAAGATGTTGGCCAGTGCCAGGTTGCCCACCGTGAACCAGAAGATGTGCGGGGTCTCGATCATCAGCATGGGGCCGGGATTGAGGCCGTGGATGACCAGGGCGCCGAGGATCACCGCGGTGACCGCATCGCCGGGCATTCCCAGGGTCAGCATCGGCACATAGGCACCCCCTACGGCGGCGTTATTGGCGGTCTCGGGGGCGACCAGCCCCTCATAGGCACCCTCGCCGAAGGGGCTAGAGGGGTTCTTGACGGTACACTTGGCGTGGTCGTAGGCGAACAGCGAGGCGATGTCACCCCCGGTGCCGGGCAGGGCGCCAACGATGACACCGATGATCGAGGTGCGCGCGGAGAGCGGCAGGTACTTCAGCACCATGCTCAGTGGCGGAATGATCTTGTCGACCTTCTGCTTGACCGGCACCTTGGAGAGGTTGTGCAGCTGGTAGAAGGCCTCGGCCACGCCGAACAGACCGATCATTACCACCACATAATGGATGCCGCCGAGGGCGCGCCGGGAATGTTGAGCAGGATGGCCGTGCGCGAACCACCGTAGACGCCGCCCACATAGATGCCCACCATCAGCGCCAGGGCATTGTTGATGTCCCAGGAAAAGGTGAAGGAGATCAGGATCGAGGCGGCCATGGTCACGGAGAGACCAGGGATCGCGCCGACGTAGATGCCGGCCAGGGTGCCCAGTGCTGTCAGCAGCAGAAGCTGAGGATCCACCCAGGCCATCAGGAGGTAGGAAAACGTATCACTCATCGTGGGATCTCAGGGGTCAGGGGAGGTAGACGCGGAACACCAGGGTGAATAGGGCATAGATCACCGCGATGGCCACGGCCGAGATGATCAACGAGCTCACTACCTTGCCCTGTCGGAAATAGATGAAGGTCACCGCCAGGAAGAGGTAGGTGCTGACATAGAAACTCGCCCAGACGATGGCGGCCAGATAGGCCACGGCGAGGAAGGTGAACACCACGATATGCGGTTGGAAGTGCTCGTTGAGAAAGACCTGGGCCTCGTGGAACGCGTTGCGGATGCGCGGATCCCGACGCTTATGGCGGTGGCTGACCAGGATGACCACCGACGAGGCCAGCATCACCAGTGCCAGGCCGACAGGAAAGGTACCCGGTGAGTTGAGGCCGGGAATCCCGTCGATGCGATAGGCCTCGAACAGCACGCCGATGCTGAACAGCAGCAGCAACCAGTCGAAGACTTTCTCTCCCGCCTGGACGCGCTCGAATTTCTGGCTCATGTCATGACTCCGGGGGAGGCCGGCCCGTGACCGACCTCCCCGTCAGGTAGGCATTGTGGGTCAGGGGCGCGGGATGCCGAGCGCCTCGGGGGTGGTCTCGAGCGTTTCGGCATCGGCCTCGTACATGGCCCAGGCGGTCACCGACTGCCAGTTATCCAGGTACTGCTCGGCCTCCTCGCCGTTGAGGTTGAGCGGCTCCGCACCGAAGTTGCTCAAGAATTCCTGGAACTGCTCATTGGCTACCGCCTGTTCATAGGTCTCTTCCAGGGTCGCCTTGATCTCGTCCGGGGTATCCTGATGGACGAAGACGCCCCAGAACGGCCCCCAGGGGAGGAAGGACTCGATGTCCGGCAGCGCCTCGGTGATCGGTGGCACCACCGGCCCCCCACTGGATAGTGCCCTGGATATTGCGCTCGGGATACTCGGCCAGGGCACTGCCAGCCATGGTCAGCGATCCGACGGCGACGGCGAGGCTGGTGAGAAGCGGTTTGAACATGGGGAATCCTCCGGGACTCGTGTTGTTGGCCTGCTCTAGGGCAGTGGTCTTCTTGTGTTGGGACCTGGGTGAATTGTGTTGGGACCTGGGTGAAAAGGCGTTCGGTTGTCGAACGATATGTTCTTGATGCGAACACTAGAACTCCCTTCCAATACTGTCAATGCAGGATGTGGCCACCTACGACCATGGTCGTATGAGGGTGGCGCCTGCCGCTGCCGCAAGTATGTATTCATAAGAAGTGTAGAGGTATTGCAGTCCCCATCCTCTTTTTCGCCTCCTATAGTAGTAGCAGGTATCTTGGGCCACGGCGGAGAGGCCGTGCAGCAGGGGCTTGCCGAGCCATCCTATTTTTCGCGCATATTGCGAACTAAAGAACGCCATGCGAACATTGGAACTATGTTCTAAACTTGCCGAGTGAGACGTATGATACCCACTCGCTCTGATACGATGAATACCGTGGAGTGAGGCTGCCACGCTCACGCCCTCGATATCGCTCCCCCTTGGAGGACAAGATGCGCGCCATTGCCACCGTCTGCCTGAGCGGCGACCTGAGAACCAAGCTCGAGGCCAGCGCCCGTGCCGGCTTCGATGGCGTCGAGATCTTCGAGAACGACCTGCTCTCCTTCGACGGCACGCCGGGCGAGGTGCGCGAGCTGTGCGAACGCTTGGGGCTGGCGATCGTCGCTTTCCAGCCCTTCCGGGACTTCGAGGCCATGCCCGAGCCCCAGCGTGGCCGCAACCTTCAGCGAGCCGAGCGCAAGTTCGATCTGATGGAGCAGCTCGGAACTGACTTCCTGCTGGTCTGCAGCAACGTCTCTCCCCAGGCCATCGACGACATGGAGCGGGTCGTGGAGGACCTTCGTGAACTGGCCGAGAGAGCGCACCGGCGGGGCATTCGCGTGGGCTTCGAGGCGCTCGCCTGGGGGCGGCATATCTCGGACTATCGCGATGCCTGGGAGGTGGTACGCCGCGCCGACCACCCCGCACTGGGCGTGGTGCTCGACAGCTTCCATATCCTTTCCCGCGGTCACGACCTTTCGACCATCGGCAAGATCCCCCGGGACAAGATCTTCTTCGTCCAGGTCGCCGATGCGCCGCTGCTGGACATGGACATCCTGCAGTGGAGCCGCCATTTCCGCTGCTTCCCCGGCCAGGGACGGTTGCCGCTCGAGGCCTTCATGGCCGCCCTGGCGAAGGCCGGCTATGCCGGCCCGCTGTCACTGGAGATCTTCAGTGATGCCTTCCGGGCCGCTCCGACCGAAGCCACTGCCCTGGATGGCCTGCGCTCGCTGATCTGGCTGGAGAATCTGCTGCCGGAGGGGCCCTGGGCGAGCCCCATCCCGCCGGCACCCCGCTACAACGGTATCCACTTCATCGAGTTCACCCTCGACGAGGAGAGCGCAGCCCCGCTGGGCGAGTTCATCGGTGCCCTGGGGTTCCGCCATGTCGGTCGCCACCGTTCCAAGAACGTCGAGCTCTGGAAGCAGGGCGAGATCCACCTGGTGCTCAACTTCGAGACCGATAGCTTCGCGCATACCTTCCGCCTGCTGCATGGCACCTCGGTATGTGCGGTGGGCTTCCGGGTCGACGACGTGGAGAAGGCCCTGGCCCGGGCGAGAGCCTTCAAGGCCCAGACCTATAGCGGCCAGGTGGGCGAGGGGGAGATGGAGATCCCCGCCCTGCGCGGCATCGAGGGCAGCCTGGTCTACCTGGTGGATGACGAGGCCGCCGGCGACCTGCAGTGGCGCACCGACTTCGAGCTCTTCGACCAGGCGAGCCGCGACGAGGCGGGCCTGACCCGGGTCGATCACCTCTCCTATGTGCTGCCTGCCACCCAACTGCTGGGCTGGCAGCTGTTCCATCGCACCGTGTTCGGCTTCGAGGCCGAACCGGAGCACGAGATCGTCGATCCCCGCGGCATGATGATCAGCCAGGCAGTCAACAGCCCCGACCGCAGCATCCGCCTGCCGCTGACCGTTTCCCAGGCTCAGGAGACCCAGCCGGGTCGCTTCCTCAGCGAGTTTCGTGGCGGGGTGCAGCAGATCGCCTTCGAGAGCCAGGATCTCTTCGCCACCGTGGATGAGCTCCAGGCTCGGGGACTGCCGTTGTTGCGCATCCCGCAGAACTACTATGACGACCTCGAGGCGCGCTTCGGGCTCGATGAGGACCTGCTGGAGGCCATGCGCTCGCGCAACATCCTCTATGACCGCAAGGACGAGGGCGACTTCTTCCATGCGTACACCGAGACCTTCTCGGGGCGCTTCTTCTTCGAGATCGTCGAGCGGCGAGGTGGCTACAACCAGTTCGGCGAGGCCAACGCGGGCATCCGTCTGGCGGCTCAGGCCGCTCAGCGCTGAAGCGGATCGCACCCTAATGACAGGGAGCTTGCCAAGCGCCGCTCCTGACTTCGGAGGAATCCCATGAAACTCGGCCTGATCGGCAAGGCAATCATGAACTCCAGCTCGCCGGACCTGCATGTGCGGCTCGGCGAGCTGACCGGCATCCCGGTGACCTATGACCTGTTCGATGCCAACGAGCAGCGCATCGCGTCCCTGGAAAGCCAGGTCACTCAGGTGATCGCCGACGGCTACCGCGGCGTCAACGTGACCTTCCCCTGGAAGGACGCGGCGGTGAAGCTGGCCACTCGCCCCTCCGAGGGCGCCCGCATGGTCGGGTCCGCCAATACCCTGGTGTTCGAGGGGAGCGAGATCATCGCCGAGAATACCGACTTCACCGGGTTCATCAGTGGCTACCAGGCGACTCTCGGTGACCGGCCGCCGGGCCGCGTATTGCTGCTCGGCACCGGTGGCGTGGGCAAGGCGGTGGCCTTTGGCCTGGGCAAGCTGGGGGCCGAGGAGGTGATCCTGATGGACCTCGACGAGGCCAAGTCCCGCCAGCTGGTCGAGGAGCTCCAGAACCAGGGGTTCCGTGCCTCCTTCATCACGCGAGAGCAGGTCGACGAGACGGTGCCGTCCTGTGACGGCCTGGTCAACTGCACCCCCATCGGTCACGAGAAAAGCCCCGGCTGCCCGCTGCCCAAGGAGCTGATCGCTGCCCACCACTGGATCTTCGACGCGGTCTACGTGCCGGCGGTCACCGAGTTCGTCGCCGCCGCCAAGGCGGCCGGTGCCGGTGTGATGAGCGGGGTCAGCCTGTTCGTCTTCCAGGGCGTGGATGCCTTCAAGCTGTTCTGCGAGGATGCCGATAGACGCGCCGCCGCCGACGAGCAGGCGATGACTCTGTTCGCCCATTACAGGCGGGCGCTGCTCAAGGAGGACGAGGCATGAGTCAGGGCAAGGTACTGGTACTGCACGGTCCCAATCTCAATCTGCTGGGTACTCGCCAGCCGGAGATCTACGGCCACGAGACGCTCGACGACGTCAACAACGCCCTGCGCGAGAAGGCCGATCTCAAGGGCTGGGAGCTCAACAGCTTCCAGAGCAACCACGAGGGGGCGCTGATCGACGCCATCCATGCCGCGCGACTCGACGGCACCCTGGCGATCATCATCAATCCGGCGGCCTATACCCATACCTCGGTGGCGATCCTCGATGCCCTCAACGCCTTCGAGGGCACCGTCTACGAGGTGCATATCTCCAACGTGCACCAGCGCGAGAGCTTCCGTCACCACTCCTATGTCTCGCTGCGCGCCGATGGCGTCATCGCCGGGCTCGGCACCCAGGGCTATCAGGCCGCCCTGGACGCCGCGATCAAGGCCCTGAGAAAGGCCTGAGCCACACTCGCTTTCCCGCTTTTCTCTCCGGCCCGCTTCATGACGAGTCTTTTGCGTCGAGCTAGCGCATTCAACGTTGTCCGGCCCCTCTTCTGCGGGGCCGGCGGCTACCCTAGAGATAGGGCGGCGCCCGCCTGCGACGGCTGGTGCGCCTTGCCGCCAGTGTGTTGGGGGCGCCAGCAGGGCCTGCTCTACACCTTTACCAGCAGGGCCTGTTCTACACCTTTAGTTGTAGAGGCGCGGTAGGCGTTGACATAACTGGAAGCCAGTTCTAGTGTTCGCATAAAGCACTATCGTTCGTATTACAAACAACCACTACCACGGAGGACTTTCCATGTTCAAATCATCAGCCAGCGCGACAACGGCAACGCTCGGTGCCCTGATCTTCGCCATGAGCACTCTGGCTCAGGCCGATACCATTCGCTTCGCTCATGTCGACCCCGACGACTGGCAGAGCTCCAAGAAGGGAGCGGCCGCGCACATGTTCAAGAACGTCGTCGAGAGCGAGACCGAGCACAGTGTGGATATCTACCCCGCAGCCTCGCTGGGCGACGAAGACGAGCTGATCCAGCAGGCCATGGATGGCACCACCCAGGTGGTCATGGTCTCGGGGGCCATGTCGAAGATCTGCCCTGCCGCGGGGGTGCTGGACATTCCCTACATGTTCGAGACGCCGCTGGTCGCCTGGGAGGTGCTCGACGGCGAATTCGGCAACGCCCTGGCCGAGCACTGCCTCGAGCAGACCGGACTGCGCACGCTGGGCTATGGCGAGACCGGGGTGCGCCACTTCACCAACAACAAGCTCGAGATTCGTACCCCCGAGGACATGAATGGGCTCAAGTTCCGGGTCCAGGACATTCCGCTCTACGTCGAGATGGTGGAAGGGCTCGGCGCCCAGCCGACGCCGATTGCCTGGTCGGAGTTGCCGACCGCCCTGTCGACGGGCGTGGTGGATGGTCAGGAGAATCCGGTCGGGACCATCTACAACAACAACCTGCATGAGCTGCAGGACTACCTGACGCTCGACGGCCATATCTATGCGGCCGACTTCCTGGTGATCAACGATGCTTACTTCAGCGGCCTCTCCGAGGCGGACCGCGAGGTGATCCAGCGGGCCGGGGTGATGGCCGGCATGATGGGGCGCTCCATCCAGCAGTTCACCACCGCCCAGGGCCTCAAGGCCGTGCAGGAAGAGGGCATGCAGGTCTACAGCCCGACATCCGAGGAGCTCGCGCAGTTCCGCGAGCAGGCCCAGCCGCCGGTCATCGCCTGGCTGGAGGAGGACCTGGGTTCTGACGCCGAGTGGATCCAGCGCCTGCAGGATGCGGTGGCCGACGCCACCGAGTGATCCTCCCGCCACCCCGTGCTCCTGATGGCACGGGGTGGTTTCCTCCAGAGGCTCGAGACACATGGCAGCTATCTTCCAGTCATTTCAGCGCCTGGCGGCGGGGGTCTTTGCCGCCGGCGCGGGGCTCTCCATGGCCCTGATCTTCCTGATCGTCTTCCTCAATGCCCTGGGGCGCTACACCCTGGGGAGCTCCCTGGCCTGGGGCGACCAGGTGCCGGTCTTCCTGGGGATCTACGGGGTCATGTTCGGCATGGCGCTGGCCTACCTGCAGGATCGCCACGTGCGCCTGGGGGTGATCGTGGACTTCCTGTCGGTACGTGTCCGCGAGGCCCTGTTCCTGATCGTCGACCTGCTCGTGGTGGTGACCGGGGCGCTACTCGCCTGGTCGGGCTACCTGTTCATGTCCAGCCGCGGCGGCATGCGAATCTCGGGGCTCAACAGCACCATTCGCAGCCTGCGGGAGGCGACGGGGCTTGAGCTCTTCAACGTGTTCGGCACGATGGCACCCTACCAATTCGCCATCGTGCTGGGCGGTGGCATGCTGGCCGTGGCCGCCACGCTCAAGTTCATCGAGCGGATTGGCACGCTACGTGCGATGACAGACGAGGTGTCGTGAATGGTCTATCTCATCCTGCTGGTCGGCCTGGCCATCGGCATACCGGTTGCCTTCGCCATCGTGGCGGCGTTGCTCTATTTCATGGCCGTGGGCGAGTTTCCCTATCAGCTCTCCGCTGTCGCCACCCAGATGTTCTCCGGAATCAACTCCTTCGCCCTGCTGGCGATACCCCTGTTCATCCTGGCCGGGGAGCTGATGAACGAGAGCGGTATCACCATGCGGATCATTGCCTTCTCCAAGATCCTGGTCGGAAGGCTCAAGGGCGGACTGGCTCACGTGAACATCTGGGCCTCGGTGATCTTCGCCGGGCTTTCCGGTTCGGCGGTGGCCGATACCTCGGCACTGGGACGGGTGTTCATCCCCGAGATGGAGAAGGAGGGCTATCCCCGTGATTTCGCGGCGGCGCTCACCGCGGCCTCGTCGGTGATCGGCCCGATCATTCCGCCGAGCATCCCGGTGATCATCTACGCGCTGATCGTTACCGGCGTCTCGGTGCCGGCGCTGTTCCTGGCGGGTATCGTGCCGGGCCTCCTGCTGGCCCTCTTCCTCTCAGGTTACGTGATGATCTTCGCGGGGAAGTACCAGAAACGGCCCACGGCACTGCCCTCCGGGGAAAAGCGCAAGATCTTGCTTGAAGGCGTCATCCCGTTGTTCATGCCGGTGTTCGTGGTGGGTTCGATCCTGCTGGGCATCGTCACCCCCACCGAGGCGGCTGCCTTTGCCGTGGCCTATGCGCTGTTCGTGGGCATGGTGGTCTTCCGCAAGATCCATTTTCGCGATCTACCGAGCATCTTCACGCGCACCATGGTCGACACGGCGGTGATCATGATCATCATCGCGGCGGTGGCGGCGGCCAACTGGCTGCTCACCTTCAACCGCGTGCCCAACATGCTCACCGATCTGACGCTCGCCTATATCACATCGGAGTGGACCTTCCTGCTGGCGGTGATCGTGCTGTTCCTGGTCGCCGGGCTCTTCCTGGAAGGGATTGCCGCCATGCTGGTGCTGGTGCCGATCCTGCACCCCATCGCGGTGGGCATGGGGGTGGATCCGGTGCACTTCGGCATCATCGTCATCTTCAACCTGATGATCGGCTTGATCACCCCGCCCATGGGGTTGTGTCTGTTCGTGGCCGACTCCGTGGCCAATGTGGGGCTGTCCCGGCTGTCGCGGCGGATCCTGCCGCTGTTCCTGGTGGAGCTGCTGGTATTGCTGCTCATCACGTTCGTGCCGAGTATCGTGACCGGCCTGCCCAGGCTGATGGGTTACTGATGAACGGTGGCGTGGTCAGCCCCATGCCTCGAGGTCATGCCGTCGGACGCCGGCATTAGCTGCGCCGGGTGGCGAGGAAGAGGCCGGCGCCGATGATCAGGATGGCACCCAGGTAGGTCTGCAGTAGCGGTACGTCCCCGAAGACCAGATACCCTGCCGCCGAGACCCAGACGATCTGCAGGTAGAGGAAGGGCGAGACCAGCGAGGCCGGGGCGCAGCGCATGGCCATGATAAGCCCCAACTGACTCACGGCGCCCAGGATGCCGACGGCCAGAAACAGGGGAAGGTCGCCGAGGGCGATGGGCGTCCAGAAGAGGGGGACGATGGCCGAGCTGACCAGGGCGCCTGCCAGGCCGGCATAGAACAGCGAGGTCAAGGGGTGATCGTGGCGGCCGAAGCGTCGCGTGGCGAGCTGATAGAGCGCAAAGCAGCAGGCCATCCCGAAGGGCAGCAGCGCCGCAGGCTGGGCACGCCAGTCCACCGGTCCCACGGCGATCATCACGCCGACAAAGCCTGCCGCGACGGCCAGGCCCCGTGCCAGGGTCACCCGCTCCTTGAGCAGCGGGATGGCCAGCAGGGTGACCAGCAGCGGGGAGCTGAAGTTGATGACATAGACCTGCAGCATGGGCAGCTCGCGCAGCGCCAGGTAGGCGAAGGTACTGGCGCCGAACAACAAGAGGCCGCGCAGTACCTGACCGAAGAGCGATTCCGTACGCATCAGTTCACGGCAGCGCGGTAGCCCCAGCCAAGCGAGGTAACCCGACAGCACCAGCATGTGTCCCGCATAGCGGGCCCACACCACCTGGATCGGGGAGTAGTCCTGGCCGAGCCACTTGACGCCGGTATCCAGCAGCACGAACAGCAGGCCGGCGGCGAGCATGAAGGCGATGCCGAGCAGTGGGCGATCAGCGGGTAGTGCAGGAACTAGAGGGGGAGAGATGGCCATGGGGCTCCCGGGACGTGGGCGAGACTTCAATACTAGCAAGCTAACGATGTTTAGGGTAAGTGTCGGGTGAACAGGCCTCCACCACTCGCCGTGCCTTCTGCAGTGCCAGGCAGGCGCGCTCCAGCGCACTGATACCCTGGCGACGAAGCCCCTCGGTGGGAATCTCCAGGCTCAATGGCAGGTCGCGGGGTAACCTCGCCAGCAGGGCCGGCAGGTCGATATCACCGTCACCCGGGAAGCAGCGTTCCTGGCGTGCCTCGCGAAGGATCTCCGCCATGTCGTCGGGGACCGGGCCGGCCACGTCGCATAGCTGCGAATAGCGCATCCACTCACGGGGAACCCGTGACAGCTCCTCCATCGGGCTGGCCGAACGATTGAAGTGGAAGGCATCCACCAGCAGGAAGGCGTTATCCCGGCCCGCCTCCCGGGCCGCGGCGACGATGCGCTGCGCCTGGGAGAGGTTCTTCACGCCGGTCCAGGGCATGAACTCGAGGTGCGGATTCAGCCCCAGCGGCTTGGCCAGTTCGCATAGCGCTGCGAAGTTGTCGATGGTCCTAGTCGCATCCTCATCGTTGCCGGCCACCAGCACCTCGCTGGCGCCCAGCTCTGCCCCGATTTCCAGGATTCGGGCAAAGTCCTCGCCGACTCGGGTCTCGGGCTTGAGGCGCAGGATCTCGATATCCACGACTCTCAGGCCGGTATCGCGTAGTCGCTCCCGAGTATGGCGCCGCAGGGCCGTATCGTGGGCGAGCGGGAAATGGTGCTCCTCTGAGGTGGCGGGGATCAGGCGCAGGCCGACGCCATCGTAGCCCGCCCGGGCGGCCACCTCGACCATGGCGGGAGGAGACAACTCCAGCACGGTCAGGGCGGCCAGGGAGAAGGGGCGGTCATGCATCGGCGTTCTCGCCAGGTGTCTCGGGTGAGCCGGTCGCGCGCTGGCCGGCGGCGTGCAGGCCGGCAATATGCCCGAAGGTCATGGCCGGGCCGAGGTTGATGCCACCGGCAGGATAGTAGCCGCCCATGATGCTGGCCATGTCGCTGCCTGCCGCGTAGAGGCCGTCGATCGGGAGGCCCCGGGCATCCAGGACCTGGGCGTGCTCATTGGTCTTGAGGCCGGCGAAGGTGCCGAAGCAGCCGGGCACCACCTTCACCGCGTAGAACGGGCCCCGGTCCAGGGGCGCCACGCAGGGGTTGGGACCGTGGGCGGGATCGCCACTCTTGCGGTTGTAGGGGGTGGAGCCGCGGCCGAATTCCGGGTCCTCGCCGCGGGCGGCGTGGCGGTTGTACTCGGCCACGGTGGCGGCGAGCCCGTCCGGGTCGATGCCGCAGTTCCGGGCCAGCTCCTCGAGGGTCTTGCCGGCCTTGAGATAGCCCTTGCGGATCCAGTGCCGGAAGGGCACCGGGGCCGGTCGGGTGATGCCGATCCCGTAGCGGCGCTGGAAGCGGTGGCTGCAGATCAGCCAGGAACAGAGCTCCTCGTTCTCCGGTACCGCCTTGACCATGGCGTCAACGTAGTCGTAGTAGCCAGCGGCCTCGTTGACGAAGCGCCTGCCATTGCTCAGCACCCCGATGATGCCCGGCTTGCCGCGGTCGATGATGTGCGGGAAGTGGCCGACATGGCCGTCCGGGTAGGGGACCACGGAGACCGGCGCCCAGGCCACCGGCGAGTAGAGGCCGGTGTCGATCTCGCCGCCCACCGACTCGCCGAGGCGCAGGCCGTCGCCACTGGCGGAGGGGGGCGGTAACGGCCAGTGTTCCTTACCTGTGGGTGTGCGGGGGAAGAGCTCGCGGCGCCGCTCGACGTCCCAGGGGAAGCCGCCGGCGGCCAGCACCACGCCGCGCCGAGCGGTCAGGGTCATCTCGCCGTCGGGCGTCTCGACGACCACGCCGGTGATTCGAGCGCCCTCCTTGATCAGGCGCCGGGCCGGCGATGAGACCCAGGTCTCGACCCCCAGGGCATCGGCGGACTTGGCCAGTCGCCCGGTCAGGGCCACGCCGTTGACCAGTTGCATGGCGCGGCCGTAGCGGGCCAGGTCATGGAGATGCCGGGTAACACGCTTGGCGACGTGGACGAAGGACCGGAACGAACGGGTAACGGTCAGGAAGGCCATCAGATCCGGCCCGGCCTGGATCGGCATGCCCAGGAAGGCGGTCTCGGGCATGGTCTTGCGCAGCTTCTTCAGCGTCTTCCTGTCGAGCTGGCAGCCATCGAAGGGCGCGGCGATCACCGAGCGCCCGCCGGTGCCGGCACCGGGGGTATCGCCATGGACATCGGCGATGGCGTTGCCGTCGGCAAACTGCAGGGCGGTCTTCTGGTTGAAAAAGGCGACCATCTTCGGGGCGGCGTCGAGGAATGCATCGATCTTCGCGGGGTCGTAACGCTCGCCCAGCTCATGGCGCAGGTAGGTGCGCACCGTCTCCGGGGCCTCGTCGATCCCGGCGGCCTTGGCCAGGGGGTTAAGCGGGGCCCACATCCAGCCGCCGGACCAAGCAGTGGCACCACCCAGGCCCTCGGCCTTCTCCACCACCACCACCTTCAGGCCATGCCAGGCGGCGGTGACGGCGGCGGCGAGGCCGGCCGCGCCGGAGCCCACCACCACCAGATCGACGTCTTGCTGTCTGTCGGCCATTGCCGGTCCTCTGGAATGCTGTTCCAGAATAATCTAGAACAATGTTCCACTTTAATCAATAGGCGAACGCCCGGAACAGCCTCGAAACGTTACCGCCATCCGCGATAGCTCTGGCAGCGGGTCAGGAAACCGGCAGCAGGCCGAAGCGGGTCAATAGCCCGATCAGCAGGCTGATGGTGACGAAGGAGCCCAGGGTGCCGACCATCAGGGCGGCGGTACTGACCCCGCCCAGGCCATAGCGCTGGCCGAACAGCGGAAAGACACTGATCATCGGGGCACAGGCGAACAGCAGGGCACCGGTCAGCAACATGGGATCCACCTCCGGCAGCAGCAGGAAGACACCGAGCACGGCAAGGGGGTGCAGCAGCAGCTTGCCGACGACGATCTGGCCCACGTCGGAGGCCATGCCGCGGACCTGGAGCCCATACAAAGAGCCGCCGATCACGAACAGCGCGGCGGGACCGGCGGCATCGGCCAGCATGTCGATGGCCTTGGCCAGCGGGCCCGGCAGAGTGAGGCCTGATATGGCGAGCAGCACGCCCACCACCAGGCCGATCAGGATGGGGTTGCGGACCAGGCGCAGGGCCGTCTGGCGTAGCGTCGTAGCGAGCCCGTCCCCGCTCTGGTTCGCCATCTCGGCCAGGATCAGCGCCGCGGGAATGATCAGCAAGTTCTCGATCAGCATGTTCAGCGCCAAGAACACCGCGGCGGGCGAACCGAGCACCATGGCCGCCACCGGGTAGCCGATGAAGCCGCTGTTGGAGGCGGCCATGCCCAGGGCATGCATGGCCCCGATGCCGAGCGACTTGCGCTGGATCCCCAGGGTCAGCAGCAGGGCGAAGGCGAACACCGCCACCGAGCCCAGGCCATAGGCCAGCAGATAGTGGGGGTTGAAGACCTCGGCGAGCGGGTTCTGGTTGAGAGCCCGGATCACCAGGGAGGGCAGGGCACAGTACATGACGAAGGTGCCCACGCCCTGGAGCTGCTCGCGGGTGATGATGCGGCTGGCCATGATCACATAGCCCACGCCGATCAGCAGGAAGATCGGCGTGGTGATGGCGAAAATCTCGAGCACTATGGCCTCCTTGCCGGTAACGGTGACAGACGCCTGGCGCCGGGCATCAGCTGAACAGGCGTGACGAGGCGCTGGCCTGGGAGAGTTCCGCCGCTGCTGCCATCAGGTTCGGCCCCAGGGCCTGGACGCGCTCGGCATCGAGCCGCACGCTGGGCCCGGCGATGCTCAGTGCCCCGATGGGATGGCCGTCGAGCGGGTGGCGCACCACGGCCGCCATGGCCGTGGTGCCCGGCCCCATGCTGTCGCTGACCCAGCTGTAGCCGCGCTCACGGGTCTGGCGCAGATGCTCGAACACGGCCTCGCGGGTGCGCGGGGCCCCGGGCCCTACCGGGTGGTCGGTCTCCAGGCCATGGGCGTCGATCAGGGTCGCCGCCGCCGCGTCGCTGAGGTCGGCTAGCCAGGCATGGCCGCTGGCGGTGCAGAACAGTGGCGCCTCGCGGCCCATGTCCGGATCGTAGCGCAGCCCGCTGCGTGCACCCTGGGCCTTGGCGATCCAGGTCAGGTGTTCTCCCTCGATGACCGAGAGGCGCACCAGCTCGCCGCTCTCCTCGGCCAGGCGGTCGAGGATCGGCTGGAGGACGTCGCTGGCTCCCGTGCTCGCCAGGTAGCTCAGCCCCATGGCCATCAGTCGCGTGGTGAGCCGATAGCGCTGGGTATTCGGGTCCTGGCGGACGTGGCCGAGCCGGATCAGCTCGTTGCAGATGCGGTGGGCCGCGCTCTTGGGAATGCGCAGCCGGTCGGCGATGACCAGCAAGGGCATGCCCTCGGCGTCCTCCGAGAGGATTTCCAGCACCCCTAGGGTGCGTTCGATCAGGCTACCCGCCATGATGGCTATCCATTCGTCGCGAAAACCTTGATTCTAGAATCGTGTTTTGGAATTTGCACCCATCAGCTGACATGAGCGCGGATCTGTCGGGCCTTCTCCTGCAGCAGCGGCAGGTACTGGCGCATCAGGGTGTCGAAGTCGACCCGGGCGGCATTGGTGCTGATGTTGATCGCGCCCAGCAGCCGGCCGTTGGCATCGAAGGCCGGCACGGCCACCGAGCGCAACCCGGAGTCGAGCTCCTGGTCGGCGATGGCGTAGCCCTGCTGGCGCACTTTCAGGATGCAGCGCTTGAGCTCGGCCTTGTCGGTGATGGTCTTGTCGGTATGCGGCTCGAGGAGCACTCGCGCCAGGAAGGCGTCGAGTTGGGCATCCGGCAGCTGGGCCAGCAGCACCCGCCCCATGGAGGTGTGGGCCGCGGGCAGGCGCGTGCCCACCGAGAGGGTGATGGCCATCAGCCGGTGGCGCGACGAGGAGCGCGCCACATAGGTGACGTCGTCGCCGTCCAGCACACCCAGCGACGAGGACTCGCCACACTCGGAGGTGATGTCCTCGAGAATCTGCTGGATCACGCTGCGGTAGTTGTTGGCGGAGAGAAACGCATAGCCGAGGTTCAGCACCTTGGGGGCCAGCTCGAAGTGGCGCTGATGCTTGCGGACATAGCCCAGCGCATGCAGGGTTAGCAGGAAGCGTCGCGCCCGGGCACGGTTCATGCCGGTGCGCGCCGCCACCTCGCTGAGCGTCATGCGTGGGTGGGCCTCGTCGAAGGCCAGGATGACCTCGAGGCCACTGGCCAGTGCGGTCACGAAGTCACGATCGTCGGGGCTCAGGGCCTCGTCCTGCATTGCCGTTTCCATCCCTCGTTATCCTTGGTCGTGTTGCCGGGAACCTGGGTCTAATCTAGCATATTTGTTCGAACAGCGAACACGTGTGCGACTATAGATGAAGCCTGTCCAGCCATTGGCCGAGCCCCACGCAACTATCCACGCAACTATCCACGCAACCATCCACGCACCTCCCGGAGAGACCGTCATGCCTGCCGCCCTGATCCAGCACCCCTTCATGAGCCAGCAGGCGCTGGCCGAGTGCAATGCCCGGGCCATGGTCGATGCCATGCTGGCCTTCGAGCTGTCCCTGGCCGAGGTCCAGGAGGCCCGCGGGGCGGTGCCCGGGGGTGCCAGCCAGGCCATGCGCCAGACCCTCGAGGCGCATGACTTCGACCTGGAGGCCATCGCCGCCGGCGTCGCCAGCGGCGGCAATGCGGCCATCCCCTTCGTCAAGCAGGGGCGCGCGGCCTTGCCGGAGGAGCTCAAGCGCTACTGGCACCAGGGCGCGACCAGCCAGGACGTGGTCGACAGCGCCCTGATGTTGATGCTGGCGCCGCGCTTGGCCGCCCTCGATGCCCTGCTGGTGCGCTGTCGCACCGCGGCCCTCAGCCTGATGCAGGCCCATGACCAGACCGTGATGGTGGGCCGCACCCTGATGCAGCAGGCGCTGCCGATCACCTTCGGCGTCAAGGTGGCCCACTGGGCCATCGGCCTGGAGCAGGCGCGTCGTCGCTTGGCCGGGCTCGAGCTGCCGGTGCAGTTCGGCGGTGCCGTAGGGGTGCACTCTGGTTTAGACGACCAGGGCCTCGCCTTCATGGACGCCCTGGCCGAGCGGCTGGGCCTCGCGGCTGCCGTGCTGCCCTGGCACACCGATCGCCAGCCGATCCATGCCCTGGCCACGGGGCTGGATGCCGCCGCCGGCGCCGCCGAGAAGCTGGCCCTGGACGTGTCGCTGCTGACCCAGACGGAGCTCGGCGAGGTGGCCGAGCCGGCGGCCCCCGGCATGGGGGAGTCCTCCTCGATGCCGCACAAGCGCAACCCGGTGCGCTGCGCGCTGATCCGTGGCGCCGCCCGCCAGGTGCATGGCCATGCCACGGTGATCCTCAACGCCGCGGCCCAGCCCCTGGAGCGGGGCTTGGGCGAGTGGCACGCCGAGTGGGCGCCGCTGCTCGACAGTGCCCTGCTGCTCGAAGGCGCGCTGGAACAGGCCGCGGTGCTGCTCGAGGGCCTGGAGGTGCACCCCGAGGCGATGCGGCGCAACCTGGCGGTGACGGGCGGCGGCATCATGGCCGAGCCGGTCTCGCGCCTGCTGGCCCCGGTCGTGGGCCAGGATGCCGCCAGGCGGATCAGCGCCGAGGCCGCCGAGACGGCGCGCCTGACGGGGCGCCCCTATGCCCAGGTACTGCACGAGCAGCTGCTGGCGGGGCACGACGAGGTGGCGGGGCGCGTCGAGCGTGCCGAGCTCGAGCGGGCCAGTGATCCGGCCTTATACCTTGGCAGTAGTCAAGCCCAGGTGCAGCGTGCCATCGTCTGGCTGGAGGGCAAGTAATCGACTGAAAGTTCGATATTTATGCAGGTTAATCGCGAGGGGAGGCCAGGCCTCCCTTTTTTCTTGCGCGCTCGGCGGGATTTGACGGGCGAGCATGACGGCGGTAATTTGTTCGCACTACAAACCTATGTTCACTTCACGAACATATTCGGGCCGGCCGGTGGCCTCCCGAACGCAACAGCAAGAGGCGAACCATCATGGCCGAGTTCCTGAGCCTGCATGACGCGGTCGCGCGCTACGTCGAGGACGGCGCCACCGTGGCCATGGAAGGCTTTACCCACCTGATTCCTTTCGCCGCGGGTCACGAGGTGATCCGCCAGAAGAAGCGCGACCTGACGCTGATCCGCATGACCCCCGACCTGATCTACGATCAGCTGATCGGCGCGGGCTGTGCGAAGAAGGTGATCTTCTCCTGGGGCGGCAACCCCGGCGTGGGCTCCCTGCACCGCCTGCGCGACGCCGTGGAGAAGGGCTGGCCCCGCAAGATCGAGATCCTAGAGCACAGCCACGCCGCCATGGCCTGCGCCTTCGAGGCCGGGGCCGCCGGCCTGCCGCTGGCCGTGCTGCGCGGCTATGTGGGCAGTGAGCTGCCCAACGTCAACGACCAGATCAAGTTCATCGAATGCCCCTTTACCGGCGAGCGCCTCGCGGCAGTGCCGGCGGTGCGCCCGGATGTCTCCCTCGTCCACGCCCAGAAGGCCGACCGGGCCGGCAACGTGCTGGTGGAAGGCATCGTCGGCGTGCAGAAGGAGGCCGTGCTGGCGGCGACGCGGAGCATCGTCACCGTCGAGGAGATCGTCGAGGACCTGACCGCCGAGCCGGACTATCACCCCAACACTTGCATCATCCCGGGCTGGGCCATCAATGCCATCGCCGTGGCCGAGAAGGGCGCGCTGCCCTCCTATGCCCATGGCTACTACCCGCGCAACAACCGCTTCTACAAGGAGTGGGATGCCATCGCCCGCGACCGCGACGCCTTCACCCGGTGGCTCGACGAGAACGTCTACGATCAAGATGCCAACTCGACAGGGGGAAATGCCTGATGAGCCTCGCCTACACATCCTCGGAGATGATGACCGTCACCGCCGCCCGGGCACTCGAAAACGGCATGACCTGCTTCGTCGGCATCGGCCTGCCCAGTGAGGCCGCCAACCTGGCGCGCCTGACCCATGCCCCCGACGTGGTGCTGATCTACGAGTCCGGCACCCTGCAGACCCAGCCGGAGGTGCTGCCGCTCTCCATCGGCGACGGCGAACTGTGCGAGTCGGCCCTGACCACCGTCGCGGTGCCGGAGATGTTCCGCTACTGGCTGCAGGGCGGCAAGATCAGCGTGGGCTTCCTGGGCACCGCCCAGATCGACCGCTACGCCAATCTCAACACCACCCTGATCGGCGACTACCATGATCCTAAGGTGCGCCTGCCGGGCGGTGGCGGCGCTCCCGAAATTGCGACGAATGCGGGAGAGGTCTTTATCACCCTGAAGCACTCCAAGCGTGCCTTCGTGAAGGACGTCGACTTCGCCACCACCCTGGGCTTCGGACGCGACGGCAAGGGCCGCGACGGCGTGCCGAACATCGGCAAGGGGCCCACGCGCGTCATCACCGACCTCTGCGTGATGAAGCCCGACCCCGAGACCAAGGAGCTCACGGTGGTCTCCCTGCACCCGGGCGTGAGCCGCGAGGACGTGTGTGATGCCACCGGCTGGGAGATCCGCTTCGCCGGCGAGCTCGAGAGCACCCCGGAGCCCAGTGCGAAGGAGCTCGAGATCCTTCGCGAGCTGAAGGACAGAACCGAACGCCAGCACGCCGGCGAGTAAATTCACCCTATAACGGTCTGCGCTCGGCCATACGGCGTTGAGAGACAGTTCAAAATGCTCATTTACCCATTTGTAAACTCCGCTTTTTCGCTGTCTCTCGCCTTGTCTGGCCATCGCTCGCCGCGTTCTAGCGGCGAATTTCAGGAGCCTAAATCATGAGCGACGTATTCCTCTGTCATCCGCGGCGCAGCGCTGTGGGCCGCTTCGGCGGTACCCTCTCGAGCGTGCGCCCCGACGATCTCGCCGCCAGCCTCTTCAAGGCGGTGCTGGCCCAGGCCCCGGGGCTCGACCCGGCGGCCATCGAAGATGTCTTCATGGGCTGCGCCAACCAGGCCGGCGAGGACAACCGCAGCGTGGCGCGCATGTCGCTGCTGCTCGCCGGCCTGCCGACCTCCGTGCCCGGCACCACGCTGAACCGCCTGTGCGGCTCCGGGATGGACGCGGTGGGCACCGCCTTCCGTGCCATCAAGGCCGGCGAAATGGACCTGGCCCTGGCCGGCGGCGTGGAGTCCATGTCCCGTGCCCCCTACGTGATGGGCAAGGCCGACAGCGCCTTCTCCCGCGGCCAGAAGATCGAGGACACCACCATCGGCTGGCGCTTCATCAACCCGTTGATGAAGAAGGCCTACGGCGTGGACTCCATGCCGGAGACCGCCGAGAACGTCGCCGAGCGGTTCACTATCGCCCGCGAGGACCAGGACGCCTTCGCCCTGCGCTCCCAGCAGAAGGCCGCCGCCGCCCAGCAGGCCGGCCGCTTTGCCGAGGAGATCACCGCCATTGAGATCCCGCGCCGCAAGCAGGCGCCGCTGGTCTTCGACCGGGACGAGCACCTGCGCGAGACCACGCTGGAGAAGCTCGCCGGCCTGCCCACCCCCTTCCGCGAGGGCGGCAGCGTCACCGCCGGCAATGCCTCCGGGGTCAACGATGGCGCCGCCGCCATGCTGGTGGCAAGTCGAGAAGCGGTGGAGCAGCACGGCCTGACGCCCATGGCGAAGATCCTCGGCATGGCCACCGCCGGCGTCGAGCCGCGCATCATGGGCGTTGGCCCGGTGCCCGCGGTGAACAAGCTGCTCGAGCGTACCGGCGTGTCACTGGACGAGATCGACGTGATCGAGCTCAATGAGGCCTTTGCCGCCCAGGCGCTGGCCTGCATGCGCGACCTCGGCCTCGAGGATGACGACCCACGGGTCAACCCCAACGGCGGTGCCATCGCCCTGGGCCATCCGCTGGGCATGTCCGGCGCGCGCCTGCTGTTGACCGCTGCCCACGAGCTCAAGAAGAGCGGCAAGCGCTACGCCCTGTGCACCATGTGCGTGGGCGTGGGGCAGGGCATCGCCACCCTGATCGAGCGGGCCTAGGCGCCCACGGCATCACCCTTGAGGCTCCTGCTTACCCTCCACACAAGCCATCAGGCATAACGCGAGGTTCCCATGTCGAATCCCTGTATTATCTGTGTTGCCATCACCGGCAGCCTGCCACGCAAAGAGAACAACCCGGCGGTTCCGATCACCATCGAGGAGCAGATCGAGAGCACCCAGGCGGCCTTCGAGGCCGGGGCGAGCATTGCGCACTGCCATGTCCGCAACGAGGATCAGACCCCGACCTCGGATCCCGAGACGTTTGCCCGCCTGCTCGAAGGGCTGCGCAAGCACTGCCCGGGCATGATCGTCCAGCTATCCACCGGTGGCCGCTCCGGTGCCGAGCGTGAGCGCGGTGGCATGCTACCGCTGAAGCCCGATATGGCCAGCCTGTCGGTGGGGTCCAACAACTTCCCCACGCGCGTCTACGAGAATTCCCCCGACCTGGTGGACTGGCTCGCCTCCGAGATGCTGACCTACGACATCAAGCCCGAGATCGAGGCCTTCGACCTGTCGCATATCCATCAGGCGGTAAACCTGATGAAGCAGGGCAAGATCCAGGCGCCGCTGTACGTCCAGTTCGTGATGGGCGTGAAGAACGCCATGCCGGCCGACAAGCCGACCTTCGACTTCTACATCGAGACCCTCGAGCGCCTGGCGCCGGGTTCCCAGTGGTGCGGGGCCGGTGTCGGCGCCAACCAGCTGGTGCTCAACGAGTGGTCGATCGCCGCCGGAGGCCACACGCGCACCGGCCTCGAGGACAACGTCCGCTGGGACAAGGAGAGCCTGGCCCCCTCGAATGCCGCCCTGGTCGAGCGGGTGGCGGCGCTTTGTGAGAAGTACAAGCGCCCGGTGGCTACCTGGCAACAGGCGCGCGAGATCCTGGGACTCAAGGCGGTTTAACGACTCGCCATCGGTCCCTTTCGGGGCCACTGAGGGACGGTGTGGACCGCCGTCGAGGGGGACAACCTTGAATTTTGACGTTAGGCGTCAGGAGAGATTTCTATGGCATTTCTGACCATCAACGGCCGCAGCGTGGCCTATCGCCTGCTCGGCGCCGAGGCCAATCCCCTGGTGATGCTGGCCCACCCGCTGGGCATGAGCCAGGCGGTGTGGGACGACGTCCTGCCGGCGCTGCTGCCACGCTACCGCGTGCTGACCTGGGACCTGCCCGGCCACGGCGCGAGCCAGGCCTGGGGCGAGGGAGCGATCACCCCGGCCGACCTGGCAAGCGAAGCCCTGGCGCTGGCCGACCACGCCGGCGCCGGCCGCTTCCACTTCGCCGGCACCTCCATCGGCGGGGTGGTGGGTCAGCAGCTGGTCAGCCAGCACGGCGAGCGGCTGCTCTCCGCCACCCTGACCAACACCGGGGCGGTGATCGGCAACGCCGAGCTGTGGAACACCCGTGCCGGCCGCGTGCGCCAGGAAGGCCTGGCGGCGATGTCCGAGGAGATCGTGCCGCGCTGGTTCGCCCCCGCCTGCTTCGAGGCCGAGCCGGCCCTCAAGGCAGGCTGGTGCACCCAGATGGGCCGCGGTGATGACGAATCCTACGCGCGGCTCTGCGAGATGCTGGGGCGCGACACTTTCACGGGGAAGCTCTCCGGCCCTCTATCTCAACACCCGGGCGTCAAGGTGCAGCTCTTCGGCGGCAGCGAGGACATGGCGACCCCCCCGGCGACCCTGGAGGCCCTGGCGGCCGAGTGCGACGGCGCCCCCCTCGAGGTCCTCGAGGGCGTCGGCCACGTGCCCTCCGTGGAGGTGCCGGGGCTGTTCGCCGAGAAGCTGCTGGCGGTGATGGCGGTGGACCTGGGCGACGTGGGCGCCGAGGGCGTCGACTATGCCACCGGCCTCGAGACCCGCAAGCAGGTGCTGGGCGAGGAGCACGTGGCGCGCTCCACCGAGAAGGCCACCAGCCTGGATGCGCCCTTCCAGCAGATGATCACCCGCCTGGCCTGGGGCGAGCTGTGGAGCAATGACGACCTGACCCGTCGCGAGCGCAGCATGATCACCACCGGCATCCTCGCCGCCCTGGGTCGCGAGGAGCTGACCCTGCACCTCAAGACCGCCAGGCGCATCGGCCTCTCCGAGGCGGAGCTGCGCCAGGTGCTGATGCATGTGGCCATCTATGGCGGCGTGCCGGCGGCCAACCATGCCTTCTCGCTGGCCAAGCAGCTGGGCTGGGGCAGCGGCGAAGCCTGACGGGCCTTGCTTGTCGAGAAGCCTCCGTCCCCCATGGGCCTTCGTCGTGGAGGCGCAAGCCTGAAGCCAGGTTAATAATCGACAAAGTCGACCCGCCATATCCCGGCGGCGATATCGGCCAGCCGCTTCTGGCGGGCCTCGATACGGCTCTCGTCCCAGTGGTCATTCTGTTCGGCAATGGCCCGTGTGATCTGAAAGTCACTGGCGAGATAGGCACGGCGTTTCTCATCGAAGTCGGCATTGCCGATATCCCGGTTCACCCGGCTTTCCAGAGGCGTCATGTTGCCCAGACGGTAGATCAGCCCATCCAGCTTCCCGTCTGGGATATGCGTCCAGGTCTCTGACGGATGTTCAGGCAGTACATGCTCCAAGCTATAGGCGGGGCTCTCGAAGTCCAGGGACTGACCGCTACGCTGGCGCTCGATCTCGAACAGCATGTAGCGCACCACCTTGCGGTTGCGGCTGCTGGTGGTGCGCAGTGCCTTCTCGGTGAAGGCGGCCTTGAACTGGCGATCATCGGGATAGACGCCACGCAACGCTGCCAGTACCTGCCGGAGGTTGCCGATCTCGCCTTCCGCCAGTTTCCAGGCCACCTCGTTGTAGGTTCGCTCCTGCTCATGGGTCGGCAGGCTGCAGATCACGTTGTAGCGCAATGCGATTACGGCGATTGCACGCAAGATACGGATGAACACTTCCCGTTCCTGCTCGAAGAAACGCCGGTGGCAGGCCAGCAGCATGGCAAGCGGCTGGCGCACATTGAACATCTGCAGCTGTTCCAGGGCGCGCTGCTCCGGCTCGTTCCAGCCCGGGTCCTGGGGATCCCGCAGAGCCGCATAGAGTCCCGCATGGTGATCGAGTTCGCGGATCAGGCCAAAGGCACCTTCCCGGTCGCTGACGCGGCGGCGTATGGTCTTGAACAGCTCGGCCTTGCGCACCAGCCGATGCCGGCTGTTCCAGTAGACGCGCAGGAATTCGGGGAAGCTCTCGCTGCCAAGAAGACCCACGATGCGTTCCCAGCGGTCCTCCAGGGCCTTCAACTCAGTCTCATGGGTCGAGGCGGAGCTAACCAGCGAGAACAGGTAGTTCTTCAACAGGTCGGTGGAGGAGAGGCGAACGCCGCGGGCGTTGAGCGTCTCGAACACCTTGAAGGCGTTGAGCTCGTCGGTGACCGTGATCACGGTGAAGAACAGCTTGTCGACCAGGCTGTCGATGAAGGCGGCCAACCGCTGGCCGCCGCCGTCTTCGCTGCCGATATGCTCCTTGAGGTGTTCCCGGAACCAGCCATACGCCTTGCGCAGCTGGTGTTCCGAGGAATGCAGGCCGCGTTGGGGCAGGTGCTCCAAGGGGGCCAGGTAAGTCTGGTAGAAACGGTCATTGTGGCGGTTTAAGGTCAGCTTGGATTGTGGAATCAGCGAAACCGGATCCATGTAGCCGATGTAGCTGTTGCGCAATTGCTCCTGGCGACGGCGATTGTCATTGGCATCCTGTCCTGCCTCGACCAGCATCTGCAGGAGCCCCAGCCCCGCCAGGATCATCACGCTCAGGGTGGTGATGCGCTGCTGACCGTCGATGATGTCGAAGTGCTTGCTATCGGCGGATTGGAGCACCAGGTAGCCCATGTAGTGGGCCGGCTCGCCGTCCTCCTCGAACAGACCCAGCACATCTTGCCAGAGGTCATCCCACTCATCCTCTCCCCAGGTGTAGTCGCGCTGGAAGGGCGGTACCCGGTAGGTGAGGCCATTGCCCAGCAGCTGGCGCAGGGTCTGGTTGGCGGTATTGAAATTCATCGTCGCCATGGCGTACCGTCGCTGATCATTGGGCTTAACTTATCACGTCTACCTGCCGCTACAGTGTCTGTAGAGCCAGTCAGCATCCACCATACAACACGGCAACAACGACTACTCTCACCATGCCAGATATCCGCCTGCGTATTGAACTGCTCGACACTGATCCCCTGGTCTGGCGCCGCGTGCTGGTGCCGGAGCAGATCAACCTGCACCGCCTGCACGAGGTCATCCAGGCCGCCATGGGCTGGGAGGATTGTCACCTCTTCGAATTCGAGTGCAATGGCCGCTACTACGGCGAGCCGGACGACTGGAGCGACCGGCCCATCGCGCTGGCGCGCAACGCCAAGCTCAAGACCATCGCCGCGCGGCTGACCGACAACACCTTCCACTACTTCTACGACTTCGGCGACGACTGGATACATCACATCGTGGTGGAAGCGACCGACCTCGCCGAGACCAACCCCTGCCCGCGGCTGATCGACGGCGCCATGGCCTGCCCGCCGGAGGATATCGGCGGCATCAGCGGGTTCGAGGCGCTCAAGGAGGCCGCCGCCGGCCGCGGCGATGAGCACGGTAAGATGCTGCTGGACGCCGAGGACGGCCACTTCGATCCGGAAACGCTGGACGAGGCGGAGATCAATTTCATGCTGGCGCCGATCCAGGCCGGCTTTCGACGGGGGTGACCGCAAGGCGGCCGAACGGCACACGTCACCGGGTATCGCCGCCAAGCGGGATAGGGAAGCCTCGCTCCATGAGGAGAGCCTTCGCTCCATCGAGCAGCTGAGGCAGGCACTCCAGGCCGAGAGGGGCAGGAATCGGACATGATGGCGGGCCGTCAACACTTGTGTGAGTACATGCCGGCTGAAGGCGTGTTTGTCTACCTGGCTGCAAACTTTCTCGAAGAGGATCGGCACTGGCGCTGGTGCCTGTACTTCGAGCGCACTGCGACGGAAGAAGATCTGAATACGTACCATAGGCTGGAGCAGGAGGGCGATACCCTCTGGTGCGCAGCCATCGGCATCAGCCACTGCCCTTTCTGCGGTGAGGCCCTGCCTGGCGATACGCTCGAGGAAGGTCGTGCCGCCGAGATGGTCATGACCGATTATCGCTTCGACTGGTTGGGTCGATAACCCTGCATTCGTTGCCAGGAGCCGCTACAGCAAGCCATGAGCGAATACCAGTACTACGATTTCTGGCCGTAGACCGGCCCTTGAGCGTGGATGACCAGCAGGCGCTGCGAGCGATTTCCAGCCGGGCGCGCATCACGGCGACCGGCTTTACCAACCACTATGAATGGGGCAACCTGAAGGCCGATCCCACCCGGCTGCTGCAGCGCTACTTCGACCTGCATGTCTATGTGGCGATGTGGGGGTATAAGCGGCTGCTGATTCGACTACCCAGGATGGCACTTTCCCTGACGGATCTGGACGCCTTCCAGCTGGATGAGTGTGATCTACTGGAGGTCCGTCAGACCCCCGAAGGCTGGCTGATCGATATCGATGTCGAAGCCGATGAAGAGGCCGCTTGGGACGAGTTCGATGATGGCAGCAGCTGGATGGGGGCGCTGGCGGGGTTGCGCCAGGAGCTGCTCGCCGGTGACCTGCGGCTGTTCTACCTCGGTTGGCTGTGGGCCGTGCAGCTCGGCTATGTCCGTGAAGAGGCCCTGGAGCCACTACCGGGCATCGGCCCCTTGACCCCCAGCCAGCAGGCGCTGGCCGAGTTCATGGCGCTCGATCCCATGCTGGTGGATGCCGCTGCCGAGTCCAGCGAGAAGGTGCCTGCCGGCAGTGAGGTCGAGGGCTTCATCGCCTCCCTTCCCCTGCAGGAAAAGGATGCGTTGTTGCGGCGCCTGCTGGAGGGTGACGGCAGTGTGACCGCCGAACTGCAGCGTCGCCTTCGCCAGCATTGTCAGACGGAGCAGTCGCCTCGGCGTAGCGTGGCCGAGCTGAAGATACAGGCCAACGCCTCACACGAGCGACATCGCCAGGCCTATCTGGAGGAGAAGTCGCGTCGGGAAGCGGAGCAGGTGGCGGCAGAAGAGAAGCTGCGTCAGGAGCGAGTGGCCCAGGCGGCCAGGCTGGGCGAGCGAGCCTGGCAGGAAGTGCTGAGCCAGATTGGCCGTCGGCAGCCCAAGGGCTATGAGATGGCCGCCGGGTTACTCGCGGACCTGCGTGAGCTGGCCATCGAACGCGGCGAGCAGGCCGCCTTCGAGGAGCGCTTGAACAGGATAGTGGCCGAGCATCGGCGCAAGGAGCGTTTCCTCGAACAGCTGCAGCGCCTTGGGCTATTGCCGTGACTGCTGAGAAGCCTATTTCTCGCTGCCCGCCAACCGGAGGCCTGAATGCTCAATGCCCGGATCAAGCTGCGCCACCTCCAGGCCTTCCTGGAGGTGGCCCGTCAGCGCAGCTTCGCGCGTGCCGCCGAGCGCCTGGCGATCACCCAGCCGGGCATGTCCAAGACCATCAAGGAACTCGAGGAGATCCTCGGCACCGCGCTCTTCGAGCGGACCTCCCGGGGGGTGGCGCTGACCCAGGCCGGCCTGACCCTGCTGCGCCACGCCGGCCCGGCGATCCGCGCCCTGGAGGAGGGTGTCAGTGCGCTGGGCGAGGCGCATGCCGCAGTGCGCTGGCTCAGGGTGGGGGCGCTCTCCACGGTGGAGAGCCGCCTGTTGCCCGAGGCGATCCGGCGCTGGCAGCAGGCCGAGGCCGGCGAGACCGGTGTCAACGTGGTGACCGGGCCCAGTGCCTTCCTGCTCTCCCGGCTGCGCCGAGGGGAACTGGACCTGGTGGTGGGGCGCATGACCGAGGCCCGCGAGATCCGCGACCTGGCCTTCGAGCACCTCTACTACGAGCGCCTGGTGCTGGCGGTCCGGGCCGGCCACCCCCTGGCCGGGGTCGCGCCGCTCGAGGCGTCACGCCTGGCGGACTTCCCCTGGGTACTGCCGCCTCCCCACACCACCCTGCGCCAGCAGGTCGACAGCTTCTGCGTGCGCCACTCGCTGCGCCTGCCGGGGCGGCAGCTGGAGACCCTGTCGCTGCCGCTGAGCCATCGCTACACCCTGGGCAGCGATGCCATCTGGGTGGCTCCGGAAGAGGCGGTGCGCGGCGCCCTGGACGATGGCCGGCTAGGCGAGCTGGCGCTGTCGCTGGAGCAGCAGGGCGGTTCGGTGGGGCTCTGTACCAACACCAGCCTGGAGCCGTCACTGGCCCTGGAAGGATTCTGCGAGACCCTCCGCGAGGTCGCGGCGGGCATGGCGGCGATCGTGACGTAACACATAACCCATGGGTTATGTCGAAGGGGCGAGACGTCAATTGGCAGGCCGGCGACACGCGGCCACACTGATCGGGATCCACAACCCCCGGAGACGATCGCATGCAGGACCCCAACAAGCGCTTCGTGGAGCGCGACCGCAACTGGCATCCGCCGGCCTATGCCCCCGGCTACAAGACCTCCGTGGCCCGTTCGCCGCGCCAGGCGCTGGTCAGCATGCAGCATGCCACCGCCTCCGAACTCAGCGGCCCCGACTTCCGTGGCCTGCGCATGGGCGCCCATGACAACGACCTGCTGCTCAACTTTCGCCAGGATCACAGCCAGGGCCTGCCGGTGGGTGAGCGCATCATCATGTTCGGCCGTGTGGTCGACCAGTTCGGCAAGCCGGTACCCCATACCCTGGTGGAGATGTGGCAGGCCAATGCCGGCGGTCGCTATCGTCACCGCAACGACAACTACCTGGCCCCGCTGGATCCCAACTTCGGCGGCGTGGGGCGCTGCCTGACCGATGGTCAGGGCTGGTACCGCTTCCGGACCATCAAGCCGGGCCCCTATCCATGGCCCAACGACGTCAACAGCTGGCGACCCTCGCACATCCACGTCTCGGTGATGGGTCCGGCGATCTCCACCCGCCTGATCACCCAGATGTACTTCGAGGGCGATCCGCTGATCCCGTTGTGTCCCATCGTCAATACCCTCAAGGACCCCGAGGCCGTCGAGACCATGATCGGCCGCCTGGACATGGCCCGCAGCCGGCCCATGGACTGCCTGGCCTACCGCTTCGACCTGGTGGTGCGTGGCGAACTGCAGACCTATTTCGAGAACCAGTGATCGGTTCGAGAACCAGCAAGGGGACAATGAGATGAAACAGCCGAATTCCCAGCCCGCCAGCGAGCTGATGCTGCGCGAGACCGCCTCCCAGACCGCCGGGCCCTACGTGCATATCGGCCTGGCCCTGGCCGCCGCCGGCAACCCGACCCGCGACGAGGAGATCTGGAACGAGATGGCCAAGCCCGAGGCCGAGGGCGAGCACATCGAGGTGGTCGGTACCGTGATCGACGGCAACGGCGACCTGGTGCGCGACGCCTTCCTCGAGGCCTGGCAGGCCGACGCCCACGGTGAGTACCAGCGCGAGTACGACCTGAAGAAGCCGTTCAACAGCTTCGGGCGTACCGCCACTACCTTCGACCACGGCAGTGAATGGTCGCTCAAGACCCTCAAGCCGGGCCCGGTGGTCCACGCCAGCGGCCAGCCGATGGCGCCGCACATCAACCTGACGCTCTTCGCCCGCGGCATCAACATTCACCTGCAGACCCGCCTCTACTTCGAGGATGAGGCCGAGGCCAACGCCCAGTGCCCGGTGCTCTCCCGCATCGAATCGCCGGCACGGCGCCAGACGCTGATCGCCAGGCGCGAGGAGGCCGACGGCAAGGTGCGCTATCGTTTCGATATCCGCCTGCAGGGCGAGGGCGAGACGGTGTTCTTCGACTTTTGATCGACGGGAAAGCGAAGCGGTGAGCCAGTGGTAAGCGGCCCCGGGGGTATGGCCCCCGGGGCCCGCCAATGGTGTTAATGGCCGACGCAACGGCGTCCATGGGATACTCTGCGGCCAACGGAACCTGGCCCTCGCCATGGTCTGGACGCTTCACCACCTGTTCGGCATTCCAGCCGAGAGCCTGATCAAGGCCCCCCATGCCTGATATTCGCCTGCGTATCGAACTGCTCGACACCGATCCCCTGGTCTGGCGCCGCGTGCTGGTGCCGGAGCAGATCAACCTGCACCGCCTGCACGAGGTCATCCAGGCCGCCATGGGCTGGGTGGATTGTCATCTCTTCGAGTTCGAGTGCAACGGCCGCTACTACGGCGAGCCGGACGACTGGAGCGACCGGCCCATCGCGCTGGCGCGCAACGCCAGGCTCAAGATCATCGCCGCGCGGCTGAAGGACAACACCTTCCACTACCTCTACGACTTCGGCGACGACTGGATACATCGCATCGTGGTGGAAGCGACCGGCCTCGCCGAGACCAACCCCTGCCCGCGGCTGATCGACGGCGCCATGGCCTGCCCGCCGGAGGATATCGGCGGCATCAGTGGGTTCGAGGCGCTCAAGGAGGCCGCCGCCGGCCGCGGCGATGAGCACGGTGAGATGCTGCTGGACGCCGAGGACGGCCACTTCGATCCGGAAACGCTGGACGAAGAAGAGATCGATTTCATGCTGGCGCCGATCCAGGCTGGCTTTCGCCGGGGCGGCCGCAAGCCGGACGAACGGCGTATACCGCCGGGTATCGCCGCCAAGCGGAATAGCGAAGCCTCGCTCCACGAGGAGAATCTTCGCACCATCGAGGGGCTGATGAAGGCGATGCAAGCCGAGAGGGACAGGAAGCAATAAGTGATGGTTACCCACCGACCGCGACCTTTTCCTCTATGAGCGAATATCGGCAGCCCAAGGGCTACGAGATGGCCGCCGGGTTGCTTGCAGACCTGCATGAGCTGGCCATTGAACACGGCGAGCAGGCCGCCTTCGAGGAGCGCCTGGACAGGAAAGTGGCCAAGCATTGGCGAAAGGAGCGTTTCCTTGAACAGCTGCAGCACTTTGGGCTGTTGCAGTGAATCCTGAAAACCTGTCTTTCGCATGCCCGCAGCTGCCTTCAGGCTGATTATCGCCGTTGCCTGCCGGTTCGGCGCGGTCTACATCAAGTTCATCGGCACTCATGCGGAGTATAAAAAGGTGGATGTCGCCCTCCCATTCTGCACGGCCTCGCTGTCCTGCCGAGGCTATCCCAGGTAGGCGAGTGCCCCGGTGGCCATGGCCTCGATGCCGGTGCGCAGGGTGACCTCGTTGCCCGGGAAGTAGTAGGGCGAGTGGGGCATCTCCAGGTGGCGCATCTTCTCGGCCACGCTGGCCCCTGGCGTCTCGGCCCAGCGCTCGGCCGGGGTGGCGCCGATGAACCAGTAGACGTAGGGGATGTCCTCGCCGCCGAAGCCGCCCTCCGCGGCGTTGCCGAAGAACGGGAAGTCCTCGCTGCCGTTGAGGCGCGGCATGGCGTACAGGCCGGCCTCGCCGAAGTGCTCGCCGTGGGCCCGGCGCACCCGCTCGACCGTCGCCGGGTCGTTGTGCAGGGCGAGGGTCTCATTGAGCACGCGGAATTCCGGCGGCTTCGGCGAGCGGCCGGCCTCGCACTCGGCGCGAATGATGCGCTCGATGGCCTCCACCACCTGGCGGTGCAGGGCGTTGTCGAAGCTGCGGATATTGATCTCGAGCTCCGCCGAGTGGGGGATGATGTTGGCCTGGGTGCCGGCGTGCAGCTTGCCGACGGTCACCACCACGGTCTCCTCCGGCGGCACCTCGCGGGAGACGATGGTCTGCAGGCGGGTGACTACATGGGCGGCAATCACCACCGGGTCCACCGTCTGCGCCGGCATGGAGCCGTGGCCGCCGGCGCCGTGGATCGTCACGGCCAGGTTGGTGCAGGCGGCCATGGCGCTGCCGGCGCGATGGCCGACGGTGCCGGCGAGGGCCGGCATGTTGTGCTGGCCGAGGATGACATCGGGCCGGGCGAATCGCGTGTAGAGGCCGTCATCGAGCATGGCCCTGGCGCCGCCGAAGATCTCCTCGGCCGGCTGGCAGATCAGCATCAGGGTGCCGGACCAGTGTTCCTTGAGTCCCGCCATCACGGCAGCGGCCCCCGCCACGCAGCTGCTGTGCAGGTCATGGCCGCAGGCATGCATCAGCGGCACCGTGCCGCCCTCCGTCTCCACCGTGCGCGTGCTGGCGAAGTCCAGGCCGGTGTCCTCCTTGATCGGCAGGGCATCCATGTCGCCGCGCAGCATCACCGTGGGGCCGTCGCCGTTCTCGAGCAGGGCCACCACGCCGGTACCGCCCACGCCGCGGGTTACTTCATAGCCCAGCGCTTCCAGCGCCTCGGCCAGGCGGGCGCTGGTCTCGTGCTCCTGGAAGGGCAGCTCGGGATGCTGGTGAATCTGGCGGTACAGCGCCTGCACCTCCTCGAGGGTCGCTTCCACCTGGGCGCCGATGGCGCCCTTGAGATCCAGGCCCTTGAGGTCGTACGTGTCGGTTTGCGTCGTCATCGTGGTCTCCCGGGGCTTAGTGGCTGTTATGGGGCTGGGGGGCGTGCGCGGTGCTACTGAAACGCTGCCAGACGGCGACCGCCACCACGTTGAGCAGCATCGCCCAGACCCCGGCGTGCCAACCCAGCGGCGAGCTCCAGACGAACTCCATCAGCAGGAAGGCCAGGCTGCCGATCAGCGCACCTGCCATCACACTGGCGCGGCGCAGCCGTGGCAGGAACAGCGCGCCGATCACCATCGGGAACAGCTGGATGATCACCCCATAGGCGGTGAGCAGGATCATCACCAGCGAGCCGGGGTTGAGCAGCGCGATCAGGTAGGCCGCCAGCGACAGCCCCAGCACGCTCCAGCGCGTCACACTGACCGTGGTCTTCTCGCTGGCGCCCTTCATCACGGTGGGGCCCATCACGTCGCGCACCAGCACCACGGCCGCCGTATGGGCCAGGTTGGCCCCGGTGGACATGGCCGCCGCCAGCGCGCCGGAGAGCATCAGGCCGATCACCCAGGGCGAGAAGTTGGCCACCTCCATCACCATCTTCAGCAGCACGGTGTCGGAGCGCTCCAGGGGCGAGTCGGCGAAGGCCAGGATGCCGGCGAAGCCGATGAACAACAGCGGCACCAGCAGGTAGGCGTAGAGGGGGTAGAAGACACTGACCTTGCGCAAAGTCTTGCCGCTGTCCGCCGAGTAGAACTTCATGAACAGGTGTGGCCACATGGCGCCGCCGAAGGCACTGACCAGCACCGCGGTGCTGAAGTAGCCCCAGCCCATGCCGGTGGCCCCGGGCATGGTCAGGTACTCCGGTGCCTGCTGCTGGAGCTGGGTGAACATCTCCCCCACGCCGCCGTAGAGGCGCTCGGAGATGGCCAGTCCCAGGAACCAGGCGATGGCGATCATCATCACGCCCTGTACCAGGTTGGTCCAGCCGATCCCGCTCAGGCCGCTGCAGAACACGTAGGCGGCCACCACCACGAAGGCCAGCAGGCCACCCAGCCAGAAGGGCACCATGCCGTCGGTGGCGGCCTGGAACAGCAGGCCGGCGCCGGCGATCTGGATGGTCAGGTAGGGCACCAGGGCCACCACGCCGATGATGCCGGCCAGCATGCCGAGCGGCTTGCTGCGGTAGTGGTCGGCGATCATGTCGCCCTGGGTCAGGTAGCCCCGCTCGCGGCCCAGCTTGGCCACCCGCGGGCCCAGTGCCCAGATGGTGATCGGCACCAGCGACAGGTAGGCGAGGATATAGAAGGCCGGCGCGCCGTGCTTGTAGGCCCAGCCTGGCGTGCCGAGGAAGGCGAAGGCGGAGAAGATCTCGGCCCCGAGGATGAAGAACAGGATCACCACGCCCACGTGGCGGCCGCCGGCGACATAACCTTCCAGGCTGGCGCTCGACTGGCCGCGGGCGCGCAGGCCCACCACCAGCACCATCGCCAGGTAGACGAGCGTAATGCCGACGATAATCACGGAATCACTCATGGCGGCCACCTCCATGACGGACGACGAAGGCGACCCACATGCCGGCGAAGAGCACCAGCATCCACAGGGTGTACCAGAAGAAGAGGAAGGGCAGGCCCAGCACGGTGGGCTCGATACGGTTGGCGATCAGGGCGCCGGGCCAGATCATGGCCAGGGTGCACACCGCAAAGTGCAGCCCCGTCAGCAGGTGATAGGTCTTGTTCATGGGGATCGTCCAGCTCGCCGAGGGCGAGTCTTGTTATGGGTTGTCCCCTCACTATGAAACACGCCCGTCGATACCGAAAATATCACTTCTGGATGCAAGCCATACCTTTTATGTATGGAAAGCCGGCAGCCGAGGCACGATACTGCCCAGGTTATGTGCGAAACGTCGCCCTTCATCCCAGAGGTGTCATCGGTGCCATGGAATTTCGTCAGCTGGACTACTTCGTGGCGGTGGTGGAGACAGGCTCCATCTCCGCGGCCAGCCGCCGGGTGCACGTCGCCCAGCCGGCGCTGACGCGCCAGATGCGGCTGCTGGAAGACGACCTGGACACTCGGCTCTTCGACCGCCATGCCCGCGGCATCCGGCTCACGGTCGCGGGTCGCGCGCTGTACGAGGAGGCCATCCAGCTGCTCGATGCCCGTGCCCAGATCAAGGCGCGCCTGGCGGCACTGGGCAGCGGTCAGGTCGGCAAGCTCTGTCTCGGCATCACCGTGACTCACCTCTGGGTACCCGACGTGGCGCGGCTGATGGGAGGCTACCGGCAGTGCTATCCCGGCGTCGCCTTCGAGGTCTTTCCCCTGCTGTCGGGGCCCCAGCTGGAGCGGCTGCGGGAGGGCAGCCTGGATGCCGGTATTCTCTACCTGGACAGTGCCGAACAGCCCGGCCTCGAGACCCGCCTGCTGCAGCACGACCACCTGATGCTGGCCGTTCCGGAGGCCTCGCCCTGGTCGGCAGCGCCGCCGGCAAGTCTGGACGAGCTGAAGGAGGCCGACTTCGTGTGGGGTTTTCGCAGTGCTTCCCCGGTTTACTACGACCGCATGTTGGCCCACTTCGAGCGCCTGAGTTTTTCGCCACGCGTGGTCCAGTATGGGGCCGACAACATCACCATCCTCAGCATGGTGGCGGCAGGACTCGGTATTGCCATCGTGCCCTCGGCCAGCAGCGCCCACCCCATGCCCGGCATCCGCTTCGTGCACCTGCCGGAACTCGAGGCCTGCGACATGCCGCTGTGGCTGGCCTGGCGGTCGAGCAACGACTCGCCGGCCCTTCACAACCTGATCGGCCTGGTCGAGGAGGTGTTCGAGTGAGCTCACCACTCCGGTTCCGGCTTCACGCTGGGGCAGGCCCTGGGTCCCCCCTCCAGCCTGCTGCCGTCCTTCTGATAGCGGTCACTCGGCGAACATCTCGAACAGCAGGCCGCGCAGCCAGCGGTTGCCGGCATCCTGATGGAAGCGGCGGTGCCAGAAGACCTTGATGGGGATCTCGGGGAAGGGCAGGGGATGCTCGCGCATCGTCAGCGCGAAGCGCTCGCGCGTCACCTCGGCCAGCTTGTCGGTGACCGTCACCACCAGGTCGGTGTGGCTGATGATATAGGGCACGGCGGCAAAGTGGGGAAGCTCGAGGCAGACCGGCCGGGTGACCCCCGCCCTGGCCAGGGACTCCTCGACGATGCCGTGCCCGGTGCCGCGGGCTACTACCACGGCGTGGCGGGCGGCGATGAAGTCTTCCAGGTCGAAGTCTTCGGCTGCCAGGGGGTGGTCGCGGCGCATCAGGCAGACATAGCGCTGGACGAAGAGCCCCTGCTGGTAGAAGCCGGCGCCGAGCTGGGGGATCAGGCCGATCGCCAGGTCGATCCGGCCATCCTCCATCTCCCGCTTCAGGTCGTCGTGCTGGCTGCGCACGGTGCTCAGCCGGATGCCGGGCGCCTGTTCGGCCAGGCGCTGCAGCAGGCGGGGCAGGAAGACGATCTCGCCGATGTCGGTCATGGCGATGTTGAAGGTGCGCTCACTGACGGCGGGATCGAAGTCGTCCGGCCGGTTGAGGGCTTCCTGAAGATGGGCCAGGGCCTGGGCCACCGGCGGGTGCAGGCGGCTGGCCAGCGGGGTCGGCATCAGTCCCCGGGAGGTGCGCTCGAAGAGCTCGTCGCCCAGCAGCTTGCGCAGCCGTTTCAGGGCATGGCTCACCGCCGGCTGGGTAAGCCCGAGTCGCTGGGCCACCCGCTGGGTGTTCTGCTCCTGGTAGAGCAGGTCGAAGACCACCAGCAGGTTGGTGTCGATCTCCGAGAGCCGGATCATGTCAGTCTGCCTCGTGCGGGGGAGTTTCGACCGGGCAGGTTGGCGGTATACGACAATAGTCGATCCTTGGAGGAACTGGGGCGTGCAAGCGTTTGATTCATGGTCTTATTAGTGTCACTTATCGGGTGAATTCAGGGGGCTGTATGGCCGCTGCCTGGCCAGGGGAATAGCGTGACGATCATCACAATAATCCCTGACAGGAGACACCACCATGGTATCCAGTGCCTCGCACAAGCGTCTTTCCATCGGCATCGTCGGCGGCGGCATCGGCGGCGTTGCCCTGGCCGTGGCCCTCTCGCGGGATCCGGGACTCAAGGTGCGGCTCTTCGAGGCCGCAGAGCAGTTCTCGGAAATCGGTGCCGGCGTCTCCTTCGGGCCCAATGCCGTCCGGGCGATCACGCTGCTCGGCCTGGAGGCCTCCTACCGACACATCTCCGACTCCTCTCCTGCGCCCTTCGAGGATGTCTGGTTCGAATGGCGCCGCGGTAGCGATGATGCCTACCTGACCGCCACCCTGGCGCCCGGCTGTGGCCAGTCCTCGGTCCACCGGGCCGACTTCCTGGAGGCGATCGTCGAGAACCTGCCCGAGGGAATCGCCCGTTTCGGCAAGCGCTGCGTGGCGGTCGAACAGGATGGCGATGGCACCACCGCGCAATTCGCCGACGGCACGGCCTACACCGCCGACATCCTGATCGGCTTCGACGGCATCAAGTCGGCGGTGCGTGATCATGTGCTTTCCCCGGCGCAGCACGCTGAGCTCGGTCCCTTCTGGAGCGGCACCTACGCCTATCGCGGCATGATTCCCACCGAGCAGCTGGAGGCCGCCATGGCCGCCAGGGGCGCCGACAAGCGCCTGGCACGGGTGCCGCAGATGTATCTGGGACCGGACCGCCACATCCTGACCTTTCCGGTGAAGCAGACCGAGTTGATCAACGTGGTGGCCTTCATCACCGACCGCTCCACCCCGGCTCCCCAACTCCCCGAGGGCGAGGAGTGGGTCAGTACCGTGAGCCAGGAGGAGATGCTGGAGGTGTTCGCAGGCTGGGGGGCCGGTTCACAGGCCATTCTCGACTGCATTCCCGAGCCCACTCGCTGGGCCTTGCACGAGCTGCCCGAACTGCCTCGTTACCGTCGCGGCCGGGTGCTGATCGTGGGTGATGCCGCCCATGCCATGGTGCCCCACCAGGGCGCAGGCGCCGGCCAGGCGCTGGAGGATGCCTATGTGCTGGCAGGCCTGTTGACCGATCAGGCTTGCGATCGGCAGAGCGCCGAGCAGGCGCTGGCGGCCTTCGAGGCGGTCCGTCACGCGCGTGCCTGCAAGGTGCAGCGCACCTCCCATGAGGCGGGCGACGTCTACGAGTACGCCGCTGCCGGCATCGGCGACGATGAAGCCCGGCTGATCGAGAACCTGAAGAGCCGCTACGACTGGCTGTGGCAGCACGACCCGCAGGATGACGTGGCCGAGGCGCGGCGTCGGCTGGGTTGGCAGCCGCATGCCGACTCGCGGGCGGCGAAATCACGACAGGCCTGAGCGGCCTTGGCGGTAGCGAAATAACCCACAACGACAATATCCCTGACGAGAGACGAGCCCACCATGATGAACCAGAAAAATACGCGACTGAGGGCCCTGCTGGGGGCTGCTCTCCTGCTGGCTGGCCAGTCGGCCCTGGCGGAGAATAACGAGCCCGTGAAACTCGGCCTGATGCTGCCCTACTCCGGCACCTACACGGCCCTGGGCGAGGCCATCACCAACGGCCTCAAGCTGGCCATCGAGCAGAATGGCGGCCAGCTCGGTGGCCGCGACGTCGAGTACGTGCAGCTCGATTCCGAGGCCAACCCCTCCAAGGCGCCCCAGAACATGAGCCGCCTGGTCAAGGGCGATGGCGTCGACTTCGTCATCGGCCCGGTCCACTCCGGCGTGGCCATGGGCATGCTGCGGGTGGCCAAGCAGTCCGGCGCCATCACCATCATCCCCAATGCCGGCCTGGAGGCCGCCACCAACCAGCTGTGCATGCCCAATATCTTCCGTACCTCCCACAACATGTGGCAGGACAGCTACCCCATGGGCAAGGTGGCCTTCGAACGCGGCCATCGCCGCGTGGTGACCATCACCTGGGACTACGCCGGGGGCAAGGAGGACCTGGCCGCCTTCGAGAGCGCCTTCAGCGAGGAGGGCGGCGAGATCGTCGAGCAGATCCTGGTGCCCTTCCCGAGCACCGAGTTCCAAAGCTACCTGACGCAGATCGCCAGCCTCAAGCCGGATGCCGTCTACACCTTCTTCGCCGGGGGCGGCGGGGTGAGCTTCGTGCGCGACTATGCCGCCGCCGGCCTCAAGGAGAGCATCCCGCTGCTGGGCTCGGGCTTTCTGACCGAGGGCAACCTCGCGACACTGGGCGACGCCGGGGAGGGGGTGCTGACCACCCTGCACTATGCCGAGACGCTGGACAGCGAGGAGAACCGGGCCTTCGTCTCGGCCTATGAAGCGGCTTACGGCGAGACCCCTGACGCCTATGCGGTGCATGGCTATGACACCGGCGCCATGCTGGTTCAGGCGCTCGCCGAGGTCGGTGGCAATACCGAGGACCGGGACGCGCTGATCGAGGCCCTGGCCAATGTGGAGCTCGAGAGTCCGCGGGGGCCGCTGAGCTTCTCGGAGTCCCACCACCCGATCCAGAATATCTACCTGCGCGAGATCCAGGACGGCAGGCATGAGGTCATCGACGTCGCCCATGAACAGCTGGAGGCGCCGGACGGCGACTGCCGGATGTGAGTGTCCCGCCTTAGTCAGCATGGAAAAGCGGCGGGCCGAAAGGCCCGCCGCTTCCTGTTTGCCATGTCAGGCGGGTTCACCCCGTCTGGCGCACTGGCACGCGGCTGAGGTGGTTGTTTTCGTCGGCGATGCGTCCCAGCAGTCGGCATAGGGTCTCCCGTTCGTCCTCGCTCAGGGGGGCGACGATCTCCTCCTGCACCTCGGCCACCTGAGGCTCGGCGTCATGGCGAAGGCGTTCGCCCTCCGTGGTCAGGGAAACCAGCATGGAGCGGCGATCCTCGGGGTTGCGGCGTCGGGTCACCAGGCCGCGTTCCTCCAGCTTGCGCACCACCACGGCCACGGTATTGCGATCCAGCGCCGTATGGCCGCCCAGGGTGATCTGATCGATCGGCCCCTTCTCCTCGAGGGCGCAGAGGAGGATGTACTGCAGCTGGGTCAGGTGGTAGGCCTCGCACTTGCGCAGGAAGATCGCGACGCTGATCTGGTGGCAGCGCCGCAGCAGGTTGCCGGGCAGCACACTGGCCTGGGTAAGCGGAGTTCCGGTCATCGGCTCGTCATCTTGGGGGCGGGTGGCTGGCCGGGCAGGGGTCGGCCCGGCACGGTGGTCTAATGTATCAGAGTGCCCGGGCCCGGGCATCCGCTGGCGATCCCGGGCCGGGGCGGGTCTAGCGGAAGACGCTGACCAGCCAGGGATTGAAGATGATCGCCAGGATCACCAGGCAGGCCGCCAGCACGAAGGGAAAGATCCACCTGGTGATGCGTGGCAGGCTGACGTTGCTGATGGCCGAGGCGACATAGAGGCCCGCGCCCACCGGCGGCGTCAGCAGCCCGAGGCTCAGGGTCATGCAGGTGACGATGCCGAAGTGGATGGGGTCGATGCCGTAGCTCTGCTGGGCCACCGGCAGCAGGATCGGCACCAGGATGATCAGTGCGGCGATGCCGTCGAGCACCATGCCCACCACGATCAGCATCACGAACACCAGCAGCATGAACACCAGCGGGCTCTCGGTGGTGCCCTGCATCAGCCCCGCCACCTGCTGGGGGATCTGGTTGTAGATCAGCACCCAGCCGAAGGCCTTGGCGGCGGCGATCAGGAACAGCACGATGGACGTGTTGCGCGCCGTACGCCTGAGCACGCCGGGCAACTGTCCCCACCTGAGCTCACGGAAGAACAGGCAGCCGAGGATCAGCGCCATCAGGGTGGCCACGGCGGCGGATTCCGTGGGCGTGACGATGCCGAAGGCAATGCCGCCGACGATGACCACGGGGATGCACAGGGTGAGCAGGGCACCGCGAGTGGCCTTCCACAGCGGGATGCTCGTCCGTGCCTCGGCGCCCTTCTTGCTTGCCCGGCCGGCGAGCAGCGCGATCAGGCCGCTGATCAGCACGAACAGCACCAGGCCCGGAAGGATGCCGCCCATGAACATGGCGCCGATGGAGACCTGGGCGATGACCCCGTAGATGATGAAGACCATGGAGGGCGGGATGATCGGCCCCAGCAGGCCGGCCCCCGCCGTCAGGGCGGCGGCGAAGCCCTTGTCGTAGCCGTCGCGTTCCATCTCCGGGGTCATCACTCGGCTCATGATGGCGATCTGCGCAGTCGCCGAGCCCATGATCGAGGCCAGCATCAGGTTCGAGGTCAGGGAGACATAGGCGATGCTGTGTGGCACCCAGGAGAACCAGGCGCGGGCCGCGGTGATGATCCGCCGGGTGATCCCTCCCTCGTTCATGATCTCGCCGAGCAGGATGAAGAGCGGGATCGCCAGCAGGTCGAAGACCTCCAGCGAGCCGAAGATCACCTGGGGCAGGTTCTCGAGCAGCCGGTAGTTGCCGGACGCGAGGACGAAGGTGAAGGTCGAGGCCAGCAGCACGAAGGCGATGGGCATGCCGAGCAGCATGAACAGTAGGAAGGCAGCGAGCGTCATGCGGTCAATCCTCGTCGCTGACCAGGGTGAAGACGGTGCGTGAGCGGTCCGACAGCCTGGCGATGAGGTGGAAGATCGAGGTGGCGCAGAAGATCGGTACGATTAGGTAGAAGTGCCACTTGGGCCAGTCGAGGGTGATGGCGATGTCGTAGCCCACCGAGGGTGAGCGCAGCCAGCCGATGGCGTACCAGAGGATCACCGCCAGCATCGCCAGGCAGACCAGCTCGGTCAGCCAGTAGCAGGCCCGCTGGGCCGTCGTGGGCAGCAGCCCTACCAGCATGGTGAGGCGCACGTGCTGGTCGTGGTGGATCGAGATCGAGATGGCCAGGAAGGCCATCCAGATCAGGATGTAGACGGCCAGTTCGCTGGCGAAGAAGATCGGGCTGTTCAGCACGTAGCGGGCGAAGACGTTGGCGATCAGCAGCACGCCGAAGGCCGCGATCAGCACGCTGCAGGCCAGCTGCTCCAGCCCGGCCAGCCGGCGGCTTGCCCGGCTGAGCCAGGTGTCATGTCGTGCGTTCATGGGGACTCCTTCCTGTCCGGGGCGGGCTGTCCGGGTCGGGCTGTCTGGATTGGGGCGCGGGCGCGCCCCGCCCCGTTCATTCGGCGCCGAGGAGCTGGGCGGACTGCTGCTGGAAGGCCTGGATCACCGGGTGCTCGCCGAAGCGCTCGGCGAAGGCCTGGTTGGCCTCGCCGAACACGCCCTCGGCATCCTCGAGGGTGAAGACATCGATATTCGCCTCGAGGGTGGCGAGGTTTTGCTCCTCGGCCTCGATCTGGCCCTCGATGCCCCACGCCAGGGCCTCGTCCATGGCCTCGTCGATGATCCGGCGCTGCTCGTCGGAGAGGGAGTCCCGGGACATCTGGCTCATCACCGAGACGGCCGGAAAGGCCATGTGGTTGGTGAGGGTCAGGTGTTCGGCGACCTCATAGAAGCCGGAGCCCACCAGGGCGTCGAGGTCGATGTCCACGCCGTCGAGCATCTTGTTCTGCAGGCCCTGGTAGACGTCGGGCAGGCTGACCGGGGTGGGGCTGGCCCCGGTGGCGCGCCACCAGGTGTTCATGGCGGCGAAGGGTATGATGCGGATCTTCTTGCCGTCGACATCCGCCAGGCTCTCCACGCGACCATCGCGCATCAGGATGTGGCGCATGCCGGCGAAGGTGTAGCCGAAGGCATGCAGACCCTTGTTCTCGAGGTTCGCCAGCATCTGCCGGGCGGCTTCGGTCTCGGCGGCCTGGGCCGCCTCGGCGACGCTGTCGAACAGGAAGGGGCTGAACCAGCCGACGATGGAGGGCTCGCGCTGGCTGGTCAGGGCGGCGGTCATGATGCCCATGTCGAGCAGCCCGGTCTCCATCTGCGAGAACATTGCCGACTCGTCGCCCAGCTGGCCGGCGGGGAAGATGGCGACGGTCAGCTCGCCATCGCTTTGCTCGGCCACTTCCTCGGCGAAGCGTTCGGCGGTCTGGGTCCAGTTGTGCTGGGGCGGGGTGATGATCCCCAGGCGGAGTTCCTTGGCCAGGGCCGGGCTGCTGGCGGCCAGCAGGGAGGCGGAGAGCAGCGTCAGGGCCAGGGGGTGACGGAAGGCGTGGCGTGTGGTGGTTGTCATTGTCGGCTCACTTGTCGGTGGTCAGGGAAGTGATCACTCTTTGATCTGCGTCAGTATTGTGATCATCACAGTAATGAGCAATCATCCGAAGGTCGATACCGCAACACCCTTCCGGAACATCGATGCCGGGTCACAGGATGCCGGGTATTGGCGGAAAGTCGTATTGTTCGTCGCGATATTGATCACAATACTGATTATTATCACCGTGGCGGATTGCCGCAGCGGACCCTACCCCTGATGGTTTATCAACAACGACCCGTGACAAGCGGGATGGAGCGAACAGATGCAGTACTTCCTCGACGGTTACCGTAGTGGCGACCCGCGAATTCAACCCCTGGCAGAAGGGCGCAGCGAGGAGCAGGGGTCGCTGCCGGAGGAGGTGGACGTACTCATCGTCGGCACCGGCCCGGCCGGTCTGCTGCTCGCCGCCCAGCTCTCGACCTTTCCGGAGATCGTCACCCGCGTGGTGGAGAAGGCCGATGCGCCCCTCGAAGTGGGACGTGCCGACGGTGTCGCGTGCCGCACGGTGGAGATGTTCGAGGCCTTCGGCCTGTCGGAGAAGCTGACCACCGAGGCCTACTGGATCAACGAGACCCACTTCTGGGGCCCGGCCGCCGAGGACAAGTCGCGGATCGCCCGGCTCGGCCGCGTTCAGGACGTGCGTGACGGCCTCTCCGAGTTCCCCCACGTGATCGTCAACCAGGCCCGCCTGCTCGACTTCCTGCTGGAGTACATGCACAACTCCCCCAGCCGCCTGCAGGTCGACTACAGCCACGAGACCCTCGAGGTGAAGGTTCCCGAGGCCGCCGACGAGCGGGTGGTCGTGACCCTTAACACGCCGGAGGGGGAAAAGACCGTCCGCGCCAAGTACGTGGTCGGCTGCGACGGTGCGCACAGCGTGGTGCGTGAGTCCATCGGCCGCGTGCCCCAGGGCCACGGCGAGGACAAGGCATGGGGTGTGATGGATGTGCTGGCGGTGACCGACTTCCCGGACATCCGCTTCAAGTGCACGATCCAGTCCGCCGAGGCGGGCAACATCCTGCTGATCCCCCGCGAGGGCGGCTACATGGTCCGGCTCTACGTCGACATGGGCAACATCGCCCCGGATGCCTGGCTGACCAAGGAACAGGTGCTGGCGAAGGCCCAGGCGGTGCTGGCGCCGTACAGCTTCGAGGTGAAGGAGACCGCCTGGTTCTCCGTCTACCGCGTCGGTCACCGGGTCACCGACAAGTTCGATGACGTCGACGACGACCAGGTGGAGAGCCGCACGCCGCGGGTCTTCATTGCCGGCGATGCCTGCCACACCCATACCGCCAAGGCCGGTCAGGGCATGAACGTGTCGATGCAGGACACCTTCAACCTCGGCTGGAAGCTGATCTCGGTGCTCGAGGGACGCAGCCCGGCCAGCCTGCTCCACACCTACAACGCCGAGCGCCACGTCATCGCCGAGAACCTCATCGAGATGGATACCCGCTGGTCGCGGGCGATTGGTGCCGCGCAGGCCTCTGACGACCCGCAGGCCGCGATGAAAGGCCTGGCCGAGGTGCAGCGCCAGTTCGTCACCAACAGTGAGTTCACCGCGGGGTTCGCCACCCACTACACGCCGGACCTGCTCACCGGCGACGACGGCCACCTGGGGCTCGCCACCGGCTTCCCGCCGGGGCGCCGCTTCCACTCCGCCGAGGTGATCCGGCTCGGCGATGCCAAGCAGGTCCACCTCGGGCACGTCCATCGCGCCGACGGCCGCTGGCGGCTCTATGCCTTCGCCGACATGGTCGACCCGAGAAGCCCTGGCTCACGCTTCAACCAGCTGATGGATTACCTGGCCAGCGACGCCTCGCCGATCCGCCGTTTCACCCCGCAGGGGGCCGACCCGGACGCGATCTTCGACGTCCACGGCATCATCCAGCAGTCGCACCTCGAGGTGGACTGGGCCGACATGCACGAACTGCTCAAGCCGCACAAGGGAGCCCTTGGACTGCAGGATTACCAGAAGGCCCACGCGCCGGCGCTGGGGACCGACCAGGACATCTTCGACCTGCGGGGCATCGATCGCGGCGCCGGCGCGCTGGTGGTGGTGCGCCCGGACCAGTACGTCTCCCTGGTGCTCCCGCTCGATGGCTTCGACGAACTCGACGCCTTCTTCTCCCACTTCATGGTGGAGCCGAGCCGAGCCTGAGGTAATCGTGCTTCACCCGCGATAAAGGAAGGGTGGACCAGCATTTTCGGGTGCTGGTCCACCCCTTTTTTGTGGCACACCGCACGCCAAGGCGGCGTCCCCGATCGATGGTCCCTCGCTGATGCGCCCCTAGAACGCCCGCTTTCTCTCGCTGATCGACACTCGGTCGGCAAGGTGTACGCCTCGGTGCCCGGCCCGCCTGTCCGTGCTGGCTTGACGCCAGCGAGGTCAGGTTCCTGCAAGGGGCCCGATGAGTCGGTGCCAAGTAGGGGGCTGCTGCCCCCAACGAATACAGAGCGTCTGCCGCTGGTCTAGGTTGCCTCAGCGACGTGGGGTGCCATGACGGAGCGACTGACGCTGGCCAGCTCCTGGAAGCAGTCCTCGACCGTCCGTCCGGTAGTCTCGAGTATGTGGTCGGCCTGGCGATACTCGGCATCGCGCTCCGTCAGGATGCGAGTGAGGTCTTCCTTGGCAATTTCGTAGTTGTTGCCTTCCAGGGGGCGCATGTCACCAGCCGCCATCAGCCGGCCCATCAACTCGTCGGGAGAGGCCTTCAACCAGACCGTGTAGAAGCGGCTGAGCAATCTCTGGAAGGTCTCGGGTTCGGTGACCAGCCCGCCGCCGACCTCAAGGACCGACAGGGGGTGCTGTTCGATCACATGTTCCAGGGCCTGCCGCTCCAGGCGGCGGTAGGTACGTTGGCCACCCAGCTCCAGGACTTCGCCTACTTTCATCCCTCCTTGCGCTTCGATGACCTGGCTGAGGCGGATAAAGGGAAGGTCGAGGGCTGCGGCCAGCAGCTCGCCGAGGGTCGTCTTGCCGCCAAATCGGATGCCGATCAGGGCGATGCCGGACTGGCAAGTACGAGGCGGTTCGAAGTGCTGCGCAAGCAGCTGGTAGGCCTCCTCGAGCTGGGAGGGGGAAAGGCGTTGCAGCAGGTCGTTGAGCGAGGAGGGAAGCACCTGCTGGCCGGAGGCCGGAAGCAGTCCGTGAAGCGGCACGACCATGGCCTGAGCCAGGCGTTGTAGCAGTTCTATGGAGATATTGGCCTTGCCGGTCTCGATCTGGGCCAGGTAGCGCTCCGAGATACCCGATTGAGCCGACAGGTGTTTGCGTGCGATACCGCGACGAGCGCGATAGGCCCGCACACGCTCGCCGATGGATAAGGCAAAGCTGGGCTGGGCCTCTTCGGCGTCCTGTTCTTCTGGTTTCATGATGGGCCTCGATCTTCTTGTAACAGAAGGTGCTTGCTCGGATCTCGGGCGGACTCGATGAGTCGTCCAACATTCTAACATGTCATGGTGTTGGCATTATAATGCATGGCAGTCGGTGAGCAATTTCCCTCGCCCCCTTCGCGTTCTGTCGACCTCACACCCGACCTGCTGGGCTAGGTGTGAGGACGCCAGGCCTTCTCTTTCCAACCTGATCGCCGGAGATGTCGCTACTTTACGCTTTTCCTGTTCGAACGGACTCGGCTTGCCCTCACCTGAACATCTCCTCTTGCTCCTGTTAAGACTAAAGTCGGGTTTAGGGAATTTGTGCATGTGGAATTATAATGCAACAATCTGCACTGGAAGTGGCAAACCTTCTGTGCGGTCAGGGTTATAAGGCGGGCTGCCTGCCTTCTCGTGGCCAATGAAATCTCGTGACGACTGAGAACCAAGACAACAACACACAGGAAGATCAATGGACAACATCAAGAACCCAAGACGTCTTTCGGTGCCGGCTGGCATGCTCGCGAGGCGATCGATGGCCGCGAAGGGGATGTTGTGCGCTTTCAGGGAATGGTGATCTACAAGTTTCTGAGCCTAGGTTCATGGATCGGAGTATCGATGCCCTCGGGGGCGGAAGGCACTCGTTTTAGCTGAGTCGTCGTGAGTCGCCCCCCGAAGGCATCGAAATCGCGTCGGCAAGGCATCGTGATCGATGCATGGGTTTTTTCGCGAGGCGAGAGCCCTTTTCACCACCAACAAGACCAATGAGGCGAGAGTCATGATGAAGATGAAGTCAGTAGTGAAAGGCCTGGCCGTGGTGGCCATGGCAGGGGGCGTGATGGCCCAGGCCGCGCATGCGCGCGACTTCCGTCTGGCACCGGGGGTTCCGCCAGCCCACCCGGCGCATACGCCCCTGTATACTGAATTCTTGCCGGCGCTGGCTGAAGAGTCCGAGGGTCGTCTGGGCGGGCAAATCATGGGGACAGAAATTGCCTCGCTGGGCAACATGCGCACGGCGCTGCGCAGTGGCCTGGTGGAAATCGGCCTGCTGCTGCCGGCCTACTTTCCCGCAGACCTGCCCAATTTTAACCTGATCGGCGATATGGCACTGCTAGGGACAAACTCCTTTGCTATGAACGGTGCAGTGACCGAATACATCGCCACCTGCGATGATTGTCAGGATGAGCTCAAGCAGATGGGCATCGTCTACACCAGTACCCATGCGACGGATGTCTACCATCTGCTGACCAACAAGCCGGTAACCTCCGTTGAAGACCTGCAAGGTATGCGCCTTCGCGTAGGCGGACCGCAATACTCTCGCTGGCTGGAAGAAATGGGCGGGACCCCAGCAAGCATCACAGTAGGTGAGACCTTCGAATCGCTGTCCCAAGGTGTGATCGAGGGGACAATTACTTCCTCGGCCGATATCATCTCGTTTCGCCTCGAGGATGCCATCGACTACCTGACCTATATCGGACTGGGCACCTTTCACAGCACTATTTCACACGCCACCAGACAACAGGTCTGGAGCTCACTTTCGCCAGAGGACCGCGAGGCCATCGCCCGTGCCTCGACCCGGGCCAGCGCGCTGGCGACCCAGCGCTGGGCCTATGAGATGCCGGCCGAAGCCGAGCAGGTAGCAAAGGATAGTGGTATCGAGATCCTCAAGGCCGATGAGTCGCTGCATGAAGCGACCCGCCGCTTTGCCGAGAAGGACCTGGCCTATGCCGCCGAGCAGGCCGAAAGCCGCTATGGCGTCAGCGATGCGGCCGCCAAGCTAGCACGCTTCAAAGAGCTGGTTCAGAAATGGAATGCTCTTGTCGAGGAGGTTGGTGAGGACCCCGTCGCCGTTTCCGAGGCTATCAACCGCGAAGTCTGGGACCAGGTGGACTTTACCAGCTACGGCACCTGAACTTGCTGTTTCCCAGGACCACAGCGGCGGTTCTGGGCTTTTTTCTCGAGTCAGGAGGTTATCTCATGGCCTGGTTATATCGCTTGGTAAACCATGTATCCATGGGGCTGGGGTTGCTCGGCACCATCTCTATCCTGCTAATGGTGGTGCACGTGACGCTAGACGTTATCCTGCGCTCAACGCTGTCGGTATCGGTCCCTGCCACGCTAGAGATGGTCACCCGCTACTACCTGATCACCCTGGTCCTACTTCCCCTGGCCTGGGTCGAGTGGCGCAAGGACATGATTGCCGTCGAAGCCCTGGAAAGCTTGATGAGCCCCGTTCTGATAAGGATCTCCGATGTGCTGGTTTCACTGCTGTCGGCCGGGGTCTATAGCATTCTGATGGTCGCGACCTGGGCAAAGGCCATGGAGCAGTTTCAGATCGGCTCCTACGTCATGTCGCTGAGCTTCCCCATGCCGGTTTGGCCCACCTACTTCGTGTTGCCGCTGGCGTTCGGGCTGGCCGCGATCGTCTGCCTCATACGCCTCCCGCTGCTGGCCAGCGGCACGGCCTATACTGCCGACTCGCAAGAAGGGTAACTCCATGTCTGTTGAAATCGGTTTCTACGGGCTCGCGGCACTCCTGGCGTTGCTGGCATTACGCGTCCCCGTGGCGTTGTCCCTGATCACAGTCTCGCTGGTTGGCATCAGCGTGATGTTCGGTTGGAACACCGCCATCGGCATGCTCGCATCGACGCCCTACGAGTTCATCGCCAAGTGGACTCTAAGCGCTGTGCCGATGTTTCTGCTGATGGGTTTCGTTTGCTTCCATACAGGGCTTACCAGTGGCCTGTTCAATGCAGCCAAGGTGGTCTTTCGTTGGCTGCCAGGTGGGGTGGCGATCTCGAGCATCTTTGCCAGTTCCGGCTTCGCCGCAGTCAGTGGCTCTAGCGTGGCCTGTGCCGCCGCCATGGGGCGAATTGCCATTCCCGAGATGGTCAGTGGCGGTTACAAGCCCAGCTTTGCCTGCGGCACCATCGCCGCGGGAGGCACTATCGGGGCGCTGATTCCGCCAAGCATCCTTATGATCGTGTACGGGGTCTTTGCCCAGGTGTCGATCACCCAGGTCTTCCTGGGCGGGATCACCATCGGCCTGCTGACTGCGGTCAGCTATAGTATCGTGATTCTGCTGGTCAGCTGGCTTCGACCGGACATTGTGCCCCGCCAGGCGGCCGATGCACGCGATATCGGCGCCAGGCAGGCACTGATAGAGATCTGGCCCGTCCTGGTGCTGGGGTTCCTGGTGTTTGGTGGGCTGTTTTCAGGCTTCTTCACGGCGACAGAAGCCGGGGCCGTGGGGGCGGCCGGCGCGATATTCATCGGGCTTGTACAGCGCCGGCTGAACGGCAAGGTGATGAAGACCGCGCTGCTCGAGACCCTCTCAACCACTTCGGCACTGCTGATCATCGGGGTAGGGGCGAGCATGTTCACCCTGTTTCTCAGCCTGAGCGGCCTGGCTGGCTATATCACCAGTGCGGTGACCGGCTGGGACCCGAGCTATCTCCAGCTGATGCTGGTCGTGGTGGTGATTTATCTCTTCCTCGGGCTGTTCATGGAGCCCTTCGGCGCCATGCTGGTGACTCTGCCGGTGCTGCTACCGGTCTTCGAGCTCTACGATGTCAGCCTCATCTGGTTCGGGGTGTTGCTGGTCAAACTACTCGAAATCGGAATGATCACGCCGCCGGTAGGCATGAATATCTTTGTCATCAAGGGCGTGGCGGGTCAATACGCCTCCCTGATGGATATCTTCAAGGGCGTTACGACCTTCCTAGTGGCGGATATCGTCGTGGTCGTACTGGTGATTTTCTTTCCGAAGATCGTGCTGTTTCTTGCTGGAAGCTAATGCAGGTGATCCCTTTGGGTATTACCTGTAGACGTAGTGACAACGGGGTTTTCGGATCGAGAAGATATAGCAGCGAGACGGGATGAACGTACAGGTACCCACGCTAAAAGCATAGTGCTGATGACTTGATCGGTTCCCGCTGTAGCCAGGGTTGCGGAACCTGCTGGTCATGAACGGCGTATTCAAACGCCGACTGATAATGATGAGGTAAACATTGTGAGCAAGGTAGTTGATGTCCATACGGCAGTTGGCATGATCAAGCATGACGATACGGTCGTGTGGTCCACTGCGGGGCTTAGTGGCTTCGCGGAAGAGGTGGCCTCTTCCCTGGAAGCCAGGTTCCTGGAGACGGGGGCTCCCCGCAACCTGACCGTGGCCCATAGTTGCGGTTGCGGTGATGGCAAGGACAAGGGCATGAGCCATCTTGGCCATGAAGGCCTAGTCAAGCGCTTGATCAGTGGCCACACCGGCCAGGCTCCGCGCATGGGTGATCTGGTCCTCGAGAACAAGATCGAGGCCTACCTGCTGCCGCAAGGCGTGATGGCGCACCTGTGGCGACACATCGCCGGAAAGAAGGCAGGGGTGATCTCCAAGGTCGGTCTGGGCACCTTCGTCGACCCCCGCCTGGAGGGTGCCAAGGCCAATGCCGCCACCTCCGAGGGCCTCGTCAAACTCATCGAACTGGAAGGTGAAGAGTGGCTGATGTACCGCACCTTCCCAGTGAATGTGGCGGTGATTCGCGCGACCACCGCCGACGAGAGGGGTAACCTGACCCTCGAGCGGGAGGCGATTTTCCTCGAGCAGCTCTCCATGGCCCAGGCGGCCAGGAACAGTGGCGGCATTGTGATTGCCCAGGTGGAGTATCTGGCCCGTGCAGGCACGCTGCACCCGCAGAAGGTCAAGATTCCGGCAGATCTGGTCGATTACGTGGTAGTCGCCAAGCCCGAGAACCATACCCAGACCATGGCGACCTACTTCAATCCGGCGCTCTCGGGCGATCTCAAGATGCCATTGGGTGGCATCAAGCCGATGCCCTTGGACCCGCGAAAGGTGATTGCGAGGCGCACGGCCATGGAGCTAGTTCCGGGTGGGGTTGTCAACCTTGGGATCGGCATGCCCGAAGGCGTTGCCAGCGTGGCAGCCGAGGAGGGGGTCAGTGACCTCATGACCCTGACCACCGAGCTCGGCACCTATGGCGGTGTGCCGGCCAGCGGTGGCGATTTCGCCACCGCCTACAACGCCGAAGCGATTATCGACCACGGTTACCAGTTCGACTTCTATGATGGCGGCGGCCTGGATGTCTGCTTCCTGGGGCTGGCCCAGACCGACCACGAAGGAAACCTTAACGTCAGCAAGTTTGGCAAGAAGGTCATCGGTCCGGGTGGGTTTATTAACATCAGCCAGAATGCGCGCAAAGTGGTGTTCTGCGGCACATTTACCAATGGTGGCGAGCTCACTGTTACGGACGGTCGCCTTGATATCAGGAAGGAGGGCCACCGCCTCAAGTTCGTCCAGCAGGTCGATCAGATCACCTTCAGCGGCCGCTATGCCCAGCAGGTCGGCAAGCCGGTGCTGTATGTCACTGAACGCTGCGTATTTGAGCTTATCGATGGCGAGATCACCCTGACGGAAATTGCGCCGGGGATCGACATCCAGCGCGATATTTTCAGTGCGATGGAGTTCACCCCGAAGGTCTCGCCCGATCTCAAGGAAATGCCCACGGAACTGTTCCAGGAGCAGTGGGGCGGGCTGCGTGACACCCTGCTGGACAGATAAACCCTGACATGTCGCTTGCCTCAGCTCTAGGTGAGCGATACCCGGTCGACACGACAGGAGTCCAAAATGTTCAAGAATGCCTTTATCCCCTATGGCGGCTATTACAGCAGTCCCTTCTGCAAGTGGCAGGGTAGTTTCGCCAACACCAATTCGATCGAGCTGGGAGCGGCGACCAGCAAGCGCTGGCTGGCCAGCCGCGAAATCGATCCGGCGCTGTTCGACTATCTTTATCTCGGTGTTTCGGTGGGCCAGAAGGCTATCTTCTATGGGGCACCCTGGGCGGCATCACTCATTGGGGCAGAAGGCATTCCCGGGCAGAATGTGACTCAGGCCTGTGCCACCTCGACCACCGCGGTGTTCAATGCTGCGTCAGCCGTTGAGACCGGCAGCTTCGAGACCACCTACTGCCTGCTTTCCGACCGGACGTCCAACGCTCCCCACACCATCTGGCCCAACCCGATGGGGCCGGGGGGGGAAGTGATCGCCGAAAACTGGAACATGGACAACATTGCCGCCGACCCGGCCACCGGCAAGGACATGTTGACCACGGCGGAGAATGTCGCCCGCGAGCATGGTTTCACCCGTGAGCAGGCCGATGAGCTGACCCTGCGGCGCTACGAACAGTATGCCGAGGCGCTGGCCGATGAGCGTGCCTTCCAGAAGCGCTACATATTCCCGGTCGAGGTCCCGGTGTCACGCAAGGAAACCAGGCTGGTCGAAGCCGACGAAGGCGTGACGCAGACCACGGCCGAAGGGCTGGCCAAGCTGCGACCCGTGCAGCCCACGGGCATTCATACCTTTGGCTCCCAGACCCATCCGGCGGACGGCAATGCTGGGATCATCGTCACCACCCGCGAGCGGGCGGCTGAGCTGAGCACCGATGCTGGCCTGGTGGTGCAGGTGCTGTCCTACGGCCATGCGCGCACCAAGCCGGCCCACATGCCGATGGCACCGGCCTCGGCGGCAAAGCGAGCCCTCGACCAGGCGGGCCTGAGCATCGATCAGATCACCACGATCAAGAACCACAGCCCGTTCATCGTCAATGACCTGCACCTGGCCAAGGCCATGGGCCTGGATGCCACCCAGTTCAACAACTACGGTACCTCGCTGGTATTTGGCCATCCTCAGGGGCCGACCCTGGGGCGTCTGTTGATCGAGGCGATCGAGGAGACCGCCCTCAAGGGGGGGGGCTACGCCTTGGTGACCGGCTGCGCGGCGGGTGATTCGGCGGCTGCACTAGTCGTCAAGGTAGGATGATTTAGCAAGTGCTATGTAGACAATGGGCAGACCGAACGGCCTGCCCTTAACAAGACAAGGGAACGTAACGGAAATTTCATACGGACATGCCCCTTGCATGGCTCTTAGGATATGGAGCCTATCATTACGACAAAAATACGGAGAGAAAAAGTGATGCAACTCAAGAAAAAACTCGCATTGGCCGTTGTAGTGGCTTCTATGTCTTCCCAGCTTTATGCTTATCAGGTTGGGGAAGTTAATGGTACGACATTTAACATTGGTGGCTACTTCAAGGCGGAGGGTATTTTCAATGATCCTGACAATGATGACCAATCTTTTGACGGATCCGCTCGCCAGTCGCGAATTAACTTTGAAGTCGACGGTGAAGTTCAGGGTCATGATGTGAAGGGGTTTGTGGAGGCGGACTTCTATGATGATGCCTTTGATTCTACTGACAGTAGTTACGCCATGCGTATGAGACATGGCTTTATCCAAGTCGATAATCTCACGCTTGGCCAAACGTGGACCGGGCAGTTCTTCGCTACTGCGCCATTTGATGTTGAAATGGTAGATTTCTGGAGCACGGGGATCGGCAGCGTTGCCGGCAGTGGAGCCGTCGTCCGGCCGGATCTTGTCCTGCACTATACGACCGGTGGTCTGCGGTTCAGTTTTCAGGACCCGCTTTACAGTGATGCCGACGTGCCTGACATGGTGGCGTCATATACGCACCGAACCGAGGCCGGTCATGGATTTAATATTGCTGTCACTGGTCGCGAAGTCCAGACTGGGCTCGATGATTCAGAGTTTGGGGCTGCTGTCTCTCTGGCGAGTAAATTTAACTTTGGCTCCACATCTCTTTCCCTCAGTGGCTATACAGGGGAGGGTAGCAACGTGTCCGCGGGATGGGGGTATAATGGCGCGGCAGCTCCGGTCCCCAACTATGAGGGTCGAGGGGAAGTCGATGCTTCCGGTGATTTGGTCAGCACCACAGGCTTTACTGCTGGTGTCAGCCACCGATTCAACGAGAGCTTACGTGGCAACATTCGCTATGGGCAAGTAACAGCCGACGAGGTGGCACCGACGGTAGATGACGATACGCTTCAGGTCACGCATGTAAATTTGATCTATACTTATTTGCCTGGCTTGGACTTCGGTGTCGAGTGGCGGGACCGCAATGCACGTACGATGCCGCTTCGTCCGGCTGGTCAGCAAGTCGAGCTGATGGCCATGTATAAGTTTTGATGCGGTGACGCCTGGGTAAATCCTTACCCATGTTTTGATCGTTTAAAGGCGAGTCATCGATCAGTAAGACGTTCGATGATTCGCCTCTTTTTCATATGCAGGGTAATGAGCGGTGAGCCCCATGATGAGGTGGAAAAGTGAGGTAGGTAGTTGTAGTGCCTCATAATCGCCGTGTAGCCCCTTCAGATATTGAGGTAAGTCTATGAAGTTACATGATCGCGTGGCCGTGGTAACTGGTGCCGGGCGTGGCCTGAGCGCAGCGATGGCCCAACGGCTGGCCGAGGATGGGGCCCCCCGAGTTCGACAGTTAGAAGCGTAAGCCACTGATTATTCTGGAAACGCATTTCGAAAATTGGCACTACAAGCGTGATGCGGCAGGTGCCGGCAGGCCAATCGCTTCGAAAAGGTCGCGTTGTTCAGGCTTCAATTTGGTCAGGCCGCTCGCCGTCTCGCGACGGTGAAGCAGGACCTGGTGGAACTGGATCTTGCGGGCAATTTCCAGCGCCCGCGTCGGCGAAAGCTTGTGATCACTGGCTTTCAGTCGCATCCTCAACACGCGGTAAAGTACCAAGGCAAGGAAGCAGATCAGCGCATGCGCACGGATGCGATCTGGCAACCGGTGGTAAACCGGTGCGATCTCGATATCGCTCTTCAGCACTCGGAAGCCGCGTTCGATGTCAGCCAGAGCCCGGTAGCGCTCGACGATTTGCTCTGGCTCATGATCGGCCATGTTAGTGACCAGCAGCAGCTTGCCATCCATCATCCTGGCGCGATCCAGCGCCCGTTGATCGAGCACGTAGTTGAACGTCTCGGAGGTCAGGTCGACTTTGAGAATATGGCCAAGGTGAGCGTCAGTGACGGCCTTGTAGAACCTGGCCGTCACGCCGGGATCGGAGAGCTTTCTGCCGCGATAGCGGCGTCCGGCATCCTGGTTATCCAGCTTCTCAAACCACTGGCGCGCATCGGCTTGCAGCGCCTCAATCTTCTGATCGCGCGCGGTTGTCTGAACCTTGGCGACTTCCGGCCGGTGCGCCACGATCAACCGATGATCCTGCCATGCCATCTCGCCATAGGCTTCGGTGTCGGCGTCCTGGCAGTGGGTCTGATGGAACGCCTTCAGCAGGTCATCAAACTCGCTGTAGCGACGACCCGGAACCGCCAGGATGAACTCGAGGGGGCGTCCCTCGACACGCACAGCGGACAAGGCCTCCAGGTTATCGAGGGAGAGCAGCCCACGGTCGGCCACCAGCACGACACGGCGGACATTGAAGCGCTTGACCACGGTCTCGATGGTCGGCAGCAGCGTCTTGGTTTCCGCGACGTTACCATCGAATACCTCGTGGTGAACAGGAAGGCCTTCTGCCGTCTGGACGACGCCCAACATGAACTGTCGGCCGATGCCGCCTTCCTTCGTAGGCCCGTAATGGCGGACATCACCCTCGATCGAGGTCTTGCCTTCTGCCCGGATCGTGGTGAGGTCATAGAAGACGATCGACAGCTCTTGATCGATCAGCGGCTTGAGCTGCTGTGCCAGCACGTCATTGAGGGCTTCGCTGCAGTCCGACAGCGTGTCCATGGTGCGCAGCAGGTGCTGATGGCTGATCGAGGCCGTGTCGACGTCGGGTACCAGCACATCCTCCAACCAACGCAGTACACCGAGCTTGGATTCCGGGTCACAGAGTCGGTTGAACACCATGACCCGCAGCAGCCGCTCGGCATCGAACTGCCGCTTGGTGCGCAGCACCCGCCGGAAGGCGTCATCCAATCCGAGCTCTTTCCAGAGCGACGTCAGCAGCCAAGTATCGCCAACGGAGCGCGCCGGCGTGAAGTCGGTCTCGCCGGTGCCTTCTTCAAGCGTTGGCTGGCCGGAGACGCGCAGCAGACCATTGATCAGCGCGCTGGATTCCCCCGCCGTGACGGCTTCCAGGCGTCCCAGCGTGGCGATCACGCGTTGGCGCGACTTGCCGGCCTCGTCGCGGAAAGACTCGACGAGCTTCACGTAGCGACGCGGGCCGGATTTGGTGACTTTGACGAACATGTCATCACGATAGACCGGCTACTCGACGAATGGCAAGGCGCCACCAGAAAAACGTGTCACTACAAGGAATTCGGCCAGAATTCGCTAAGTCACTGAATTTTTTGACTGCGGACACTGGTTTCAGGCCAAAAACGGGCTGCAAGTGTCGAACTCGGGGGGCCCGGGTGGTGATCGTGGACATCAACGGCGAGGATGCCGAACGCGCGGCAGCGGCACTGGTTCAGGATGGCCATGAGGCCGTGGCGGAAGCCTGTGATGTCACCAATCGGCAGCAGGTCGCCGAGGTGATGCAGCGCATCAAGGAGCGGTTCGGACGGCTGGACATCCTGGTCAACAATGCCGGTATCACGCGAGATGCCTCCTTCTTCAAGATGACCGATGACCAGTGGCGCACGGTGCTCGATGTCAACCTGACCTCGATGTTCATCTGCACCCAGGAAGCCGCGCGCTACATGGTGGAGCAGCAGTCGGGACGCGTCATCTGCATCAGCTCGCTCTCCGGCAACGAGGGCAACTTCGGCCAGGCCAACTACTCGGCCGCCAAGGCAGGGGTGATCGGCTTCGTCAAGAGCCTGAGCAAGGAGCTTGCCCGCAAGGGCGTGTTGATCAATGCCGTGTCACCCGGGTTCATCGAGTCCGAGATGACCGCGCAGATCCCCGAAAAGGTCCGTGACATGCTGATCGCGCGAGTCCCTCAGGGCCGCGGCGGCCAGCCGGAGGAAGTGGCCGGCGTGGTGGCCTTCCTGGCCTCCGATGATGCCGCCTACGTGAACGGTCAGACCCTGAGGCCTCCCCACGAATCATACGGTGACCCCCAACTCGGCTTCTTGTCGCATGAGCCGGAGGAGTCTGTCCATTCGGCCCGCAGGATAGCGGGCCAGAATGGCTTCACAACCAAGTCGCCACAGCGAGACGCCCCGCCGTGATCGACGCGTATTGCTTTGATAGGCCGGTGCCCTCCCCGCTCTATCGAGGGAAAGGCCGCTGGCCAGGAGCCGGAAGCTGGCCAGCATCGCGATGAGAAGCAGGATCTCGATCCGGCGTGCATATCGGGTGCCATGCAAGTTGAACGCAAACCCGAAGCGCTCGCTCTTGATATCCCGAAACCCCTCCTCGATTTCCATGCGCTTGGCGTAGCGTTTGACGACTTTGGCGGCGAGGTTGTGGCGCGGTGTCAGGTTACTGACCAGCACCCAGGGTTCTCGGTGCCCCTTGGCCACCTTGCGACTTCGGGCAGCACGCGAGGCACCGCCGTTCTTGTTGCGGTCTTTGCGCCCTCGGTAGGGCGCGCGGTACAGGTACAGACGGGTCGCCAGTGAGCGCGTCTTGGCCAGCGTGACGAGACCACGCGACGCTGGCTCGCGGGTCGCCAGAGGAAACAGCGATTCCAGGCGGCGCCAATCGGATTCGCCGTCGTGCCGCAGTTGAGTCGCCCCACGCACGCGACCGATGTAGTACCAGCCATACGCCTCAACAGCCCGCAACCAGGGGGTCTTGAAGCCGGCATCGGTGATCAGGATGGGCTTGGCCTGCGGCGGCAACATCCACGCCAGGTCCGCAAGGAGCGCTTTCTGGCAACGGGGACAGGCGTCCTTGTGATGCACGCGCTCATGGATCGGAAACGATCGTTTCCCAAAGGGGATCGCGGCACGCAGCAGAAAATGACGCCCCCGGTCGTCGATCGGTGACCAGTCGACCAGGATGATGGGATGTCGCTGAGAGCCCACCAGCAGGCGAGCGACATCCGCATAGAGCCAACGTCGCTCGCGCTGCAGGTGAGGGTTACCGAGCAGGCGATCGACGCACTTGATCGCGTGCTTGGGCTGCGCCTGGCGCGGGAGCTGACGGCCGATCGCCGTCAGGGACAGGCGCTGCACCGACAGCAAGGCCTCGACGCAGGTGGCGAGAGCATTGAAGCGGGCTGAATGCAGGAGGGAGGCTGAAGTCATCAGGATCCTGTGCAAGAATCGGGACGTCTGCATGGGCTCCTCGGCATATTGTTTCTTTGGCGATTAACAACATGCCTGCCCATGCAGACTTTTTTCAATCCTAATATACTGATTTTCTTATTCTATTCGTGGGGAGGCCTCAGGGTCAGACCCGAATGGCACTTACTTAAGCTTTTTCGGGTGTCCTTGTTGGCGAATTTCTTCACGCGCTTGATGTCGGTGCACTTTCAGTAATCGATGGGGCCGTGGCCGTCGTTTGATGGCTCGCGGCTCCAGCCGATCCGGCCGCTGCCCCACCCGGATCGTTGTTATTTGCCCCATGAGGCTCTGGCGTTCTTCTTCCGTCAGCGGCGAACGTGCGGTGACCTGCCGGAAAACCTGCACGCTATGTTTGAAACTGACCTGCTGGGGCAGGCAGTCCGCCCACTCGCTGGAACGCACCATCACCTGGCGAATCAGGTTGTAGGCCAGCAGATATACCCAGGCCTCCTTTTCCACCATGGCGGGCGTCTTGCAGCGTAGCACTTCCATGCCCAAGGTTGTCTTGATATCCCGAAAGCTCAGCTCTATCTGCCAGCGCGCCTTGTAGAGCGCCTGGATCTGCTGGCGTGGCGCCTGCTTGGAGGAGCACAGGGTCGTGACGATGATCATGTTCCCTGCGGCCAGCTCCCGCACCGGCAAGGTGTCGGGCAAGGCATCGAAGGCTTCCTGGCTCATCCACTCGTGCTGTTTCTTGGGTTTCTGCCAGGTGGCAATGTGGTCCTTATCACCCAGCCGCTTCCCGATCTGAAAGTCGGTCTGGCGGGCGAAGTGTTGGCGCATCACCACATCGACACCGCGGGCCTTCAAGTCGGCGATGAGCGCATAAGAAGGGTAGTAGCGATCGGCGATGACAATGTCGCCCGATTCAAAGGTGTCGAGCATCTCTCGCAGCAAGGCATGCTCTCCCGTGCCCTTGCCTTTCACGGGCCCCATCGCCGCATTGAGAATCGCCCCGCTACTCAAGTCCATGATGGCGACCAGCCGAGCGATCGGGAACCCGAGACCGGGTTTCTGGCTGGTTTGCTGAGGAAAGCGCTGTTGGTTCTCGGGCGTGTCCGGCATCGACACCGTGGTGCCGTCGATCAGCTTGATCGGCCGGCCCTGCCAGTTCCAGGCAGGCGGCACCTCCTCCGCCAGGGTGCGGCCAAGATAGCGCGCCAGGTCGGCCACCATGGTACCCGGCAGTCGCTGGCGAGCGCGACAATAGGCGCCGGTACGGATACTTCCCGAAGACTGCCGGTGAAGCTCCCGGTTCAGCATGAGGCGATTGACGGCTTGTTGACAGGAGGCGTCGGCATCCAGAGCTTGCGCGATAAACGTCTCCAGGGTGGCAACAGGAGGAAAGAGCCGGTGGCGACAAGCCGGCAGCGTCTCATCAAGATCGGAAGCGGTGAAGGCCGCATGGAGTTGAGCGCACAGCTCGGTATGGTGCGGACGGCTGGCATGATGCGCGACACGGCTCTGTTGGCACTGATGAAGTGGGGCAGTAGGATATGTCATGAGAGCGGACGTTGGATCGGTGGCTTGTGTGTGGTTTAGCGACTTACACAATACCACAATCCATCGTCCGTTTTCATTAATATCAAAGGCTTACATCATCCCTAGGCCTTAAGTAAGTGCCATTCGGGTCAGACCCTGAACGTCAATGGCGGGATGTACGTGTAGGACCCGGTGCCAGGACCCGGCTACGTGGGCCTGGAGCCCTGACGGTGTGTGGCTGGGTGGTTTTGCTGGTTTGACAGAGGGATATGGCGATGGAGCTGACTGATAAGGTCGCAGTGGTCACGGGTGCGACCAGCGGGATCGGCACCCGGATCGCACAACGGTTTGCGGAGTGGGGGGCTTCCGTGGCAGTGGCTGGCCGCGACATGGAGGCCGCTCAAGAGATCGTGGAGGGCATCAAGGCCAGCGGAGGTCAGGCGATTTCCGTGACACGCCAGCTCGGTATGTCGGTGGAGGATGCGCTGAAGACGGAGCTGCTCAAGAATACCGTGGACCAGCAGCCGGGCAGCGTGGACGAAGTCGCCGATCTGGCGCTCTTCCTCGCCCAGCAGGATACCGCCGCACTCAGCGGGCAGTCCTTCAATTGCGGCCATGGGATCCACATGCAGTAGCGTCGAAGAAGCGGACGATTGAATGCCGACCCGAAAGGGCATGCTCAGGGAGCCTGGAAAATCGTTGCCCCTGTTGAGACGACTGCCACCAAAGAGCTTGGCGGCTGCTGGTAGGGGTAGGGCATGCCTAATGCATCGGCGGCTGATAGGCCACACTAAAGCGTCTCGCCATCTCGTCGAGGCGCCTGTCCAGCGTCCATAACTGGCCCCCTGGGGTAATGAGCGTGGATGCCAACAAGGCCATGTCGACCAAGCCGCACCCCTTTCCAAACAGTTCGTTGCGCTCGATGAACTCCCTCACCTCCTGCAAACTTGCCTGCTGGCAAGGCCGCAATAGCTCAATGTTATTGAGTACTTGAACACGCGGTGCCGGGGGTGTCCCGCAGGCCAGCTCGACCACCACCATCGGATGGCTCATCGCCTGATCGCTCTCGAGCAAGTCGACCAAGGCAGCGTTCCGGTGTCTGAAGTGATCAACCCATACCGAGGTGTCGACGAGTATGCTCATGGCTCCGCAGGTTCCTCGCGGCGTCGGGGGACATCTTGCATGTCCGGTGCCGAGCCGCCCAAGGTGGCAAGGCGGCGGCCCGCTTGCACCCGTACATAGGTCTTGATGGCCTCCCGGACGAGATCGGCAGGCTTGTCCATTCCAGGCTCGGAGAGGTTCAGCGCCTGCTCGTACAGGGCGTCATCAATGGTGATGGTAGTGCGCATGGTGAAGGCTCCGCATCTTTATTGATGCTAGTATGCATCGCTATTTGCATCTCTGCGAGGCGCATGTAACGACAGTCGCGCCCCGTGCTGCCCTGTCCGACATCAACCATCCAGACAAACAGCGGGCCGGCCCCCGAAGAGACCAGCTCACGCTATTGTCGCTGTGAAGGGAGTCCTATAGCTTCTGCTCGAGTTCCGGCAGCGCCTCGAAGAGATCCGCCACCAATCCGTAATCGGCGACCTGAAAGATCGGCGCTTCCTCGTCCTTGTTGATCGCCACGATCACCTTGGAGTCCTTCATGCCCGCCAGGTGCTGGATGGCCCCGCTGATGCCCACGGCGATATAGAGGTCCGGGGCGACGATCTTG
>NZ_JARANW010000009.1:0-105985 GCF_029889825.1 Halomonas sp. 11-S5
TCCTTGACGAGTCGCTTGCCTTGAATGTTTCAGTGACTGGTCACCAACATCCCGACAAGCGCCCACATGAATTACCTGATCGATTGTTAAAGAGCGGCTCCGGGCTCGAATGAAGAAAGCGCGGAGCGTCTCGCTGTTGCCGTCGTGCCCGGCTGCTTCCGATGAAGCGGCGGTCTCGTCGGCGCCCTGCGAGGAAGGCGTATTCTACGTGATCGGCTGTCGGTGTCAACCCTGCGAGGCGTTCCGAAGAAGCGTCCTGGGCGATCATCGTGCCATCAAGATGGCGGCCGATAGAGCCCTTAGCGGGCCTCTGTCACGAGTGGCGGGCATTCTACCGAATGCGGCGAGTTCGTCAAGCGGGAATTTCCAGAACTTCTTCGAAAAACCCAAATGGAAACAAGCACTTCTGCCACTTATCACCGCCTGAAACGTTGCCCGTTGCCGGCAGCGGATGCGTACTTTACGATCTGCGGCCGGAACACGCAACCCCTGTACGTCAGAAAAATATAGCTCAGCATTGCGCCGCACGCCATGTCACTCGCCGGCGTGTTTCCCACGGGCCCAGAGGGCGTGCCCGAGGACGGGGCCCTCCCCGGGAGAGCACCCCCTGATGCGTGGATGGCGGCGGACGGCGACGGGACGCGCAGGAACTCAGATCACGAAGAGATCGACGAAACGGTTGACCGGGGTACGCTCCAGGCGCACCTGCTCCCCGCACAGCGCGACGATCTGCTCGCAGCGGCCCGCCGGGAAACGAGTCGCCAGGTTGCGCCGGAACTTGTCGACCAGCAGCGGAATCCCCTCGGCCCGACGGCGGCGATGGCCCACCGGGTAGTCGACCTCGACCTTTTCCGTGGCACTGCCGTCCTTGAAGAAGACCTGGATGGCATTGGCGATGGAGCGCTTCTCAGGGTCGTAGTAGTCCCGCGAGTAGGCCTCATCCTCGACCACCTCCATCTTGCCGCGCAACGCATCGATGCGCGGGTTCGCCTCGTGGAACTCGTCCTCGTAGTGCTCGGCGGTCAGGCTGCCGAAGATCAGCGGCACGGCGGTCATGTACTGCAGGCAATGATCACGGTCGGCGGGATTGGCCAGGCTGCCCGACTTGGAGATGATGCGTATCGCCGAGTCGTGGGTCGTCAACACGATGCGGTCGATCTCCTCCAGCCGGCCCCTGACCTCGGGGTGCAGGGTGACGGCGGCCTCGCAGGCCGTCTGGGCGTGGAACTCGGCGGGAAAGGAGATCTTGAAGAGGATGTTCTCCATCACGTAGCTGCCGAGTTCGCGCTGGAAGGTGAACTTGCGCTGTGCTTCCGGCTTGAGGGCCAGATCCCGGTTGGTATGACTGAAGAGGATGTCGTAGAACCCCCACTGCGGAGCGGAGAGCACCCCGGGGATGCCCATCTCGCCGCGCATGGCGATATCGGCGAGACGCACCGCGCGTGACGTGGCATCCCCGGCGGCCCAGCTCTTGCGCGAGCCGGCATTGGGAGCATGACGGTAGGTGCGCAGGCTCTGGCCGTCGACCCAGGCATGGGAGAGCGCCGAGAGCAGCTGCTCACGATCGGCGCCCATCAGCTTGGCCACCACCGCGGTGGACGCCACCTTGACCAGCACCACGTGATCGAGACCGACGCGGTTGAAGGAGTTGTCCAGCGCCAGGACGCCCTGAATCTCGTGGGCCATGATCATGGCCTCCAGCACCTCGCGCATGGTCAGCGGCGACTCGCCCTGGGCCAGACGCTTCTGGGAGAGGTGGTCGGCAATGGCCAGGATTCCCCCCAGGTTGTCGGAGGGGTGACCCCACTCGGCGGCGAGCCAGGTATCATTGTAGTCGAGCCAGCGGATGATGGCCCCGATATCCCAGGCCGCCTTGACGGGATCCAGCCGAAACGAGGTCCCTGGCACGCGGGCGCCATGGGGCACCACGGTGCCCTCGACCAGCGGCCCAAGGTGCTTGGTGCACTCCGGGAAGCGCAGCGCCAGCAGGCCGCACCCCAGGGTGTCCATCAGGCAATGGCGGGCGGTATCCAGCGCCTCGCTGCTCTCGATCGTGAAGCCAAGGACATAGTCGGCGATCTTCTGCAGCTCGACGTCGTAGTCCGGCCGCACATTGGCTTCCACAGTGCTCATGTTCTTCTCCTGTCGTGTCATCGCAAGCTACCCTCCACTATAGGAGACGCCCCGGGTCCTGCGACCCGGGGCGTCTTTTCCCTCGACAGAACGATGCACAGCGAAGGCGTTAGACGCTATCGCCCGGCACCCGGACCCAGCCCTCCATCAGCACCCGGGCGCTGCGGCTCATCACCGCCTGGTCGATCACCCAGCGCCCCTCCACCAGGCTCGCCTCGGCGCCGACCCGCAGGCTGCCCGAGGGATGGCCGAAGGTGACGGCGTTGCGCTTGCCGCCGCCGGCGGCCAGGTTGACCAGGGTGCCCTCGATGGCGGCTGCCGAGGCAATGGCCACCGCCGCGGTGCCCATCATGGCGTGGTGTAGCTTGCCCATGGAGAGCGCCCGCACCAGCAGGTCGATCTCCTGAGCTTTGACCTGCTTGCCGCTGGAGGCGAGGTAGTCGGCCGGCGGCGCGACGAAGGCCACCTTGGGGGTATGCTGGCGAGCCGCGGCCTCGCTGACGTCGGCGATCAGCCCCATCTTCACCGCCCCGTGGGCGCGGATGGTCTCGAACCTCTCCAGCGCCTTGGCGTCGCCGTTGATCGCCTCCTGCAATTCGCTCCCGGTATAGCCGAGTTCGGCGGCATTCAGGAAGACGGTCGGGATACCCGCGTTGATCATGGTCGCCTTGAGGGTGCCCACGCCCGGCACCTCCAGGTCATCCACCAGGTTGCCGGTGGGGAAGATGGCACCCTCGCCGTCCGCCGGGTCCTTGAAGGCCACCGGCACCTCGGCGGCCGGAAAGGTCACCCCGTCCAGCTCGAAGTCGCCGGTCTCCTGCACCTGGCCATCGGTGATGGGCACCCGCGAGACGATGGTCTTGCCGATATTGGCCTGCCAGATGCGCACCTCGGCCTCGCCGTTCGCCGGAATGCGCGCCGGGTCCACCAGGCCATTACTGATCGCGAAGGGCCCCACCGCTGCGGAGAGGTTGCCGCAGTTGCCGCTCCAGTCGACGAAGGGCTTGTCAATGGAGACCTGGCCGAACAGGTAGTCCACATCGTGGTCGGGACTCTCGCTCCGGCTCAGGATCACCGTCTTGCTGGTACTCGATGTCGCCCCCCCCATGCCATCTATCTGCTTCTGATAGGGGTCGGGGCTGCCGATCACCCGCATCAGCAGGCGATCACGAGCCTCGCCGGGTACCTGGGCGGCGGCCGGCAGATCCGTAAGCTTGAAGAAGACGCCCTTGCTGGTGCCGCCACGCATATAGGTGGCGGGAATCCTGATTTGTGAACGATGCGTCTGAGGAACCTGGCTCATGCTCCCGCCACCTCCTCACTCTCTACACCTTCCAGGAAGTCCTGGGCGAAGCGCTGCAACACGCCGCCGGCCGTGTAGATGGAGACCTCCTCGGCGGTATCCAGGCGACAAGTGACCGGCACGCGGTCGACCTCGCCGGTCTTGCGGTGGATCACCAGCTCGAGGGTCGCGCCCGGCGACGCAGCGCCCTCCACGTCGTAGGTCTCGGTGCCGTCCAGCTGCAGGGTGTGGCGGGTGGTGCCCTCCTTGAACTGCAGCGGCATCACACCCATACCGATCAGGTTGGTGCGGTGGATACGCTCGAAGCCCTCGGCGACGATCGCCTCGACCCCGGCCAGCGCCACGCCCTTGGCCGCCCAGTCACGGGAGGAGCCCTGGCCGTAGTCGGCGCCGGCGATGACGATCAAGGGCTGGCCGCGCTCCATATAGGTCTCGATGGCCTCCCACATGCGGGTCACCTCGCCTTCCGGCTCGATGCGCGCCAGCGAGCCCTGCCTGACCTCACCGCTCTCGTCACGGACCATCTCGTTGAAGAGCTTGGGGTTGGCGAGAGTAGCCCGCAGAGCAGTGAGATGGTCGCCGCGATGGGTGGCGTAGGAGTTGAAGTCCTCCTCCGGCAGGCCCATCTTGTGCAGGTACTCGCCCGCCGCGCTGTCCAACATGATGGCGTTGGACGGGGACAGATGGTCGGTGGTGATGTTGTCCGGCAAGATCGCTAGCGGCCGCATGCCCTTCAGCGCACGCACGGCCGCCATGTTGCCTTCCCAGTACGGCGGGCGGCGAATGTAGGTGCTCTGCGGACGCCAGTCATAGAGCGGGCTCTCGGCCTTCTCGAAGGCGTCCAGGTCGAACATGGGAATGTAGACCTGCTTGAACTGCTCGGGCCTGACGTGCTCGGCAACGATGGCATCGATCGCCTCGTCGGAGGGCCACAGGTCCTTGAGCGTCACCGGGTTGCCGTTGTGATCGGTGCCCAGCACGTCCTTCTCGATGTCGAAGCGCACGGTACCGGCGATGGCATAGGCGACCACCAGCGGCGGCGAGGCCAGGAAAGCCTGTTTGGCGTGGGGGTGGATGCGGCCGTCGAAGTTGCGGTTGCCGGAGAGCACCGCGGTGGAATAGAGGTCGCGGTCGATGATCTCCTGCTGAATCTCGGGATCCAGGGCGCCGGACATGCCATTACAGGTGGTGCAGGCGTAGGCAACGATGCCGAAGCCAAGCTTTTCCAGCTCGGCGAGCAGGCCAGCCTCTTCCAGATAGAGACGCGCGACTTTCGATCCCGGCGCGAAGGAGGACTTCACCCAGGGCTTGCGCGTCAGGCCCAGTTCGTTGGCCTTCTTGGCCAGCAGGGCGGCGCCTACCACGTTGCGCGGGTTGGAGGTGTTGGTGCAGCTGGTGATGGCGGCGATGATCACCGCGCCATCGGGCATCTTGCCTTCCTGCTCCTCCGCCTGGACCTTGGCGTTGTCCTTATATGAGGGTACGGCGATGCCGCGCTCGGCAAGGGCGCTGGTAGGCAGGCGACGGTGCGGGCTGGAGGGGCCCGCCAGGTTACGCTCCACGCTGGAAAGGTCGAAGGTCAGCACCCGCTCGTACTGGGCCTGTGTCAGGCTGTCGGCCCACAGGCCGGTCTGCCTGGCGTAGGTCTCGACCAGCTCCACCTGCTCCGGCTCGCGGCCGGTCAGCGTCAGGTAGTCGATGGTCTGCTCGTCGATATAGAACATCGCCGCCGAGGCGCCATACTCCGGGGTCATGTTGGAGATGGTGGCGCGGTCGCCAATGGTCAGGCTCTTGGCCCCCTCGCCGAAGAACTCCAGATACGCCCCCACCACGCGCTCGCGGCGCAGGAACTCGGTGATCGCCAATACGATATCGGTGGCGGTGATGCCGGGCTTGGGCTTGCCGGTCAGCTCCACGCCGACGATATCGGGCAGGCGCATCATGGAGGGGCGCCCCAGCATCACGGTCTCGGCCTCGAGGCCGCCGACTCCGATGGCGATCACGCCCAGGCAGTCGATATGCGGGGTATGGCTGTCGGTACCTACGCAGGTGTCGGGGAAGGCCACGCCGTCGCGCGCCTGCACCACCGGCGACATCTTCTCCAGGTTGATCTGGTGCATGATGCCGTTGCCGGCGGGGATGACATCGACGTTCTCGAAGGCGGTCTTGGTCCACTCGATGAAGTGGAAGCGATCCTCGTTGCGGCGATCCTCGATGGCGCGGTTCTTGTCGAAGGCGTCCGCCTCGAAGCCGGCATGCTCCACGGCCAGGGAGTGGTCGACGATCAGCTGTGTCGGCACCACCGGGTTAACCTTGGCGGGGTCGCCGCCCTGCTCGGCGATGGCGTCGCGCAGGCCAGCCAAGTCGACGAGTGCCGTCTGGCCGAGGATGTCATGGCACACGACCCGCGCCGGATACCAGGGAAAGTCCAGATCACGGCGGCGCTCGATCAGCTGCTTGAGCGCGTCGGTGAGCAGCTCGGGCTCACAGCGGCGCACCAGCTGCTCGGCCAGCACCCGCGAGGTATAGGGAAGGGTGTCGTAGGCACCAGGCCGAATCTCCTCGACGGCGGCACGCACGTCGAAGTAGTCCAGCTCGGTGCCTGGGAGCGGTTTACGGTAGTCGGTATTCATGGCTCAGTCACGCTGCTCGATAGGCACCCACTCGCTCTTCTCCGGACCGATGTAGTCGGCGCTCGGGCGGATGATGCGGTTGTTGGCACGCTGCTCGAAGACATGCGCACACCAGCCGGTAACCCGCGAACAGACGAAGATCGGGGTGAACAGCTTGGTGGGAATATCCATGAAGTAATAGGCGCTGGCGTGGAAGAAGTCGGCGTTACAGAACAGCTTCTTCTCGCGCCACATCACTTCTTCGACGCGCTCGGAGACCGGGTAGAGCACGCTGTCGCCCACGTCCTCGGCGAGCTGCTTCGACCAGTGCTTGATGATGGCGTTGCGCGGGTCGGACTCGCGGTAGATCGCATGGCCGAAGCCCATGATCTTGTCCTTGCGCTCGAGCATGCCCATGATCTCGCGCTCGGCCTCCTCCGGCGACTGCCAGTCCTCGATCATCGCCATGGCCGCCTCGTTGGCGCCGCCATGCAGGGGACCGCGCAGCGAGCCGATGGCGCCGGTCACGCAGGAGTGCATGTCGGACAGGGTCGAGGCACAGACGCGAGCCGTGAAGGTCGAGGCGTTGAACTCGTGCTCGGCGTAGAGGATCAGCGAGACGTTCATCACCCGGGCATGCAGCTCGGAGGCCGGCTCGTCGCGCAGCAGATGCAGGAAGTGCCCACCGACCGACTCGTCATCGGTCTCGGTCTCGATGCGCACGCCATCGTGGCTGAAGCGATACCAGTAGCAGATGATCGACGGCAGCACGGCCAGCAGGCGGTCGGAGACGTCCTGCTGCTCATCGAAGCTCTGCTCGGTCTCGAGGTTACCCAGCATGGAGGCGCCGGTGCGCATCACGTCCATGGGGTGCGCGTCCTTGGGAATCTGCTCGAGCACGGTCTTGAGCGCGTCGGGCAGGCCACGCAGGCCCTTGAGCCTGGCGACGTAGGCATCGAGCTCGGCCTGGTTGGGCAACTTGCCCTTGAGCAGCAGGTAGGCCACCTCCTCGAAGCGCGCCTTCTCGGCCAACTCCTTGACGTCGAAGCCGCGATAGGTCAGGCCCGAGCCGGTCTTGCCGACGGTGCACAGAGCGGTAGTACCGGCACTCTGACCGCGCAGGCCGCTGCTGCTGACGGGTTTGTCTGCCATGTGGTATCTCCTTGTGAATCGATTCTTGTCGGGTTGACGGCCGGGCCGCGTTAGGCCTCGCCGCCCTTCTCCGCGAACTTACTCTCTGCAAACAAGGTGTCGAGCTTGCGCTCGAAGTCGTGATAGTTGAGGAAGTCGTAGAGCTCGTCGCGGGTCTGCATGAGGTCGACCACGTCTTTCTGGTGCCCCTGGTCGTGGATGCTCTGGTAGACCTTGAGGGCAGCGGCATTCATGGCGCGGAAGGCGGACAGCGGGTAGAGAACCATGCGGCATCCGACCTCACCCAGCTCCTGCTGGGTGAACAACGGCGTGGCGCCGAACTCGGTGATGTTGGCCAGGATCGGGGCGTCGACCCGCGCGCAGAAGGCGCGATAGTCATCGAGGGTGTGCACGGCCTCGGCGAAGATGGCATCGGCCCCGGCCTCGATGCAGGCGTTGGCCCGCTCGATGGCGGCATCCAGGCCATCCTTCTGGAAGGCGTCGGTACGCGCGATCAAATAGAATTCCGGGTCGAGGCGCGCATCCGCGGCGGCCTTGACGCGGTCGGCCATCTCCTCCTGGGAGACGATCGCCTTGTTGGGACGATGGCCACAACGCTTCTGGGCCACCTGATCTTCCAGGTGGACGGCGGCCACGCCGGCGCGCTGCATCTCCTTGACGGTGCGGGCGATGTTGAAGGCGCCGCCCCAGCCGGTGTCGATGTCCACCAACAGCGGCAGGTCGGTGGCACCGCAGATGCGGTGGGCATCCTCGACCACGTCGTTCATGGTGGTCATGCCGAGGTCCGGCAGGCCGAAAGAGGCGTTGGCCACGCCGCCGCCGGAGAGGTAGATGGCCTGGTGGCCCACCCGTTCGGCCATCATGGCGGTGTAGGCATTGATGGTGCCGACGATGGGCAGCGGGCGGTGGGCCTCGAGAGCGGCGCGGAAGCGAGCGCCGGGGGTCGGTTGCATCATGGAAGGTCTCCGTATGTTGTTTGAGCGCCTCAGGCGGGCGTCTCGCTGTCCTGCAGCTCAAGGGATGCCGCATAGCGCTCGACGACGTTGGACCGGGACGCACTGACGTGGCGGCGCATCAGCAGCTCCGCCAGCTCAGTGTCGCCGGCCTCGATGGCATCGACGATGCGGTGGTGTTCGACGAAGGCGCGCTGGGGGCGCGACCCGCTGGCACTGAACTGGGTACGGTAGAGCCGCACCAGGTAGTAGAGGTCATCGCAGAGCATGCCCATCAGCATCTTGTTGTGGCTGCCCTGGACGATGCGGTAGTGGAAGTCCAGGTCACCCTCGCGTTGGTAGTAGGCCTCGCCGCGGCGCAGGTCGGCCTGGCGCTCGTGCATGGCCAGCACCTCACGCAGCCCGACGATCTCCCCGGCGGTCATGTGCTCGGCGGCAAGGCGTGCCGCCATGCTCTCCAAGGCTTCGCGCACATCGAAGAGCTCGAGCAGCTCCTTCATGGAGAGCTTGACCACCCGCGCCCCGACATGGGGGACCCGTTCGATCAAGCGGTGCGCTTCCAGTCGGCGCATGGCCTCTCTGAGTGGCCCGCGGGAGATCCCGTAGGCCCGGGACAACCCCGGCTCGGTGATCTTGCTGCCCGGTGCCAGCTCGCCCCTGACAATGGCATCCTGCAGCTGCTGAAAGACCCGTTCCGCCAGGGTGCGGACTTCGGGGGGCGTGGCCTGTTCCGGTGCGACTGAGTTCATGGCAATTGTCGACAATAAAATGATGAAGGAACTGTAGACATTGCCTCCCCCGGGGTCAACAGGCCGGCAGGACGGAAGGGGTTAACCTTTGGTTGTAGACAACCCGACGCACGCGCCCATCAATGTCGACAATGATCGTGCGTGGAGATCCGCCGGTAGCGGACAAGCGGGACCTCGACGCCTAGAATGGGGCGCCTGTTCCGGGAAGGCGACGTGATGACACCACCGATCGAGATCACCCCCCTGCCCTACCGCGAGGATCCGCTGGGCTACTTCGCGGCCCTGCGCGACAGGCCCGGTGCCGTGCTGCTCGACAGCGGTCGCCCGACGGCGCCGGGTGGCCGCTATGACATCCTCAGCTGCGATCCCCTCGAACTGCTCGAGGTCGACGCCGCCGGGCGCGTGCGGGGTGACCCGGCGCTGGCGGGACTCTCCCCCTTCGCCGCCCAACAGGCGCTGCTCGACCGGCTGCCCGACGATGTGCCGGACAGCCGGCTGCCGTTTCTCGGCGGGCTGATCGGCTACTGGAGCTACGATCTGGGAAAGCGTCTCGAGCCGGTGACCGGACAGGCCCGGCAGGCGGTCACGCTGCCGGCCAGCCGGGTCGGCCTCTATGACTGGGCACTGATCCAGGACCACGACCGCCGGCAGAGCTGGCTGGTGGGTAGCGCCTCACGCCGCCATCAGGTGCTCGAGTGGCTGGACACACCGGCGCGTCCGACGGCGGGCTTCCGCCTCACCGCGCCCTTCACCGCCGAGCTCAGCCGCGACGACTACCTGGCACGCTTTGCCGCCGTTCAGGACTACATCCGTGCCGGCGACTGCTACCAGATCAATCTGGCCCAGCGCTTCAGTGCCCCTTTCGAGGGTGACCTCTGGGCGGCCTACCGCAGCCTGCGCGACGCCACGCCCACCCCCTTCGCCGGCTACCTGGCGTGGGACGACAAGGCGATCCTCTCGCTCTCGCCGGAACGCTTCCTGCGCTGCCGGGAGGGCCGGGTCGAGACCCGCCCGATCAAGGGCACGCGACCACGCGGCGCGACCCCCGAGGAGGACCGTCGGCTGGCCGGGGAGCTGGGCGCGAGTCTCAAGGATCGGGCCGAGAACGTGATGATCACCGACCTGCTCCGCAATGACCTGGGCCGGGTCTGCCGGCCCGGTAGCGTGCGGGTACCACAGCTTTGCGGCCTGGAGAGCTACGCCAACGTGCACCACCTGGTCAGCGTGATCGTCGGCGAACTGGAGGCCGGCCGGCGGCCCATGGATCTGCTGGCCGCCGCCTTCCCCGGCGGCTCCATCACCGGCGCACCCAAGGTGCGGGCCATGCAGATCATCGACGAGCTGGAACCCAGCCGTCGCAGCGCCTACTGCGGCAGCCTCGGCTATGTGGACGTGCGCGGACAGATGGACACCTCCATCGCCATTCGCAGCGTGGTGGCTGAGGGCGGAGAGCTGCACCTCTGGGGCGGAGGCGGCCTGGTCGCCGACTCGCGGGGCGAGGACGAGTACACCGAGACCCTGGACAAGATCCGCCACCTGATGTGGGCCCTGATGGCGACCAGCCATGATGCTTTATGGAATAAAAAATAAGCGTCTTACTTCATGAAAGAATAGATATCCAATGAATCGATATTGGGGAAGGTCTCGTCGGCTCTGCTAGGGTAGCCCCATACTCAAAGACCACCTGCCCGGGAGCCCCTCATGGAGCCGCAACTCGACGTCATCAACCGGGAGCTCGGCAACGACCCCGAGGCCCTGATCCGCTGGGCGCTGGATCAGGGGCAACGGCCGATCTGCACGACCAACTTCCGCCCCTTCGAGGCCGTGATCCTGCACATGGTCACGCACCAGCAGCCGGATATCCCGATCGTGTGGATGGACAGTGGCTACAATACCGAGGCCACCTATCGCTTCGCCGATGAGCTGATCCAGCGCCTGGACCTCAACCTGGTGAGCTACCTGCCACGGCGCTCGCGCGCCCATCGCGAGGCACTGGAAGGCCCCGCGCCGGGGATCGAGGATCCTCGCCACGCGGTCTTCACCCGGGAGGTGAAGCTCGAACCCTTCGAGCGCGCCCTGCGCGAGATGGCACCGGACGTCTGGTTCACCGCCCTGCGTGCCGAGGACACCCCCGAGCGGGCCCGCATGACACCGGTGAGCCGCAACGAGGACGGCCTGCTGAAGGTCTCGCCCCTGCTGCACTGGACGGCCCGCGACCTCTATCAGTACCTGCAGGCCCATGACCTGCCCAACAACTTCGACTACTTCGACCCCACCAAGGTCGAGGAGAAGCGCGAGTGCGGCCTGCACCTGCAGCATTGACGCCCAGGGGATGACGTCGCGGGCGGACAGCCCGCGACAGGCAAGGACGGAGAAGAGAGCCACCGCTCAGCGCGAGGGCAGCGCGATATCCGTAAAGAGGGGCTCCTCGTGACGCGGACCGGCGGCAAGGGCCGCATCAACCAGGTCCCGTGTCAGATGGCCGGCAAAGCCTTCCAGGAAGTCGTACATGTAGCCGCGCATGAAGGTGCCGCGGCGGATCCCGATCTTGGTGGTGGAACTCGCAAAGAGGTGAGCGGCCTCCACCGCCACCAGGTCGGTGTCGTGCTCGGCATCCACGGCCATGTGGGCGACGATGCCGACCCCCATTCCCAGACGCACGTAGGTCTTGATGACATCGGCATCGGCCGCGGTGAGCACCACGTTGGGCGTCAGCCCCCGGGCACGGAAGGCATCGTCGAGCTGGGAGCGCCCGGTGAAACCGAACACGTAGGTGACCAGCGGGTAGGCCGCCAGCGCATCCAGCGTCAGGGTCTCCATCTCGGCCAGCGGATGCCCCTGGGGCACCAGCACGCAGCGGTTCCAGCGATAGCAGGGCAGCAGCACCAGGTCGTTGAAGAGTTCGAGGGACTCGGTGGCGATGGCGAAGTCGGCCTGGCCATCGCTGACCATCTGGGCGATCTGCTTGGGCGTGCCCTGCTGCATGTGCAGCGCCACGTCGGGATACTTCTGGGTGAAGTCGCGGATCACCGGCGGCAGCGCATAGCGCGCCTGGGTGTGGGTGGTGGCGATCGCCAGGCTGCCGCGACGCTCGTCGCTGTGCTCCTGGGCGACCTCCTTGATGTTCTCGGCGAGCCTCAGCACCTGCCCAGCCAGCTCGATGATCGCCTGCCCCGCAGGAGTCACGCGGGTCAGGTGCTTGCCGCTGCGGGCGAAGATCTCGACACCGAGCTCGTCCTCGAGCAGGCGGACCTGCTTGGAGATGCCCGGCTGGGAAGTAAAGAGACTCTGGGCAGTGGCCGAGACGTTGAGGTTGTGGCGCGACACCTCCCAGATGTAGCGCAGCTGCTGGAGCTTCATGGCCGCCCTCCCTCGCGTATCATGGGGGTTTTAAAATACCCGCAAGACATAAGAAAATTACTCATGATCATTTTATAGCATAGCCTGGCCGGGCGGGTGCAACCGCTTTCCTGCGTTCTGTCACACAGCGGGGATTTGCCAGCACTTCGGTCGGCCGCTAACATCGTCCGGCCGGGCATGCCCTGCATGTCACCCCATCCGCTCGATGCAGCGCAACGAAACTGGAGAATCACATGGCTAACAACGTCGATGTCACCAATGCCAACTTCGAGCAGGAAGTCCTCAAGGCCGGCACGCCGGTCCTGCTGAAGTTCTGGGCCCCCTGGTGTGGTCCCTGCAAGGTGATGGCACCGGTGGTCGACGAGGTCGCCGAGGAGCGCAACGGCAACCTCAAGGTCGTCAGCATCAACGTGGACGATGCCCCTGAGATCGCCGCCGAGCAGGGTGTGCGCGGCGTGCCGACCGTGATGCTGTTCAAGTCCGGCACCAAGGTCGCCTCCCTGGTCGGCGCCCAATCGAAGTCACAGCTGAGCCAGTTCATCGACCAGAACGCCTGATCCCGAGACCCGCAGCCCCATTTGCCCCGGCCATGGCCGGGGCAATGTCGTTTCATGCCCCCTACTCCGCGTCCTCGTCACGCTCCGAGATCGGACGGTCGGCCCGCTTGACCGGCGCCCCGTCCCCCGGCCCCAGCAGATGGGCGATCCAGCGAGTCTCGGGATGGCTGTCCAGGGCGATCTTCAGGGTCATGGTCAGCACCACCGAAAGCAACATCCCCACCGCCCCGAAAATCCAGCCCCACACCACCAGCGACAGGAAGGCCACGAAGGTCGATAGCCCCAGGGCCCGGCCCATCACTCGCGGCTCGAGGATGTTGCCCATCACGAAGTTGACCCCCAGGTAGGCCGCAGCGAGCATCAGGGCGTCAAACACGCCGCCGTCCGGCGAGACCAGCAGCAGCAATACCGGCGGCACCGCCGCGATGGCCGAACCGATGTTGGGAATATAGTTCAGCGCAAAGGCCAGTACCGCCCACAGCAGCGGAAAGTCCACCCCCAGCAGCTTGCAGGCCAGCCAGATCAGCGCCCCTGTCACCAGGCTGACCAGTGTCTTGACGGCCAGGTAGCGCTTCAGGGTGAGGCTGAATTCGCTGAAGCGGCGCAGGCTCGGCGCCGGGTTGGCCAGGGCACGAGAGACCTTCTCGCGAAAATTGAGCGTCTCGAATAGCAGGAACATCACCAGCAGGGCCACCACGACGCTCTGCATCATCAGGTTGCCGACCTCGCCGAGCAGCGTGGGTATCCAGCTGCCGAACTGCTCGGAATCCAGCAGCTCGGCCAGCCGATTGGTGTCGATGGCGAGCCCCAGCCCGGACAGCCCGTCGAGGAGTCCCAGATAGTACTGGTAGAGCTTCTGCTCGATGCCCGGCAGGGCATCGATGAAGGTGCCGAAACTGTTGACCAGCAGCAGGCCGAGCAGCGAGAGGAAGCCACCGATCACCACTAGCGTCAGCCATACGGCCAGCCGCGCGCTCAGCCCGAGGCGTTGCAGCCAGTGCACGGGCGCGGTGCAGACGACCGCGATGAAGAGCGCCAGCAGCAGCGGCACCAGCAGGCTGGAGCCCACCCGCATGCCCGCGATGATCACCACCAGGGCGGCCAGTGCCAGGGTCAGGTTGAGGGGGATGGTACTCTGCTCACTGTCTTGGGGAGGGGGCATACCCAGACTCACGACCGTTGAAGATTCATTCATGATGCCGGGACGAGAGGCAATTGCAAAGGTCGGGAACCATCCCCGACCCGCGGGCTCGAAGCCGTGGTGTTCGCTAAGCGACAAGGAGAGAGCCATGCCGATTGCCCGCCCCTTCCGCCCGCTGCTCGTGCCGGCCCTGGCCGCGCTGATGGTCGCGGCTTCGCCGCCGATGCTGCCCCGCGCCCTCGCCGCGGAGACGCCCAGCCGCCTGGAGGTCCAGGCCGAGGCCGAACTGCAGGTAGTGCCGGATCGCGCCACGTTCAGTGCCCGCCTGTGGGAATATACGCCGGCCATCGCCCAGCGCGAGGCGCCCGTGAACGCCCCGGATGCCCTGCGCGAGGCCCGCGACAGGCTGGAAGCCCGTGCCGCCGGCCTGATTCTCGCTCTGGAAGAGGCGGGAGTGGAGCGCGAGGCGATCCGTGCCGGCTCCCTGAACGTGCAACCCGAGCACCTGCCTGGCGAGCGGCGCGCGCAGGACGAGCGCGAGATGCTGGTGCGCACCCGCCTCGAGCGCCCGATTCACCTCCAGCTCGATGACCTCGAGCGACTGCCCAGGCTACTCGATGCCCTGACCAAGGCCGGCGTGGATGCCCTGGACGGCGTGAGCTATGACCTGGCCGACCGCGACGCCGCCACCGACGAGGCACTGGTCAAGGCGCTGGAGAAGGCCCGCCACAAGGCCACCCTGATGGCCGAGACACTGGGCATCGACCTGGGTGAGGTAATCGCCGTGAGCGAGACCCGCTCACCGATCTTCCAGCCGCGGATGATGGCCATGAGCGCCGACGCCCGGGAGAGCCTGCCACAGGCCGAGTACCGTCCCGGCACCATCACCATCGAGGCAGGCGTCAGCGTCAGCTGGAAAATAAAGCCGTAAGCCGTAAGCTGGAAGCTGGAAGCTGGAAGCTGGAAGCTGGAAGCTGGAAGCTGGAAGCTGGAAGCTGGAAGCTGGAAGCTGGAAGGCAGCATAAGTCCAGCGCCTAAAGGGTCACGGTTTTTCTTCAAGCTTCCAGCCGCGAAGCGGCGCTCTTACAGCTTCAAGCTCCTGGCCCGGCGAAGCCGGGTCAAGCGTTGATGGTGTCGACCCCGCCCATGTAGGGGCGCAGCGCCTCGGGCACGCTGATCGAGCCATCGGCCCTCTGGTGATTCTCCATCACCGCCAGCAGGCAACGCCCCACCGCCAGGCCGGAGCCGTTGAGGGTATGCAGCAGCTGCGGTTTCTTCTGCTCGGGGTGGCGAAAGCGCGCCTGCATGCGCCGCGCCTGGAACGCCTCGCAGTTGGAGACCGAGGAGATCTCGCGGTAGGTGTCCTGGCTGGGCAACCACACCTCCAGGTCATAGGTCTTGGCCGCCCCGAAGCCCATGTCGCCGGTGCACAGGGTCACCACCCGATAGGGCAGTTCCAACGCCTGGAGGATCGCCTCGGCGTGGCCGCGCATCTCCTCCAGCGCCTCGTAGCTGGTGGCCGGGTCGACCAGCTGCACCATCTCAACCTTGTCGAACTGGTGCTGGCGGATCATCCCGCGGGTGTCGCGGCCGTGGGAGCCCGCCTCGCTGCGAAAGCAGGGCGTATGGGCGGTGAGCTTCATCGGCAGCGCCCGGTGGTCGAGGATCTCATCACGCGCGAAGTTGGTCAGCGGCACCTCGGCGGTGGGGATCAGGTGATAACCGCGCTCGTCGTCGAGGCGAAACAGGTCCTCGCCGAACTTGGGCAGCTGGCCGGTGCCGTACAGCGACGCCTCATTGACCATATAAGGGACATAGCACTCCTCATAGCCATGCTCGAGGGTCTGCTTGTCGAGCATGAACTGGGTCAGCGCCCGATGCAGCCGAGCGATGGGGCCGCGCATCACCGCGAAGCGGGCCCCGGTCAGCTTGGCCGCCAGGTCGAAGTCCAGATGGCCCTTGAGCGCCCCCAGGTCGACATGGTCGCGCACCGCGAAGTCGAACTCGCGGGGCGTCCCCCAGCGGTGGAGCTCGACGTTCTCCTCCTCGCTCTCGCCCACCGGCACGCTCTGGTGGGGCAGGTTGGGCAGGCCGCTGACCACCTCGTCCCATTCGGCCTGCACCTCGGCCAGGCGCGCCTTGGCGACGTCCAGGCGCTCGCCCAGGTCGGACATCTCGTCGAGCAGCGGCTGGATGTCCTCGCCCTGGGCCTTGGCCTTGCCGATCGCCTTGGAGCGGGTATTGCGCTCGTTCTGCAGGGACTCGGTCTGGGCCTGCAGCTCGCGCCGCCGGGACTCCAGTGCCTCGAGACGGTCGGTATCGAGGACGAAGCCCCGCTTGGCCAGTCGTTGGGCGACAACGTCGAGGTCGCTGCGCAGCAGTTTGGGGTCGAGCATGGCATCCAGTCCGTTGCAGTCGTGAAGTCGGGAATCGCCAAAGCCGGGATCGCCGGCGATGGCATCGGCAAATAGGGCAACCATTGTAGGCAAAAGGCCTCAGCGGCGCCACGCGCCACCGTGTCGACGCCAGCCCAGTGGTGATCACCCCGGGGCAGGATGCGCGACACCGCCCTCTCGCGGTAAAGTGGCGCCACTCTCTCCTCCCCAGACAAGAGCGCCATGATCGCACGACTGGATACCGCCGACTCGCGCCGCATCGAGGGCCTCGCCGCCCCCTACCTGCGCTTCCTGGACGCCCTCCGCGACGCGGGCTTCACGGGCGAGATCGCCCCGGACTATGCCGCCCGCACGGTGCTGGCCACCGACAACTCCATCTACCAGCGCCTGCCCCAGGCCGTGCTCTACCCCAGGCACGGCGCCGACCTCGAGCGCATCGCCCGGCTGGCTGGCCGTGACGAACACCGCCAGGTGGCCCTCACCCCCCGCGGCGGCGGCACCGGCACCAACGGCCAGTCGCTCACCGACGGCCTGGTAGTGGACGTCTCGCGGCACATGAACGCGATCCTCGACATCGACGTGGAGCAGCGCCGGGTACGAGTGCAGGCCGGCGTGGTCAAGGACCAGCTCAATGCGGCGCTCAAGCCCCACGGGCTCTTCTTCGCGCCGGATCTTTCCACCTCCAACCGCGCCACCATCGGCGGCATGATCGCAACCGACGCCAGCGGCCAGGGCAGCTGCGAGTACGGCAAGACCCGCGACCATGTGCTCGAGCTCGAGACCGTGCTGCTGGGCGGCGAGCGGCTGGTGAGCCGCCCGCTGGAAGACGCCGAGCTCGGGCGCCAGTGCGAGCGCCAGGACATCACCGGGGCGGTCTTGCGCACCGCACGGGAGATCATCGACACCCAGGGCGAGCTGATCGAGGCCACCTTCCCGCCGCTCAACCGCTGCCTGACCGGCTACGACCTGGCGCATCTGAGAAACGCGGAAGGCCGCCTCGACATCAACAGCCTGCTGTGCGGCTCGGAGGGCTCGCTGGGCCTGCTCGACGAGGCGGTGCTCAACGTGCTGCCGATCCCCAAGCACTCGACCCTGGTCAACGTGCGCTACGCCGGCTTCATGGACGCCCTGCGCGATGCCAAGGCGCTGATGGGCTCCTCTCCACAAGGTCAGCCACGGGCGCCACAAGACCAGCCGCAGGCGCTTGACGCTCCATCAGCCCAGCCACGGGCGCAGCCCACCTCCATCGAGACGGTGGACGACACCGTGCTGATGCTGGCCATGGAGGACTTCGTCTGGGACAGCGTGGCGGAATTCTTTCCCTCGGGCGAGACGCCGGTACACGGCATCAACCTGATCGAGTTCAACGACGACGACCCTGCGCGCTTGGCCGAGCGCGTCGAGGCCTTCTGCCGCCACCTGGAGGCCGATGCGAGCGTGCCCCGCCTGGGCTATACGCTGGCCGAGGGGCGCGATGCCATCAAGCGGGTATACGGGATGCGCAAGCGTGCCGTGGGCCTGCTGGGCAACGCCAAGGGCGAGAAGCGCCCCATCCCCTTCGTCGAGGACACCGCCGTCCCGCCGGAGCACCTGGCGGACTACATCGCCGAGTTCCGTGCCGCCCTCGACGCCCGGGGCCTCGCCTACGGGATGTTCGGCCACGTGGATGCCGGCGTATTACACGTGCGCCCGGCCATCGACATGAAGGACCCGGCCCAGGAGCGGCTGATCCGCGAGGTCTCAGACGAGGTGGCCGCACTGACGCAGAAGCACCACGGCCTGCTGTGGGGCGAGCACGGCAAGGGCGTGCGCTCGGAGTACTCCCCCGCCTTCTTCGGCGAGCTCTATCCCAGCCTGCAGCGGGTCAAGGCGGCCTTCGATCCCCACAACCAGCTCAATCCCGGCAAGATCGCCTCGCCACTTTCCTTGTCCACCCCACCCGAACCCGTGGGGAGCGCACCCGAAGCCGAGGGAAAGACTCTCCCGTCCGAGGCCGCGGGGTCTGCCACTACAACAGGCCCCTCTGTTCAGGAGGAAGCCGTCAAGTGGGTGGACCCCAACCTGCTGACCATCGACGGCGTGCCCACTCGCGGCCAGTTCGACCGCCAGATCGACGAGCGGGTCTGGCAGGCCCACGCGGCCACCGTCTACTGCAACGGCAACGGCGCCTGCTACAACTACGACCCCAATGACGCCATGTGCCCCTCCTGGAAGGCCACCCGCGACCGCATCCACTCTCCCAAGGGGCGCGCCAGCCTGATCCGCGAGTGGCTGCGGCTGCAGGGTGAGGCCGGCATCGACCTGGTCGAAGAGTCGAGGAAGAAGAAGGCCGAGGGGGCCTGGGGCTTCGTCAAGGACTTCCCGCTGCGGCTCAGGAATACCCTGGCCAGGCGGCGCGGCGAGAAGGACTTCTCCCACGAAGTGTACGACGCCATGGCGGGGTGTCTGGCGTGCAAGTCCTGCGCCGGCCAGTGCCCGGTGAAGGTCAATGTCCCGGACTCCCGCTCGCGCTTCCTGGAGGTCTACCACGGCCGCTACCTGCGCCCGCCGCGCGACTACCTGGTGGGCGGCATGGAGTTCCTGGTGCCGACGCTTGCCCGGGTGGCGCCGCTCTACAACGCCGCCCTGGGCAACCGCCTGGTCGACCGGCTGCTGGCCGGCCCGCTCGGCCTGGTGGACAGCCCGCGGCTCTCCCGCGCCAGCCTGAAGAAGCAGCTGGCCGCCTGGGGCGTGGCACAGGCCACGCCGATGTCGCTCGGCCTGCTCACCGAGGCGCAGAAAGCGCGCAGCGTGGTGCTCGTCCAGGACGCCTTCACCAGCCACTTCGAGGCCAGGCTGGTGATGGACATCGTCGAGCTGCTCTCGCGCCTGGACATGCGGGTCTTCGTCGCGCCCTACTCGCCCAACGGCAAGCCGCTCGATGTCCAGGGCTTCCTGGGGGCCTTCGCGCGCACCGCCGAGAAGCAGGCCAGACGCCTCAGGACCCTGGCGGAGTTCGGCGTGCCGCTGGTGGGCATCGACCCGGCCATGACCCTGACCTATCGCCAGGAGTACGTGAAGGCGCTGGGGCCGGACGCCGTGCCCGAGGTGCTGATGCTGCAGGAGTGGCTGGTGACGCGGGCGGCCCGGTTGGCTCCCGCGGGGCTCGACGTCGAGGATCCCGGCTACCGGCTGCTCTCCCACTGCACCGAGACGACCAACGCCCCGGGCAGCCCCAAGGCGTGGCAGCAGCTGTTCGCCGCCTTCGGCCTGGAGCTGGAGCTCGTCGCCACCGGCTGCTGCGGCATGTCGGGCACCTACGGCCACGAGGCGCGCAACCGTGAGACCTCCCGGACCATCTACGCCCAGTCGTGGCAGCCGGTGGTGGAGGAGAACAGCAACGCCGGCCGCCTGCTGGCCACCGGCTACTCCTGCCGCAGCCAGGTGGCGCGGTTCTCGGACCAGGGCCTGTCCCATCCGCTGCAGGCCCTGCTGGCGGTGCTCAAGCAGAGCCGCTAGCGCCGCCCCCTCGCCAGGAAGCTCGCCATGGAAAGCCCCGCCGTCCTGCTCACCGGCATCGGTCTCCTCTCCCTCGCCTGCCAGTGGCTCGCCTGGCGGCTCAAGGATAAGCGCAAGGCGGGCCTGCTCAACCAGCGCCCACAGATGGAGCCACAACCCACCGCTGACCAGGAGGAAGCAGCCGAGGCCGAGAACTGATCGGACTGGCCATCCATCGGTAACGACCGGACATCTTAGATCGGTAGAACGCGGACATTTCTATTCGGGGTTGACACGCGGCTCGACCTCGATAGCTGGCCCTGCTGGGCTGGCCGGCCTGGGCCTACCTGGGGGTACTGATGCTGGTGGCGCGACCGCTGACCGTGTGGCTCTGCACCGCGGGCAGCGGGCTCGACTGGCGGGAGAAGGCACTGCTGGCCTGGATCTCGCCGCGGGGCATCGTGGCGGCGGCGGTGGCCTCGCTGTTCGCCTTCAAGCTCGAGGCCCAAGGGCTCGAGGGGGCCGAGATGCTGGTGCCGGTGACCTTCATGGTGATCATCGCCACGGTAGTGATCCAGAGCCTGCTCTCCCGCCCCATCGCCGACGCGCTCGGCGTCACCACCCCGCCGCCCAGGGGGTTCCTGATCCTCGGCGCCAACCCGGTCGCACGCACCGTGGGCCAGGCCCTTCAGGAGGCGGGCTTCGCCGTGCGCCTCTGCGACCATGATCGTAGATGCCCTGGAGGAGGCGCGCATGGCCGGCCTGCCGACCTATTTCGGCAACCCGACCTCGGCACATGCCCAGGAGCACCTGGAGATAACCGGCCTGGGGCACTTCCTGCCCCTCTCCCCCTATCGCGAACAGAACGACCTGACCGCCCTGCACTTCGAGGGGAGACTGGGTCATGGCAAGGTCTTCCAGCTGGAGATCGACGGGGAGCGCGACGCCGAGAGGGAGCGGCCCCGGCAACTGGCCGAGCTGCCCCGCCTGTTCGGCGAGCAGGTGACCTGGCACAAGCTGGCGAGCCTGGTGGCCCAGGGGGCGGAGGTGAGAACCACGCGATTGAACGAGGCCTTCGACGTCGACGCCGATGTCGCGACCCATGCGCGTCGCCTGCTGCCGCTGTTCTGCATCGATGTCCAGGAGCAGATCCGCGTCGCCAGCGACCAGTCCCCCTCGAACCCCAGCCGGGGGAGCGCCTGATCAGCCTGGTCTACCCGGACTCTCCCGCCTTCTGAGCCACGCCCGATGCCGGAAACCACAACGGGCAACCCGAAGGCTGCCCGCTGCCGCTTGCGCAGGAGGATCAGAAAAACAGCCGCCGCAACGCCTCGCCCGGCTCCGCCTCGCGCATGAAGGCCTCGCCGACCAGGAAGGCGTTGACGTCATGCTCGCGCATGCGCAGCACGTCGTCGCGGGTATGGATGCCGGACTCGGTGACCACGCTGACGCTGGCGGGAATGCGCGGCAGCAGCTCCAGGGTGGTCCCGAGCCGGGTATTGAAGGTGTGCAGGTCGCGGTTGTTGATCCCCACCAGGTCGAGGTCGAGCTTGAGCGCCCGGTCGAGCTCCCGGGCGTCGTGCACCTCCACCAGCACGTCCATGCCCAGTTCCACGGCCTGGCGATGCAGGTCCGCCATCCGGGCATCGTCGAGGGCGGCGACGATCAGCAGGATGCAGTCGGCGCCGAGGGCGCGCGCCTCGCTAACCTGGTAACCGTGGGTGATGAAGTCCTTGCGGATCACCGGCAGGTCGCAGGCCTCGCGCGCCTCGATCAGGTAATCCTCGTGGCCCTGGAAGAAGTCGGCATCGGTGAGCACCGAGAGGCAGGCCGCACCGCCCTCGGCATAGCTCGCGGCGATCTCGCTGGGGCGAAAGTCCTCGCGGATCACCCCCCTGGAGGGCGAGGCCTTCTTGATCTCGGCGATCACCGCCGGATCGCCGGCCTGGATGGCGCGGTCGAGGGCGGCGACGAAGCCCCGCGGCGCGGCTTGCTCGGCGCCCAGGCGCAGCAGTTCCTGCTCGGAGACGACACGGCGGCGTTCGGCGACCTCCTCCTCCTTGCGGGCCAGGATGCGCCCGAGGATGGTGGGCAGGGAACGGGGATCGGTCATGTCGGGCCTCACTGGGTGAACACGCGGGTGAAGTTGGCGAGCTCCCTGAGTTTCTCGAGCGGCAACTTGGAGGCCTGGGCGTCCTGGGCCATGGCCACGCCCTCCGCGAGGCTGTCGGACACGCCCGAGACGTAGAGGGCCGCGCCGGCGTTTAGCGCCACGATGTCCGCCGCCGGCCCCTCGCCCACCAGGGCCTGCTCGACCAGTCGCAGGCTGTCCTCGGCGGTCTTGACCCGTAGCGGATCCAGAGAGTGGCGTTCGATGCCAAAGTCCTCGGGGGTGATGGTGTACTCGCGGATCTCGCCGTCCTTCAGTTCGGCGACCAGGGTCGGCTGCGCCAGCGAGATCTCGTCGAGGCCATCCTCGGCATGCACCACCAGCACGTGCTCGCTGCCCAGGCGCCGGAGCACCTCGGCCATCAGCGGCACCAGCTCGGGGGCATAGACCCCCAGCACCTGGTTGGGGGCGCCAGCGGGATTGGTCAGCGGCCCCAGGATATTGAACAGGGTGCGCACCCCCATCTCGCGACGCGGGCCCACGGCATAGCGCATCGCCGGGTGATGGTTGGGAGCGAACATGAAGCCCACGCCCACCTGCTCGATGCAGCGGCCCACCTGCTCGGCATCCAGGTTCAGGTTGATGCCCGCCACGGCGAAGAGGTCGGCACTGCCCGACGAGGAGGAGACCCCGCGGTTGCCGTGCTTCGCCACGTGCGCCCCGCCCGCGGCGACCACGAAGCTCGCCGCGGTGGAGACGTTGAACAGATTGGCGCCATCGCCGCCGGTGCCGACGATGTCGACCACGTTGTCGGCCTGCAGCCGGACCGGGTTCATCAGTTCGCGCATCACCTGGGCCGCGGCACTGATCTCCTCGGCGGTCTCGCCCTTCATGGCCATGCCCACCAGGAAGGCGGCGATCTGGGGATCGCTGGCCGCGCCGGTCATGATCTGGCGCATCACCTCGTGGGTCTCGGCGAAGTTCAGGTTCTCACGGCGCATCACCGCACCGATGGCCTCTCGCATCTGCATAATCACTATCCTCTAATCAGCCTCGACTCAGGCTCGGCTCAGCGGCGCCTAGACATGACGTTTGAGAAAGTTGGCCAGCAGCTCGTGGCCCTGGCGAGTCAGGATCGACTCGGGATGGAACTGTACGCCCTCGACATCCAGCTCACGGTGGCGCAGCCCCATGATCAGCCCCGGGGTGACATCGTCGTCGTCGCACCAGGCGGTAACCTCGAGGCAGTCGGGCAGGCCCTCGCGTGCCACCACCAGCGAATGGTAGCGCGTCACCTCCAGCGGGTCTTCGAGGCCCCCGAACACGCCCTGGCCGAGGTGGCGGATCCGCGAGGTCTTGCCATGCATCACCTGGGGCGCGCGGACCACCTTGCCGCCATAGACCTGGCCGATGGCCTGGTGCCCCAGGCAGATGCCCAGCACGGGGATACGCCCGGCGAAGCGGTGGATGGCCGCCATGGAGATGCCGGCCTGGTCGGGGGTGCAGGGCCCCGGCGAGATCACCAGGTGGCTCGGGGCCAGGGCCTCGATCTCCTCCAGGGTAATGGCGTCGTTGCGGTGGGTCACCACCTCGGCGCCCAACTCCCCGAGGTACTGGACCACGTTGAAGGTAAAGCTGTCGTAGTTGTCGATCATCAGCACGGACATGGTGCGCTCTCCGGCACTCGCCCGGCCAGCGCCGGGCGACAGGAATCAGGGGTCACTCGAGGTTGTCCAGGCCGCGTTCGGCCATGGCCACGGCGCGGAACAGGGCGCGGCCCTTGTTGAGCGTCTCCTGCCACTCCATCTCGGGCACCGAGTCGGCGACGATGCCCGCGCCGGCCTGCACGTGCAGCTGGCCATCCTTGATCACCGCCGTGCGGATGGCGATGGCGGTGTCCATGTTGCCGTGCCAGGAGAGGTAGCCCACGGCACCGGAGTAGACACCGCGCTTGACCGGCTCCACCTCGTCGATGATCTCCAGCGCGCGGATCTTGGGGGCGCCGGAGACGGTGCCCGCCGGGAAGGTGGCGCGCAGCACGTCCATGGCGGAAAGGCCCGGCTTCAGGCGTCCGACGACGTTGGAGACGATGTGCATGACGTGGGAGTAGCGCTCCACCACCATCTTGTCGGTCACCCTCACCGAGCCGGTCTCGCTGATGCGTCCCACGTCGTTGCGCCCCAGGTCGATCAGCATCAGGTGCTCGGCGAGCTCCTTGGGGTCGGCCAGCAGGTCGGCCTCCAGGGCACGATCCTCCTCCTCGCTGTGGCCGCGCTTGCGGGTGCCGGCAATGGGCCGCACCGTGACCTCGCCGTCCTCCAACCGCGTGAGGATCTCCGGCGAGGAGCCCGCCACCTGATGATCGCCCAGGTTCAGGTAGAACATGTAGGGCGAGGGGTTGAGGCTGCGCAGCGCCCGGTAGAGGTCGAGCGGCGGCGCCTGGTAGGGGATCGACATGCGCTGGGACGGCACGCACTGCATGACGTCGCCGGCCAGCACGTACTCCTTGATTTTCTCCACGGCCGCCTTGAAGCCCTCCTCGGTGAGGCCCGAGGTGAAGTGCCCCTCCTCCACCGCGGCGCGCCCGGTACCGGGGCTGATGGTGTTGAAGGTGGCACTGCGCAGGCGGATCTCCAGGCGTTCCAGCCGGTCCAGGGCGCGGGCGTAGGCCTCAGGCTCGGCGGGGTCGGCATGCGTCCATAGCGCCAGTCGCCCGGAGAGGTTGTCGAACACCACCAGGTCGTTGCAGACCATCAGCAGGATGTCCGGCACACCGATCGGGTCGGGCTTCTCGACACCCCGCAGGCGCGGCTCGATGTAACGGATGGTGTCGTAGCCGAAGTACCCCACCAGGCCCCCGTCGAAGCGCGGCTGCTCATCGAGGCGTGGCACCTTGAAGCGGGCCTGGAACTGCTCGATCCACTCGAGCGGATCCTCCACCTCGGCGGCGCCCTGGAGCTCGCCATCGATGATATGGCTGACGGTGAAGCCCCGGACCTCGAGCCGTTCGCGGCAGGGCAGCCCGATGATCGAGTAGCGACCCCACTTCTCGCCGCCCTGCACGGACTCCAGCAGGAAGGTCCAGGGCTCGTCGGCCAGCTTGAGATAGGTGGAGAGCGGCGTGTCGAGATCGGCCAGCACCTCGCGGGTGACCGGGATGCGGTTGTAGCCGGCGTCGGCCAGCTCGCGGAAGCGTTCGGGAGTCATCATGCCCGGGTCCTCGATATGACGGGTTGGCAATGGTGGGCGCAGAAGCGCCGCGGATCAGGCTCGCGAGGCGAGCGTCACCATCGCCAGCCGCCGCGGGCAGGCGAACGGGGCAGGCGTCGTACGGCGGCCATGGCGCCACCAGCGGTCGAGAGGGTGTCCGGCTTCGTGCGGCTGATCATCAAGGGGTTTCCGCGTCTTATAGCAATAACATATTGATTGGGCCGCGCTTATAGCATTAGCCAAAATCACGTTAAACGAGTTCCGCCAGCGATTCAACCACGCCATCTGGCCCGCTGTCGCGCACTGGCTCGCCGTGATTGTAGCCGTAGGGCACGGCCAGGGTGCGAAACCCCGCGGCGCGTCCGGCCTCGATGTCGTGGCGAGAGTCACCGACCATCAGGCAGGCCGAGGGTGAGATGTCGAAGTGGGCTGCCACATGCAACAGCGGGGCCGGGTCGGGCTTCTTCTGCGCCAGGCTGTCGCCTCCCAGGCACAGGCCGAAGTGCGCCTGCAGGCCGAAGGCCTCGAGGATCGGCGCGATGAAGGCGCTCGGCTTGTTGGTCACCAGTGCCAGCGGAAGACCCCGATCGCGCAGGCCGTCCAGCGCTTCACGAACCCCGGGATAGAGCCGGGTATGAGCGCCTGGGTCGCGACCGTAGTGGTCAAGAAAGTCGGTGTGGGCCTGCTCCAGCAACACTTTATCGATTTCTTCACCGCCTTCACGCGAGGCTTTTCCGGCGACTGATCTACGAGGGGGCGCTGTGAACCCCTCCCTGGGCGCTACCGATGCCCTGCTTCGCTCTCGCGTCCCGCTTCGCTCGCAGGGCCGGTGCTGGCCATCCATGGCCAGCCCGTTCGGAGCAGTGCTCCTCACCCCTGGCATAGGACCCCCTCTGCGATCAGTCCCCGGCACCTCGCTAACCTGTGTTGCGAACCGCAACGCCCGCTCCATCAGCACCAGCGAGCCGTTGCCCACCCAGTCGCGGACCCTGGTCTCGCCGGCAGCGGGCAGGCCCAGATCGGCCAGCGCCGCGTCCACGGCCAAGGCCAGATCAGGCACCGAGTCGATCAGGGTGCCGTCCAGGTCGAAGGTCACCAGGCGGATGTCGTTCAGTATGGGGTGCATGATGCCTCTCGCGATGCAGTCGGGCGGCCATTATGCCGGACAGGCCATGGGCAGGAAATCGGGCAAGGGCTTATGCTGGAGACCCTTCCCTTACTGGAGTCGCTGCATGAGTGTGCCAAGAATCGTCGTGGTCGGAGGTGGCGCCGGCGGCCTCGAACTGGTCTCGCGGCTCGGCCGCAAGCTCGGCAGGCGCGGGCGCGCCGAGATCGTGCTGGTCGACCGCAATGCCACGCACATCTGGAAGCCGCTGCTGCATGAGGTCGCCACCGGGGCGCTGGACTCGGGACTCGACGAGATCGCCTACGTGGGCCATGCCAGCCACCACGGCTACCGTTTCCAGCGCGGCACCCTCAGTAACGTCGACCGCACGGCCAGGACTCTGACCCTGGCCCCCATCCTCGACGAGGAGGGCAGCGAAGTGCTGCCTTCTCGCACGCTGGAATATGACCTTCTGGTGCTGGCACTGGGCAGCGTCAGCAATGACTTCGGCACGCCGGGCGTCGACGAGCACTGCCACTTCCTCGACAGCCCGCAACAGGCCGAAGCCTTCCGCCGGGACATGCTCAACACCTTCCTGCGTCACAGCGACCCGGGCAGTGAACGGCATGCCCGCATGGTCGTCGGCATCGTCGGCGCCGGCGCCACCGGGGTGGAACTCGCGGCAGAGCTCCATGAAGCCTCGCGCATGCTGCACAGCTACGGCGTCACGGACCTGGACAGTGACCACCTCGAGGTTCACCTGATCGAAGCCGCCCCCCGGATCCTGCCGGCCCTGCCCGAACGCATCAGTCAGGCGGTCCATCAGGAACTCGAGGGCCTCGGCGTGAAACTTCATGCTGCCACCCGCGTGACTCGCGTAGAGGCCAGCGCGATTCATACCGCCGATGGCCAGCGCATCGACATCAATCTCGGCGTCTGGGCGGCCGGCATCAAGGCCCCGCCCTTCCTCTCCGAGCTGGGACTGCCGACGGAATCCAACCACCGACTCAAGGTCCACGCGACCCTGCAGAGCACGGAGGATCCCCATGTCTTCGCCATGGGAGACTGTGCCAGCTGCCCCCAGGGAGATGGCAGCACGGTGCCCCCGCGCGCCCAGACCGCCCACCAGCAGGTCTCGACGCTCTATCGCAACCTGCTCGCCCAACTGGACGGCAAGCCGCTCGAGCCCTTCGTCTATCGGGACCGAGGGTCGCTGATCTCGCTGGCGCACTTCGAAGCCGTCGGCAGCCTGATGCGCGGGGCCTCGGCACGCAGCCTGTTCATCGAGGGACACCTGGCGAAGTTCTTCTATGCCTCGCTTTACCGCATGCACCAGCGCGCCATCCACGGCACCCTCAAGACGGGCCTCATCGTGGTGGTGGATGGCATCAACCGCTTCCTCAAGCCGCGCATGAAGCTTCACTGACCCAGGCGCCTCATCCGGACAGGTCATCAGGTCAGCAGGACCTCTGCCGTCGCCGCCTTGCGCTCTGTCAGCCAGGTGCGCTTGGCCGACGCGGTCAGGCGCTTCAGGCGTGCCTCCAGGCGCAAGGCCTCACCGCGGCTGCCGACGGGCTCCTGGTGGCGAAGCACCAGCGGCCCCTTGCCGCGCAGCGCCTTGGCCCCCCGGCCGGCACGGTGCTCGGCCAGGCGTCGGGCCACGTCGGTGGTGATCCCGGTGTACAGCGCACCGCCGGCGGTCTCCACCAGATAGAGGTGCCATAGGGGAGCGGGGAGCGACTCCTCCACGGGGCGCCCTATGCCCTGGCCAGCTGGTCGCGGAACTCTCGGATCACGCTGTCGTAGCGGTGCGGGTCGGCCTCGTTGCGCGCCTTGAACACCGCCGAGCCGGCCACGAAGGTATCGGCCCCGGCCCGGGCGATCTCGGCGATGTTGTCGACCTTCACCCCGCCATCGATCTCCAGGCGGATCGGGCGACCCGAGGCATCGATGCGCCGCCGCGCCTCGCGCAGCTTGTCCAGGGTCCCGGGGATGAACGACTGGCCCCCGAACCCCGGGTTGACGCTCATCAGCAGGATCATGTCGACCTTGTCCATCACGTAGTCGAGATAGGTGAGCGGCGTGGCCGGGTTGAACACCAGGCCCGCCCGGCAGCCGGCGTCGCGGATCAGCTGCAGGGAGCGGTCGATATGGTCCGAGGCCTCGGGGTGGAAGGTGATGTAGCTGGCCCCCGCGTCGATGAAGTCCCCGATCAGCCGATCCACCGGCCTGACCATCAGGTGGGCGTCGATGGGCGCGCTCACCCCATGCTTGCGCAGGGCCTCGCAGAGCATCGGCCCGATCGTGAGGTTCGGGACGTAGTGGTTGTCCATCACGTCGAAGTGGATGATGTCGGCGCCGGAGGCCAGCACATCATCCACTTCCGCGCCCAGCCGGGCGAAATCGGCGGAGAGGATGGAAGGAGCGATCAGGAAGTCGCGGGTCGTGTCGGTCATGGGGTCGTCCGTCATGGGGTGGGCAGGCGATCCCGGGCATTCTACCAGAGCCCCACGAGGGTCAGGACCTCGCCAGACGCCTCAGCGTGACCAGGCCATAAGCGACTCCTGCTCCCCGGTCTCCGGGTCCTCACGCTCATCGACGATGCAAAAGCCCAGCCGCCGGTAGAAGGAGACGGCGCGCACGTTGCGGGAATAGACCCAGAGGGTGATGGTGCGGTGGCCCTCCATGGCGTGGGCCATCAGGCCGGTGCCATGCCCGAAGCTCTGCACCTCGGGGTCGACGAACAGCGCCTCGAGGCGGTCACCATGCATGGCGCAGAAGCCGATCACGCGTCGGCCAGCCTCCAGCACCTGCACCTCGCAGGCGGGCAGGCGGCGAAGCGCCATGTCATCGGCACGTGCCCTCCAGCAGGCCTCGGAGATGAACGGGTGGGCCTTCTGAGAGGCACGCAGCCAGATGTCGACAAGCTGTGGGAACTCCTCCCGGGTGGCGGGTCGGATCATGTCGCGGCTCCTGTGGCTATCCCTGCAGTGTAACCGCTCGCACGGAACGGGTCGCGACAGCGGTTCCCGCGCCTAGGGCCGGGGGATATACTCGATGTCCTGCCATCATCGGGAGACCTTCCATGCAGCGTCGTCACGTCCTGGGGGCCTGTGCCCTGCTCCTCGCCACCGGCTGGCTGGCCGGCTGTGCCAGCCCCCACTACCTGCAGCTCGACCCCAAGCGCACCGCCCGGGTGCCGCAGAGTGGCAGCGGCCAGGCGGTCACGGTCACCGCCGTGGATGGCCGCGACAGCGAGGTGATCGGCACCCGCACCGGCAGCGCCATGTCCACCGCCGTGATCACCGTCAACGTTCACGAACTGGTGCCGCGGCTGCAGGCGGAGGCGGAACGCGCCGTGCGGGAAATGGGCTTCACCCCGACCACGGCGCGCGCCGAGGGACGCCCCAGCCTGACGCTGACCCTGGATCACCTGGGCTACGAGCGTGGCGAGAGCCGTCCCCTTATCGACGAGGCACGGCTCGAGGCGGTACTGATCGCCGAGGCGATCAACGCCGGCAACACCTATGCCGGCACCTATACCTCGCGCCGCACCCAGAGCTATGCCATGCGCCCCGACAAGAAGGCCAACACCCGCATGGTCAACGAGCTGCTCTCCGATGGCCTCGACCGCGCCTTCCGCGACCCCGAGCTGGGACGACTGCTGGCGCGCTGAATCCGCTCAGACCAGCGGGCCGCGGCGCTCCAGCGCCCAGGCACTCTCGCGAAAGCCGCTGGGCTCCGGCTCGCCGTCCTCCAGGTGGGTGACGCGAAAGTTGGGCGCAAACAGCTCGCGCACCTCCTCGGCGGAGACGCTGAACGGTGGCCCGCCGGGGCCGCGCGTCAGGCTGATCAGCAGCCCTCGGGCACCGGGGGAGATCAGCTGGGCAAGATGGAAGGCGTAGCGCTGGCGGGTGGCCGCCGGCAGGGCGATCAGGGCGGCGCGGTCGTAGAAGGCCCCGATCTCCGCCGCCTGTTCGATATGAAAGTGGAAGAAGTCGCCGCACCACAGCTCCACGCTGCCCTGGCGACAGATGTCGAAGCCGGCCTGGCGATAGCGGGTCACCTCCCCTACGCCCTCGGCGACGAACGCCTCGATGGCCTGCCCGGCCAGCTCGATGCCCAACACCGGGTGGTCATGGCGCGCCAGCCAGCGCATGTCCAGGCTCTTGCCGCACAGCGGCACCAGCACCTTGGTGCCGGCCCGCACTCCCAGGCCAGGCCAGTGACGGACCAGCGCCGGGTGAGGCCGATCACGGTGAAAACCGATGCGCCCCTCGCGCCAGCGCTCCCGCCATTCGTTGGCCATCATTCCCCCAGCCAAGCCGGCATCAGAACCAGCGATCGCGCTTGCGGCGACGGCGCGGCAGGTGGGGCACGATCAACCCCACCAGCAGGCCGGCCCCGGCAACCCCGCCACCGTACATGAAGTAGCGCATCAGCAAGTCTTCCTCCTGGGTATCCAGGCGGGCCTGGAGCTCGCGGATGGTGGCGCGCGACTGCTCGGTCTCCCCTTCGAGCGCCGCGTTACGCGCCTCGAGCTCGGCAATGCGCTGCTCGCGGACCTCGAGGGTCTCGGTCATCGACGCGGTACGGCTCTCCCAGGTGTCGTTGATGCCGGAAAGCTCATTGGTCAGCTCCTCCACCCGGGCTTCCAGCGCCGGCAGTTGCTGCTGGGCGCTGGGGGCCTCCTGCAGCTCGCGGCTGAGCACCCAGACGGTGTCGCCGTCTCCGTCTTCCACCCGGCTGTAGTCGCCGCTGGTCTCCAGGACCGTCACCGGCTCACCGGCGGTCAGGGTGCCGATGATTCGGTAGCCGTCGGTCGGGCCGCTGCGCACATAGGTAGAAAGTTCGTCCGACACCCAGGCGGTGGCGTTGGCCGCCTCCTGAGCATGCAGGGCTTGGGGGAGCGTCGCGAGCGCCACGCCCAGTGTCAGAATCTTGAGTCTGTGTATCGTCATGCCGTTGTCCTGGCTGTCCAAGGCTCGCGTGGAGCGGCTCTGTCGCGTAAGGCACACAGGGTACCACAGTCGCGCCGGCCGGCAGCTGGCCCCGATGGCGGCCGCGGCGTATAATGGCGGGTCTTGTCCCGGGTGGCCATTCGGCCGCCCGCCAACGTCCATCCAACGGTGCACCGTCGCGCCAGAAGCCGCGACCTATTCTTATGGCGAAGAAACTCTTCATCAAGACGCACGGCTGCCAGATGAACGAGTACGACTCCGCGCGCATGGCGGATCTGCTCGGCGAATCCCACCAGCTCGAGCTCACCGACGACGAGCGCGATGCCGACGTCATCCTGCTCAACACCTGCTCCATCCGCGAGAAGGCCCAGGAGAAGGTGTTCCACCAGCTGGGGCGCTGGAAGAAGCTCAAGGAGGCCAACCCCGACCTGGTGATCGGCGTCGGGGGCTGCGTGGCCAGCCAGGAGGGCGAGGCGCTGCGCAAGCGCGCGCCCCATGTCGACATGGTGTTCGGGCCCCAGACCCTGCATCGGGTGCCGTCCATGCTCGACTCGCGCCGCAACGACCAGATCTCGGTGGTCGACGTCACCTTCCCTGAGATCGAGAAGTTCGACCACCTGCCCAAGCCGAGCTCCGACGGCGCCACCGCCTTCGTCTCGGTGATGGAGGGCTGCTCCAAATACTGCACCTTCTGCGTGGTGCCCTATACCCGCGGTGAGGAGGTCTCGCGGCCTTTCGAGGCGGTGATGGACGAGGTGATCCACCTGGCCGACCAGGGCGTGCGCGAGATCAACCTGCTGGGCCAGAACGTCAATGCCTACCGCGGCGAGAACCAGCTGGGCGACGAGATCGACCTGGCCGAGCTGATCAGTTGCGTGGCGGCGGTAGAGGGCATCGACCGCATCCGCTTCACCACCTCCCACCCGGTGGAGTTTACCGACAGCCTGATCGAGGCCTACGCGGAGATCCCCGAGCTGGTCAGCCACCTGCACCTGCCGGTGCAGGCCGGCTCGGATCGCGTGCTCGCGGCCATGAAGCGCGGCCACACCGTCGAGGAGTACGTCGACAAGATGGAGCGCATCCGCGCACTGCGCCCGGACATCAGTTTCTCCTCGGACTTCATCATCGGCTTCCCCGGCGAGACCGAGGCGGACTTCGAGGCCACCATGGACCTGATCCACCGCATCGGCTTCGACCACTCCTTCAGCTTCGTCTACTCGGCACGCCCCGGTACGCCGGCGGCCGACCTTCCGGACGACACCCCGGAAGGCATCAAGAAGCAGCGCCTGGCGATCCTCCAGGAGCGCATCAACCAGCAGGCGATGCAGATCAGCCGGCGCATGGTGGGTACCACCCAGCGCATCCTGGTCACCGGCTTCTCGCCGAAGGACCCGGGCCAGCTCTCCGGGCGCACCGAGAACAACCGCGTGGTCAACTTCCGTGCCGCCAACCCCTTCGAGCTGATCGGCGTCTTCGTCGACGTGGAGATCAGCGAGGCGCTGCCCAACTCGCTGCGCGGCGAACTGGCCTCCCCCGCTCGCTTCTGAGTGTCACGATTGCCCCGGCCAGCGCCGGGGCAGTAAGCTGACCCTACATTCTCCCTGCACGGATTCCCCTGTCTTGAGCCAGCCATCTTCTCCGGCCAACCGCATCGTCACCCTGAACCTCGAGCCCAACGACCCGCGTCGCCTAGCCAACCTCTGCGGCCAGCGTGACGAGCACCTCAAGCTGGTCGAGTCGCGGCTCGGCATCACGCTTCGCAACCGCGGCAACATCTTCCAGCTCGCCGGACCGACCCATCGCGTCAAGGCCGCCGCCAACGTGCTGGAACACCTCTACCGCGAGACCGAGGCCACCGACCTGGAGCCGGACACCGTGCACCTCTTCCTGCAGGAGTCGGGCCTGGAGGCGCTGGACGAGGAGGAAGGCGGCGAGCCGGAGGACGAGGTGCTGCTGCGGACCCCGCGCACGCTGATCAAGCCCCGCGGCTTCAATCAGCAGGGCTACGTGCAGAGCATACGCGCCCACGACATCAACTTCGGCATCGGCCCGGCGGGCACCGGCAAGACCTACCTGGCCGTGGCGGCGGCGGTAGAGGCGCTCAACCAACAGGAAGTGCGCCGCATCCTGCTGGTGCGCCCGGCCGTGGAGGCCGGCGAGAAGCTCGGCTTCTTGCCCGGAGACCTGGCCCAGAAGATCGATCCCTACCTGCGCCCGCTCTATGACGCCCTCTACGAGATGATCGGCTTCGAGCAGGTGGCCAAGCTGATCGAACGCCAGGTGATCGAGATCGCCCCGTTGGCCTACATGCGCGGGCGCACTCTCAACAACGCCTTCATCATCCTCGACGAGAGCCAGAACACCACCCGCGAGCAGATGAAGATGTTCTTGACCCGCATCGGCTTCGGCTCCACGGCGGTGATCACCGGCGACGTCACCCAGGTCGACCTGCCCCGCGGCCAGAGTTCGGGGCTGATCCAGGTGCTCGAGGTGCTCAAGGGGACCCCCGGCATCGGCGTGACCCACTTCGCCGCCAAGGACGTGGTGCGCCACCCCCTGGTGCAGCGCATCATCGAGGCCTATGACCACTTCGAGGCCGAACAGGAAGCCTCCGAGCGCGCCCAGCGCGAGGAGCGCGAGCTCCTGCGACAGGATCGCCTGGAGCGCGCCCGGCAGGACAAGCAACGCCACGACGACCAGGGGCCTGCCGACTCATGAGCCCCCTCCTCATCGACCGCCAGGTCGCCCTCGAGGCCGACGGCCTGCCGGCCCAGGGCGAGCTCGAGGCCTGGGTGGCCGCGGTGCTGGCGCGCCATGCCGATGAGCCACGCCATGAGCTCACCATCCGCTTCGTCGACGAAGCCGAGGGCCAGACCCTCAATCGCGACTACCGCGGCAGGGACAGGCCCACCAACGTGCTGTCCTTTCCCTTCGAGAGCCCGCCCGGGGTCGAACTGCCGCTGCTCGGTGACCTGGTGGTCTGCCACTCGGTGGTGGCCCGCGAGGCCGCCGAGCAGGACAAGTCGTTGCGCGCTCACTACGCTCACATGGTGGTCCACGGCACCCTGCACCTGCTAGGCCATGACCACCTGGAGGACACCGAGGCCGAGGCCATGGAAGCCCTCGAGCGTGAGATACTCGCGTCGCTGGGGATCGCCGACCCCTATGCGCCGTCGAATCGCGATTCCGATACCGAGGACGAGAGAGCCGACGCATGAGCGAAGATCGATCGAGCAGCCAGGGCAGCAAGTCCTGGCTCGACAAGCTGTTCAGCGCCCTGTCCAGCGACAGCGATGAACCCAGCTCCCGCGACGAACTGCTGGAGTTTCTGCGTCAGGCAGGCTCGCGCCTCAAGCTCGACCAGGACGCCATGATGATCATCGAGGGCGCCCTGAACATCAGCGACCAGCAGGTGCGCGAGGTCCTCATCCCGCGCTCCCAGATCACCGCCATCGCTCTCGACCAGCCCCTCGAGGAATATCTGCCGGTGATACTCGAGACCGGCCATTCCCGCTATCCGGTGATCGGCGAGAACCTCGACGAGGTCAAGGGCATCCTGCTGGCCAAGGACCTGCTGCCGCTGCTGCGCGGCGGCCAGGGGAACGGCCTGCCCTTCCAGCTCGACGAGGTGCTGCGACCGGCGATGTTCGTGCCCGAATCCAAGCGCCTCAACAGCCTGCTCAAGGAGTTCCAGGACACCCGCAACCACATGGCGGTGGTGGTCGACGAGTATGGCGGCACGGCGGGCATCGTCACCATCGAGGACATCCTCGAGGAGATCGTCGGCGAGATCGAGGACGAGCACGACATCGACGAAGAGATCGATATCCGCGCACTGGGGGACGAGCGCTATGCCATTCGCGCCCTGACCACCATCGAGGACTTCAACGACCGCTTCGACACTCGCTTCTCGGACGACGAGTTCGATACCCTCGGCGGCCTGGTGATGCAGCGTTTCGGCCACCTGCCGGGACGCGGCGAGCACACCGAGATCGGTGGCTGGCGCTTCACGGTGCTCAACGCCGACAACCGTCGCATCCGCCTGCTCGAGGCCGAGCCCTGCGAGGAGAGCGCCGAGGAGTGACGCGCCCCCATGACCACGGATGGACCCCATGGCTGACGCCCGCCTGACCCCGTCACTGGGCTGCCTGGCAGCCCTGCTCGCCGGCGGCCTCACTACCCTGAGTGCCGCCCCCTTCACGCTCTGGTGGCTGGGGCCGGTAGCCGCCGGCCTCGTCTACCTGGGCCTGCATGCGCTGACGCCCGCCCAGGCGGCGCTTCGCGGCTGGTGCTATGGCCTGGGGCTATTCGGCTCCGGGGCCTCCTGGGTCTACGTCTCGATCCATGACTACGGCTACACCGGCGTGCTCCTGGCGCTCTTCCTCACCGCGCTGTTCGTCGCCGGCCTGGCGCTGTTCTTCGCCGTCACCCTGTGGCTCTACCGGCGGCTGTGCGGGCCGCGCCTGGCGGCGCTGAGCTTTGCGGGCGCCTGGGTGCTCGGCGAATGGCTGCGCACCTGGCTGTTCACCGGTTTCCCCTGGTTGCTGCTGGGCAGTGGCCAGGTGGACTCGCCCCTCGCCCCTTGGGCGCCGGTGGGCGGCATCTACCTGCTGACGCTGATCACCGCCCTGACGGGCAGCCTGGGCGTGGAGGTCCTGCGGCGCCGCTGGTGGGCCGCCGCGCCGCTCGCCGTGCTATGGCTGGTGCCGCTGGCCCTGCCCGCCCAGTGGTCTTCCCCCGCCGGCGAACCGGTACGCGTCGCCCTGCTGCAGGGCAACCTCCCCCAACTGATCAAGTGGACCCCCGAGGGGCAGCGCCGTGCAGTTGACACCTATCTCTCGATGACCCGCGGACTGGGCGAAGACGTCGACCTGGTGATCTGGCCCGAGGCCGCCCTGCCCATGTTCGAGGACCAGGCCGCGCCCATCCTCGAGCGCGCCCTGGCCAGCCTGCCGACGGGCACCGACCTGCTGACCGGCGTCCTGCAGCGCGACGATGGCGGCCTCTATTACAACAGCGTCGTCGGCCGGGGCGACGTGGAGGGCGAGTATCGCAAGGCCCACCTGGTGCCGTTCGGCGAGTACCTGCCCCTGGAGAGCCTGCTGCGCGGGGCCATCGCCTTCTTCGATCTGCCGGCACCGACCATGACCCCGGGTCCGGCCGACCAGGCGCCGATCCGCGCCGGTGAGCTGACCCTCGGCAACGCCATCTGCTACGAGATCATCTATGCCGACCTGGTGGCCTCGCGAGCCCGCGATGCCGGGGTGCTGCTCACGGTCTCCAACGACACCTGGTTCGGTGCCTCCATCGGGCCACTGCAGCACCTGCAGATGGCCCGCCTGCGGGCCCTGGAGAACGGCCGCCCGGTGGTGCGTGCCACCAGCAACGGCGTCACCGCCCTCATCGACCCCCGGGGCAGGGTCACGGCCCGGGCACCGCAGTTCGAGGCCACCGTGCTCGAGGGCGAGGTCACGCCCATGCAAGGCCTCACCCCCTTCACCCGCACGGGCAGCTGGCCCGCCTGGCTGCTGGCCGCCCTGCTGGTACTGGCGGGGCTGCGGCTGCGCCGGAAGCCGTAAGCTCGAAGCTCGAAGCTCGAAGCTCGAAGCTCGAAGCTCGAAGCTCGAAGCTCGAAGCTCGAAGCTCGAAGCTCGAAGCTCGAAGGCAGCATACGCCTAGCCCATAACCACACAACCCCGCCATTACGGCGGGGTTGTGTGTTCTTCCAGCTTCCAGGCGCGAAGCGCCGCTCTTCCAGCTTATAGCTTCAGGCTTCCGACGAAGTCGGGTTTTCGCCCAGCACCTCGGGAATGGTCATGCGCACATAGCGTCCCGGGGCCGGCTCGAGGATATCGAGCTCGCCATCGCCGGGTTGTCGAGCCGGCACCAACTTCTCGGTGTCCACATAGCCGTTCTCGGTCATCCACGCCTGCCAGTGGGGCCACCAGGAGCCTTCATGCTGCTCGGCACCCTCCAGCCACTCCTCGGCGGTGTACGGCAGCGCGTCGTTGGTCCAGTAGCCGTACTTGTTCCTGCTCGGCGGGTTGACGATGCCGGCGATATGGCCGGAGCCGCCCAGCACGAACTTGACCGGCCCCTTGGGCAACAGGGCGCCGTAGTAGGTGCTGTTCCACTTGGCGATGTGGTCCTCGCGGGTGGAGATGAAGTAGCTCGGTGTGGAGATCTTGCGCAGGTCGATCTTGACCCCGTCGAGCTCGATGCCACCCGGCTGGACCAGGCGGTTCTCCAGGTACATGTGCCGCAGGTACCAGGCGTGGGTCCCGGCCGGCAGGTTGGTGCCGTCGGTGTTCCAGTAGAGCAGGTCGAAGGGGGCCGGGGCATCGCCCTTCAGGTAGTTGTTGATGTAGAAGGACCAGAAGAGGTCGTTCTCGCGCAACAGGTTGAAGGAGTAGGCCATGACGCGGCCGTCGAGGTAGCCGTCACGTTCGAGCTTGGCCTCGATGCCGTCGAGCACCGTTTCGGAGAGGAAGACACCAATCTCGCCCGGATCACGAAAGTCCTGCAGGGTGGCCATATAGGTCACCGACTTGACCTTGCGGCCCCGCCGGGTGCTGGTCAGGTAAGCCATGGTCGAGGCGGCCAGGGTCCCGCCGATGCAGTAGCTCATCAGGTTGACCGACTTCTCGCCAGTGGCCTGCTCGATGGCACCCATGGCGTCGATAGGGCCCAGCTGCATATAGTCGGCCCAGTTCAGATCCCGCTGTTCCGGCCCAGGGTTGCGCCAAGAGATCAGGAAGACGGTATGGCCCTGCTCCACCAGCCAGCGCACCAGAGAGTTATCCTGGCGGAGGTCGAGGATGTAGTACTTGTTGATCCAGGGCGGCACCACCAGCAGCGGCGTCTTGTAGGCCTGCTCGGTGGTGGGCGTGTACTGGATCAGCTGGATCAGCTCGTTTTCAAAGACCACCGCCCCGGGGGTGACGGCGATGTTCTCGCCGATCGCGAAGGCGCTGCGATCGGTCATGGTGACGTTGAGACCCTCGGCGGAGTTGGCCAGGTCCTCGCGCAACCGGGCCAGGCCTTCGACCAGATTCTGGCCGCGGGTCTCCATGGTCTTGCGCATCACCTCGGGGTTGGTGGTGACGAAGTTGGTCGGCGCCATGGCATTGACCAGCTGGCGGGCGTAGAAGCCGAGGTTGCGCTTCTGGTCCTCCGAGAGGCCATCCAGGCGCTCGATCAGCTCTTCCACCATGCGCGAGAACAGCAGGTACTGCTGCATGATCGCCAGGTAATAGGGATCGTCGCGCCAGGCATCATCCCGGAAGCGGCGATCGCCCTTGCCCGGGGTGATCAACGGCTCGACCTCCTCGCCGGCGAGGCTGCGCAGCGACTGCTGCCACAGCTGGAACTGGTCCTGGAGCAGCCGCGACTGGGTCTGCCACAGCAGGGGCGGGTTCTGCATCAGCGACTGGGCACCGGCCTGGAAGCACTGGCGCATGTCGTCATGGACCGATTCCGCGGCATCGCTGGGCACCATGCGCGCCAGCAGATCCTGCATCAAGGCCTTGTATTCCTCGCCGATCGCGGCGAGCTGGGCGTTCCACGCCTCGAGCTCGACCTGTGTCGGTGCTTGCACCCCTGACTGCATTGACCCCTCCTGTTATTCATGAAGGCCGGTGTTGCTGACGGCCGGACACTGGCACCGGCCTTAGGCCATATACGTCTATTACCGCACCATCTTGCGCGGGCAAGGCATGGCCAACAACGGCACTGTCCGGCCCCCGTGACCCGGGCACCGGACAGGCGCTAGGTTACCGTGATATCAGCGTTTGCGCGACGTGGACTGGCTGGTCGCCTTGGCGGGCTCATCCGACGCCGGTGCGCCGCTCTTGGCGGCCTGGCCGGCCTTCTCGGCCTGTTCGGCGAGCTGCTTGCCCGATTCGGCGTAGAGCTTCTCGAGCTCGGCCTTGAACTCCAGGCTCATCTCGCTCATCGCCTTGGCATCCTCGAGCATCTGCTTGGAGAGCTCGTTCATCATCTCGGTCTGGCGAGTGCCGAAGTCGCGCATGCTCTCGGCATCGCTGACCTCGCTGGCGTCGCGCATGCGCTCGGTACCCATCTGGCTGTAGCGCTTCATGGACTCCATCTGATACTGGGTCATCTTCTCCATGTTGTTCAGCATCAGCGAGTTGAGCTTGCGCATCGGCTCGAAGAACTGGCGGGTCTGCTCGTTGAATGCGTCGATCATCTTGTCTTGGTCTTGCATGTCGAACTCCTCCTCGAGGATCGGTAACGAACGATTTATTGCACTGCACAAAGCCTAGTCTGCCACCTCTTCTGTTGCAACCGGATTGACGCCGCCCGCGAAGGTCGAATGCGCCCGTCAGCTTGCGCCGTCAGCTCTCGCGCTTGCTGCGGGAGCGCGCACTGGCCGTGGAGTTGCGGGAGGTGCTGCCGGCGCTGGACTTACTCGCTGAGCCGCCGCCGCTCTTTCCCGAGCTCTCGGCCTGTCCGGCATCCGCATCCTGGCCTCCCTCCTGGTCTCCGCTCGCGGCCCCGCTGCCGCTTCCCGCGGAACTGGCGGCCTTGGTCAGCATGTCGAGCATCATCTGCTGGTAGTTGCCGAAGCTGGACAGGCCCTGGGAGAGGCCCTGTGAGAGATTCTGGGACAAGCCTGGCTGCTGCAGGAAGGGCTGCATCAGGCTCATCGGGTCATACCCTTCCGTTCCCGACTCCATCTGCTTGTAGATACGGTTCAGCAGGTCCTTCTGGAAGGCCTCCACGTCAGGCAGGCCCAGCGCCTGGCGAAACTCCTCGGGGGTCAGGTCAAACTCGACGTTGATCTTCATGGCGTCACTCTTGTGGATGGTCCCCTCAAGTGTAGCAGCCATGCCGGGTGGCACGGCTCAGCGCAGTCGCGGGGTAGAAACCTGGACCTCGGCATTCTGGCCACGGTGGCGCAGCAGGTGGTCCATCAGGGTCAGCGCCATCATCGCCTCGGCGATGGGCGTGGCCCGGATGCCCACGCAGGGGTCATGACGCCCCTTGGTGACCACCTCGACCGGATGGCCGTGGACGTCGATGCTGCGCCCGGGCGTGGTGATGCTGGAGGTAGGCTTGAGCGCCAGATGGGCGATGATCACCTGGCCGCTGGAGATACCGCCGAGCACCCCGCCGGCATGGTTGGAGAGGAAGCCCTCGGGGGTCATCTCGTCGCGATGCTCGCTGCCGCGGCTCGCCACGGCGGCGAAGCCGTCGCCGATCTCCACCCCCTTCACCGCGTTGATGCTCATCAGGCCGTGGGCCAGCTCGGCATCCAGCCGGTCGAACACCGGCTCGCCGAGCCCCGGCGGCACCCCCTCGGCCACCACGCTGATCTTCGCCCCCACCGAGTCCTGGTCGCGGCGCAGCTGGTCCATGTAGGCCTCGAGCTCGGGCACGCGGTCCGGGTCGGGACAGAAGAAGGGATTGTCGTCTACCGCCTCCCACTGCTTGAAGTCGATGGCGATCGGGCCGAGCTGGCTCATGTAACCGCGGATGGCGATTCCCTGGGCGGCAAGATACTTCTTGGCGATGGCCCCGGCCGCCACCCGCATGGCGGTCTCCCGTGCACTGGAGCGCCCGCCGCCGCGATAGTCGCGAATGCCGTACTTGTGGTGGTAGCTGTAGTCGGCGTGGGCCGGGCGGAACTGGTCCTTGATCTTCGAGTAGTCCTTGGAGCGCTGGTCGATATTCTCGATCATCAGGCCGATGGTCGTGCCGGTGGTCACTCCCTCGAAGACGCCGGAGAGGATCCGCACCCGGTCGGGCTCACGCCGCTGGGTGGTGTGGCGAGAACTGCCGGGGCGACGGCGATCCAGGTCGCGCTGTAGGTCTTCCTCGGTGAGCGGCAGTCCCGGCGGGCAGCCATCGACGATGGCCCCCAGGGCAGGACCATGGCTCTCGCCGAAGGTGGTGACAGTGAACAGCTTGCCGAAGGTGTTGCCGGACATGGGCGCTTCTCCTGGGTCGGGAGATGGGAATCAGGCGAAGGACGCCGCATGGGCGTCGAGTTCCGCGGCGGTCAGGGCAAACACCCCCTGGCCGCCGCGCTCGAATTCGAGCCACAGGAAGGGCACCTCGGGGAAGGCGGCCTCCAGGTGGTGATCGGAGTTGCCGACCTCGACGATCAATACGCCCGCTTCGCCGAGGTAGTCGCGGGCCTCGCGCAGGATGCGCCGCACGATATCCAGTCCGTCGGCCCCGGCGCCCAGTGCCAGGGCCGGCTCATGGCGGAACTCGGCGGGCATGGTGGTCAGGTCGCGGATATCCACGTAGGGCGGGTTGCAGACGATCAGGTCATAGCGCTGCCCGGCGAGCCCCGCGAAGAGGTCGGACTCCACGGCCCGCACCCGCTCGCCCACGTCGTGGCGGGTGATGTTGAGCCGGGCCACGGCCAGGGCGTCGGGGCTGATGTCGGCCAGGTCGACCTCGCAGCCGGGCAGGTGCAGCGCCGTGGCGATGCCGATGCAGCCCGAGCCGGTGCAGAGGTCGAGCACCCGCGCCGGCGGCTCGACGGGGAACCAGGCGGCGAAGCCATGCTCGATCAGCTCGGCAATGGGCGAGCGGGGGATCAGCACCCGCTCATCGACGCTGAAGGGGATCCCGGCGAAGAAGGCCTCGCCCAGCAGGTAGGGCAGCGGGCGGCGGGTCTCGATGCGGGCCCGCACCAGCGCCACGATGCGAGCCCGCTCCATGGGCAGCAGCCGCGCCTCGAGCACCGCCGGGTCGACGTTCCAGGGCAGGTGCAGGGCGCCCAGCGTCAGCGCCACGGCCTCGTCCCAGGCGGAATCGGTGCCGTGGCCGTAGAAGAGGCCCGCCAGGTGGAACTCGCTGGCGGCCCAGCGCAGGCAGTCACGCAGGGTGATCAGGCCCTCGGCGAGGGCCTGGTCGCTGAGCACGAGGGTGGAGGAAGACGCATCAGGGAGAGATTCGGCCACGGGGCATCCTGGAGTCGGAGGGTTCGGTGAGACGAGACACGATTGTAACCGGGCCCGCGGTTCACAGCCACGGCAGGGGCGGTATACTGGCGCTTTGCTTCACAAGCCGAATGCCCCATGAGCCGAGACCGCCATCCCCCGGACGAGGACGAGATCAGCGCCTTTCGCCAAGCCCTGCGCGACGCCGGCGTACGCCCGATCGTCAACAACCGGGCCGACCCCGGTCGGCGGCGCCAGGGGGACCCCGCCGCGGCCGAGCGACGGGCCGCCGCGACCTCGGCCAGCGATGACCTCGCCGCGGCCGGTCGCACCTCTGACGGCCGGGTGGAGCCGGTGCGGCCCTCCGAGTTCCTCGACTTCGCGCTGCCCGACCTGCCCTGGCGCACCCGCCAGCAGCTCAAGCGCGGACGCATCGGCTGGGAGGCGGGGCTCGACCTGCATGGCCATACCCTTGAGGAGGCCCGGCAGGAACTGGAGGCCTTCCTGCGCGACGCCGCGACGCGCCGCCGACGCTGCGTGCTGGTCGTGCACGGCAAGGCCTGGGGCACCACCAGCGACTACCCGGTGATCAAGAGTCACGTGAATGCCTGGCTGCGGGAGTGGCCCAGCGTACTGGCCTTCTGCTCGGCGACCGCGATCGACGGCGGCACCGGGGCGGTCTACGTGTTGCTCAGGCGGCGCGGCCACCAGGCCTGACACCGCTCAGGACACCTCATCTCCTTCCTGACTTTCCTTGGCGGGCCTTTCAACGACGATGGACGGGCTCCCCCAGCCGGGATGGGCACGCCCCTCGAAGCGGTCCAGCGCCTCCACGGCCAGGTGCCTGCCGAGGCTGATCAATGCCTCGGCGCGATGAAACTCGTAGGCACCACAGACCGTCTTGGGCACCTCGATGAGCACATCCGGCGGGTAGCCCGCCACCTTGTACTTGGCCAGGGCCGCCTGAGTGATATCGAAGGAGGCCAGCACCATGTCCAGCCGTCCCCACTCGCGGCGACCGCCCTCCAGGGCCGCTTCCACCTCGCTCTTGTCGCCACTGTCGCTGTCATGGTTGTTGCCGAAGCCATAAAACAGTCGTCGGGCTGCCCCGCGAACCCCGTTGATCCAGCTGGCGAAGTCGACGCCACCGGCATCCCGGGATTTCTCGCGCGCCTGCTCCTCGGCGACCTCCTCGGGGGGCAGCAGCTCCTCCAGGGTCACCGGGCGCGGGCTATGGGCGGTGACATTCACCGCCAGCACGAAATCCGCCTGGGCCGACACCGTGGGGATGATCGGCAGCGGGTTGAGCAGCCCGCCGTCCACCAGCACCTGGTCGCCGCGATGTACCGGCGTGATCACCCCGGGCACGGCGATGGAAGCGCGCAGCGCCTCGATCAGCGAGCCGCTCTGGAACCACACCTCGCGCTGGCGGGTCAGGTCAGTGGCCACGGTGGTCACGGGGATCGCCAGGTCCTCGATGCGGGTATCGCCGATCAGGCTCTCGAGCTTGTCCATCACCTTGTTAGCCCTCATGGCCCCCATGGGACTCCAGGTGACATCGACCAACTTGAGTACGTCGAAGTAGTCCAGCCGGCAGACCCAGTCGCGGTAGGCGGCCAGCTCCCCCGCCGCATAGACGCCGCCCACCACGGCGCCCATGGAACAACCGGAGATCGCCACTACCCGGTAGCCCCGCGCCTCGAGTTCCTCGATGACCCCGATATGGGCATAGCCGCGCGCGCCACCGCTGCCAAGCACCAGCGCCACGCTCTTTTGCCCTGACTCCTCGGCTTCTCGCTGCTGGCTCATCGCACATCCTCCTTCTCGTCTGCCACGTCCCGCTTGTCGTGCCACTCGACGATGGCCTCCGCCACCCCGGCGACCGCCGATGGTTCCAGGTGCAGGTGGTGGCCCCCCGGCAACACGACGCGTGTCAGCCTCGTCACCGCCGACCGGGCCTGGCGCGCCCGAGTCCGCTCTCCGAGAATGCCGGTTCCCCCTTCCACCAACAGCACCGGGCAACGGATCGCCGTCAGCATGGCGTCCACCTGCGCGGGCGAGAGCCGCACCAAGGACGGGCGCAACAGCCGGGCATCGGTGCGCAGCTGTACATGGCCATCGGGCAACGCCTCGAGGTTACGTGACACCAGCGGGCGCGCCGTCTCGGCATCGATGGGCGTCGCCCCGCCGGCCACCCGCGCCGCCACGGCGGTCTCACTATCAGGATAGCGCGGCGCCGGCGAGAGAGGGCGTCGATCGGCGAGCAGGCCTTTGCGCAGCTGGGCAGACGCCTCGTCGGCCTCGGTGGTCAAGACCCCCAAGCCGTCGAGCAGTACCAGTGACTCGACGCGCTCCGGCAGGGCGGCGGCCGTCAAGCAGGCCACGCCGGCCCCCATGGAGTGGGCCAGCAGAGGCACCCGCGCGAGGCCCAGGTGGTCGCAGGCATCGAGGAGGTCGTGGCAGTAGTCCCAGAGCGCATAGTCGCCACGACGGTGGCGGGACAGGCCATGACCTGCGAAGTCGATGGCCACCAGTCGAATGCCGAGGGCGGCGACCAACCGCGGCGCCAGGCGTGAAAAGCTGGCGGCATTGTCCAGCCAGCCGTGCAGCGCCAACCAGGTGGGGGCCTGGTCATCGCCCCAGGCCAGCGCCGCCAGGCGGCCCCCGGCCAGCCTCAGGGAACGCAGTTCGCTCATGCCGGCGGCTCCAGCAGGTCGTCGAGCATGTCCACCAGGGCCGTGCGAGTCTCCTCGGGGACCTCCATGGGAAACATGTGCCCCCCCGAGACCTCGGCGACGCGCACCCCTCGGCGGCGCAGCCGGCGCCGGCGGTGGGCGGTGAGCACCCGGGACTCGCGGCCCGCGAGCACGCCGAGAGGGACCTGAACCCGTGCGGGCAGGTCATCCAGGTGATCGGGCAGGTGGCGGAAGATCTGCACCTCGATGTCGGGATCGTAGATCAGCACCACGCGGCCATCGTCGAGTTCCCGGGTGCCGCCGTCCACGTAGTCGTGAAGGGCTCGATCGGTGAAGCCGCGAAACAGCCCGCGGCGGCGCAGGTACTGGACCATCGCCTCCCGGCTGGGCCAGCTGTCGCGACGCCCCAGGGTGCGGCCGGCCGGCGTGACGCGATCGGCCAGACCCAGCCGCTTGGCGGCCTTCATGACCAGGGCGTCCAGGCCGAGCATCAGCGGCGGGTCGAGCATCACCACGCAGCGGAACCTCTCTGGCGCGCGCTCGGCGGCCATGGCCATCAGCACGCCACCCATGGAGTGGCCCACACCGACCACCGGGCCCGGGAAGCGGGCCAGGTGCTCGAGCAACTCGTCGCGCAGGGCCAGCCAGTTGTGGCCGACGGGGAAATCGGGATGATGGCCCAGGCGATCCAGCGGATGCACGTCGAACCGCTCAACCAGCGGCGCCAGGAAGCTGCGGTAGCTCTGGCCCGGGAAGCCGTTGGCGTGGGCGAAGACGAGGGGAATGCGTGAGGCGTGGTCGGATCTGCTCATGAACTCTTCCTGCTCGCGGGTCCTGCTCGCGGGTGCCCGGCCGGCACCCTTCTGGCGATAGCAGGCTAACGGGATTACCATGATCCGCCAAGTCGCCCGGCGGCGACAGGCCAATCGACAGGAGCCCCCGTGGAAGATCCCCGCAAGCCCGCCCGAGATACCCGCGCCCGCAATCGGGTATTTTTCATCACCGTGATCACCGCCGTGATCGTCGGCCTCTGGCTGGCGCGCTAGGCCAGGCCCCCATGGAGCTCTCGACCCTCTTCCTGCGGACCCTGGAGATCACCCTGCCGGTCTTCGCCATGGTGTTCATCGGCCTCGGCCTGAAGCGCGCCGGCTGGATTGACCAGGCCTTCGTCGCCACCGCCTCGATGCTGGTCTTCAAGGCCACCCTGCCGACGCTGATCTTTCTCAGCATCATCCGCGCCAACCTGGCGGCCACCCTGAACCCGGCGCTGCTGGGCACCTTCGCCCTGGCGACCCTGGGCAGCTTCCTGTTCAGTTGGGGCTGGGCGGTCCTGCGCGTGCCCCGTGAGGAGCGCGGCGTCTATGTCCAGGGCGCCTTTCGCGGCAACTGCGGCATCGTCGGCCTGGCGCTCGCCGCCGGCATGTACGGGGACTACGGGCTGTCCGCCGGTGGCCTGCTTCTGGGGGTGGTGATCCTCACCTACAACGCCTTCTCGGTGATCGCCCTGGCCAGCTACCAGGAGGGCCGGCACACCGACTGGCGCAGCATCCTCGGGCATATCGCCACCAACCCGCTGATCCTCGCGGTGGTCGCCGCCGTCCCCGTGGCTGCCTTGGGCCTCCCCCTGCCCGGCTGGCTGATGACCTCCGGCGACTACTTCGCCTCGCTGACCCTGCCCCTGGCGCTGATCTGCATCGGCGCCACCCTGTCGCTTGGCGAGATCCGCGACTCGGGACGGCTGGCGATCAGCGCCAGCCTGATGAAGATGGTCACCCTGCCGGCCCTGGCCACCGGCGCCGCCTGGGGCGTCGGCTTCGAGGGACGCGAGCTCGGGGTGATGTTCCTGTTCTTCGCCAGCCCCACCGCCGCCGCGGCCTTCGTCATGGCCAAGGCCATGGGCGGCGACGAGATCCTCACCGCCAACATCATCGCCCTGACCACGCTGATGGCCAGCCTGACCATCACCCTGGGGGCCTTCGGGCTCAGGGCCGCCGGCCTGATCTAACCAAGGTCGGCTGGCCCCGTGAAACCGAGAAGTCGGGCGCAGCCTGCTGCCCATACCTCGGCATCGAGCTCGGCCACGGCGGCCGTGGGGAAGCCGGGGCCGCGATCGCCTCGCCCTTCCACCAGCAGGCCGGTGAGGGCGGCGACCAGCGGCATGTGGCTGACCAGCATCAGTGGCCGGTCATCGGGCTCGCCGAGCAGCCACTCGACCACCGCCTCGGGGGGATCGTCGGGGGTGATGATCGGCAGGGACTCGACCGCGAGCCCCTGGGGCTCGGCGATCCGCGCCGCCGTCTGTCGGGCCCGCACATAGGGGCTGGCCAGCAGGCGCAGGCGCGTGAGATCCAGGTCCTCGCGGGCGGCGAGCCAGCGCGCCATGCAGGCCGCCTCCCGGTCGCCCTGCCCAGTGAGCTCGCGCGCCGCATCCGGCCGGCCCTGGCCGGCCTGTCCGTGGCGCATGATCAACAGCCGCTCAGCCATGGCGCTCGCCCCCGTCGCGACGATCCTGCTGTACGTCCTTGCGCGGCAGCACGAACTCCACGTCGCTGCTCTGCTCACCGAGCATCAGCAGTCGCGCCATGTCCCGGGCCGGCACGCCCTTGAACAGTACCTGGTAGAGACCCTCGGCCAGCGGCATGTAGACGCCGTCCTCGTGGGCCTTGTCGCGCACCAGGCGCACGGTATTGACCCCCTCGGCGACCTGGCCCAGGGCCTCGACCGCCTCGTCCAGGGTCCTGCCCTCGCCCAGGGCCTGGCCCACCCGATAGTTGCGCGACAGCGCCGAGGAACAGGTGACGATCAGATCGCCCACCCCGGCGAGTCCCAGGAAGGTCATGGGGTTGGCCCCCTGGTCCACCGCGAAGCGGCTCATCTCGGCCAGCGCCCGGGTCATCAGCATGCTGCGAGTGTTCTCGCCCATGCCCAGCGCCGCCGCCATGCCGGCGGCGATCGCATAGATGTTCTTGAGCGCCCCGCCCAGTTCCACCCCGAAGCGGTCGTTGCTGGCATAGACCCGGAAATAGTCGCAGCCCAGGGCGGTCTGCACGCGGGTACGGGTCTGCGGGTCGTCGCTGGCGATCACCGTGGCAGTGAGCTGTTTGGCGGCGATCTCCGAGGCCAGGTTGGGCCCCGAGATCACGCCGATATGCGCAAAGCCGGTCTCCTCCTCGAGGATCTGGCTCATCAGCTTGAAGCCCTCCTCCTGGATGCCCTTGGTGGTGCTGACCAGGATCTGCGCCTCGTGCAGGAAGGGCCGCGCCTGGCGCACCACCTCGCGGAAGGCCTTGGAGGGAATGGCCACCAGCACCAGCTCGGCGCTTTCGAGGACCTCGGCCATCTCGGTGGAGGCCACCACCGCGGCATTGATGGTGAAGTCGGGCAGGTAACGGCCGTTACGGTGCTCGCGAGTGATCTGTGCCGCCAGGTCGGGGTCGCGCAACCACTGGTGCACCTCGGCCCCGTTGTCGGCGGCGATGCTGGCCAGGGCGGTGCCGAAGCTGCCGCCGCCGAGCACCGCCACGCGCATGGATTGGTCTGACATGGTCGCCCCGGGAAGCTGAGTGGATGAGAGGAGTGTAACGAAAAAACGCCCCGCGAAGGGGCGTGTCGAGATGTCGGAACCCGGGCCGGCAATCCGGCCCGGACGCACCCGGCTCAGTCGATCAGATGCAGCAGCGAGTCAATGCTCGACCTGGCATCGCCGTAGAACATCCGCGTGTTCTCCTTGAAGAACAGCGGGTTCTCGATGCCAGAGTAGCCGGTCCCCTGGCCCCGCTTGCAGACGAACACCTGCTTGGACTCCCAGACCTTGAGCACCGGCATACCGGCGATGGGGCTGTTAGGGTCCTCCTGGGCGGCCGGGTTGACGATGTCATTGGAGCCGATGACGATCACCACGTCGGTGGTGGGGAAGTCGTCGTTGATCTCGTCCATCTCCAGCACGATGTCATAGGGCACCTTGGCCTCGGCGAGCAGCACGTTCATGTGCCCCGGCAGGCGACCCGCCACCGGATGGATGCCGAAGCGCACGTTCTTGCCGGCGGCGCGCAGCTTGCGCGTCAGCTCGCTGACCGCGTTCTGGGCCTGGGCCACCGCCATGCCGTAGCCCGGTACGATGATCACGCTGTCGGCATCGTTGAGGGCACTGGCCACGCTGCCTGCGTCGATGGCCACCTGCTCGCCCTCGATCTCCGCCGCCGGCCCCTGGCTGCCGCCGAAGCCGCCGAGGATGACGTTGATGAAGTTGCGGTTCATCGCCTTGCACATGATGTACGACAGGATTGCGCCGCTTGAGCCCACCAGGGCACCGGTGACGATCAACAGGTCATTGGAGAGCGTGAAGCCGATGGCGGCCGCGGCCCAGCCGGAGTAGCTGTTGAGCATCGACACTACCACCGGCATGTCGGCGCCGCCGATGCCCATGATCAGGTGGTAGCCGATGAAGAAGGCCAGCGCCGCCAGCACCAGCAGGGTCCAGAAGCCGGCCCCGTTGAGATAGAGGATGGCCAGCAGCAGCGACAGGGCCGCCGCCCCGGCGTTGAGCAGGTGCCCGCCGGGCAGCTGCTTGGGCTTGCCGTCGATCTTGCCGGCCAGCTTGCCGAAGGCGATCACCGAGCCGGTGAAGGTCACCGCGCCGATGAAGATCCCCAGCACCACCTCGACCTGCAGGAACGTGAGCTCGGCGGGGGTCTTCTCGGCCACCAGGGCGGCGAAGGCCGAGAACTCCTCCATCGAGGCATCCAAGGCCCGCGCCGCCATCACCCGGCGCCTCTCCAGGTCCGCGCTCCAGGCCACGAAGACCGCGGCCAGGCCCACGAAGCTGTGCAGCGCCGCCACCAGCTGCGGCATCTCGGTCATCTCGACCTTGCCGGCCACGTAGACGCCGACGCCCGCGCCGATGGCCATCATCGGGATCATCCACCAGTAGCCGCCGATGCCCGGCCCGAAGGCGGTGAAGAACACCGCCACGGCCATGCCGACGATGCCGTACCAGACGGCCCGCTTGGCCTTCTCCTGGTTGCTCAGCCCCCCCAGCGAGAGGATGAACAATACACTTGCCGCGATCGCCGCGGCAGATACGAATCCTTGACCCAACATGTCGTCTCTCCGCCGCTCAGGATTTCTGGAACATGGCCAGCATCCGGCGTGTCACCAGGAAGCCACCCACGATATTGATGGACGCGATCAGCACCGAGATCGCCGCGAGCACGCCGACGACGACGCTGCCGGAGCCGATCTGCAGGACCGCCCCGAGGATGATGATGCCGGAGATCGCGTTGGTCACCGCCATCAGCGGCGTATGCAGCGAATGGCTGACGCCCCAGATCACCTGGAAGCCCACGAAGCAGGCCAGCACAAAGACAATGAAGTGCTGCATGAAGGACGTCGGGGCCACCTGGCCGAGCAGCAGCATCAGCGCGCCGCCCACGGCGAGCAGGGTCACCTGGCGCTTGGTCTGCGCCTTGAAGGCAGCATGTTCCGCGGCTTTCCTCTCCTCCGGGGTCGGCTCCTTCTCCTTGGGCTTGGGCTTGGATGCGCCGATGGCCTTGACCTTCGGCGGCGGCGGCGGGAAGGTGACCTCGCCCTGGTGGGTCACCGTAGAGCCGCGGATCACGTCATCCTCCATGTCATGCACGATCTCCCCGTCTTTCTCGGGGGTAAGATCGGTGAGCATATGGCGGATGTTGGTGGAATAGAGCAACGAGGCCTGGGTGGCCATGCGCGAGGGGAAGTCGGTATAGCCGACGACCGTCACGCCATTGTCGCTCACCACCTTCTCGTCGGGCTTGGTCAGGTCGCAGTTGCCGCCCTTCTCGGCCGCCAGGTCGATGATCACCGAGCCGGGCTTCATGGCCTCGACCATGTCCTCCAGCCACAGCTTGGGCGCCGGCTTGCCGGGGATCAGCGCGGTGGTGATGACGATGTCGACGTCCGGGGCCTGCTCGCGGAAGCACTCGAGCTGCTTCTCGCGGAACTCGGGGCTGGAGGGCGAGGCGTAGCCGCCGCTCTCCGCGCCGTCCTGGCTCTCGTCGAAGTCGAGAAACAGGAACTCGGCGCCCATCGACTCGATCTGCTCGGCCACCTCGGGGCGCACGTCGAAGGCGCGCACCACGGCCCCCAGGCTGGTGGCGGTGCCGATGGCAGAGAGGCCCGCCACGCCAGCGCCGATCACCAGCACCTTGGCCGGTGGCACCTTGCCCGCGGCGGTCACCTGGCCGGTGAAGAAGCGCCCGAAGTTGTTGCCCGCCTCGATCACCGCCCGATAACCGGCGATGTTGGCCATCGACGAGAGCGCGTCCATCTTCTGTGCCCGGGAGATACGCGGCACCATGTCCATGGCGATCACGGTGGCCCCCTGGGCCTTGCACAGCTCGAGCATGTCCTCGTTCTGGGCCGGCCAGAAGAAGGCGATCAGGGTCTGGCCCTCGCGCAGCCGGCGGGCCTCTTCCTCGGAGGGCTCGCGGACCTTGATGACTACCTCAGCCTCGGTCCACAGCGCCTCGGTGCCGTCGACGACGCTGACCCCGGCCTCGCGGTAGGCGTCATCGGTGAAGCCGGCGGCCACCCCGGCCCCGGCCTCGACGAGACACTCATGTCCCAATTTCTGGATCTGCTTCGCGCTCTCGGGGGTGAGCGCGACGCGCGCTTCCCCCCGGGCAGTCTCCTTCGGTGCGCCTATCTTCACAATGAATCCCCCATGTGGCCAACGTTTGATACGATTGCTTGTCAGAGCGTGGTTATTATCAATCCCTCCAGTGTTACCTTTTGCGGGCCCTTGGCACAAGACCTAACCCCTAGTTTTTTGCTGCAGCGCAGCACGAAACAAGACCCTGAATCCCCGAAAGGAATGCTCCTGAAGCACGCCGGCCCCTTGCTGAATCGTGCCCGTTGACGATCGGCGAGTACTGCACCCGACACGACGACGCCACCCTAAGGTGGCGTCGCCGAGCCGAGGGGGCGCGCGGGATCAGACGCTCAGCAGGGCGTTGAGCCGCTTGACGTAGGTGGCGGGATCGTCGAGATGACCGCCTTCGGCGATGATCGCCTGGTCGAGCAGGATACGCGCCAGGTCCTCGAAGCCCTCACCCTCGACACTCTCGAGGCGCGCTACCAGCGCATGCTCGGGGTTGAGCTCGAGGATCGGCTTGACCTCGGGCATCGGCTGGCCGGCGGCCTCCATGATGCGGCGCATCTGGAAGCCCATCTCGTGCTCGGGCAGCACCACGCAGGCCGGCGAGTCGGTCAGGCGGTGGGTCACCTTGACCTCCTGGACCTCGTCACCCAGCGCCTCCTTGACGCGCTTGACCAGGTCCTGCTTGGCCTTGGCGGTCTCCTCCTGGGCCTTCTTCTCCTCCTCGTCCTCGACGTCGCCCAGATCGAGCTCACCCTTGGCCACGTCGACGAGGTGCTTGCCCTCGAACTCGTCGAGATGGCTCATCAGCCACTCGTCGATGCGGTCATGCAGCAGCAGCACCTCGATGCCCTTCTTGCGGAAGATCTCCAGGTGTGGGCTCGACTTGGCCGCATTGAAGCCGTCGGCGACGATGTAGTAGATCTTCTCCTGCCCGTCCTTCATGCGCGAGACGTAGTCGGCCAGCGACTGGTCCTGAGTGGTGCTGTCGGTTTGAGTGGTGGAGAAGCGCAGCAGGCCGGCGATCTTCTCGCGGTTGGCGAAATCCTCCGCCGGGCCCTCCTTTAGCACGCTGCCGAAGGTGTTCCAGAAGGTCTGGTAGGCCGCCTTGTCCTTGGACAGCTTCCCCAGCATGTCCAGCGCCCGCTTGGTCAGGGCGGACTTGATCTTCTCGACCTTGGGATCCTGCTGCAGCAGCTCGCGGGAGACGTTGAGCGACAGGTCGCGGGTATCCAGCACGCCCTTGATGAAGCGCAGGTAAAGCGGCAGGAACTGCTCGGCGTCGTCCATGATGAAGACGCGCTGCACATAGAGCTTCACGCCCCGGGCGCCATCGCGCTCATAGAGATCGAAGGGCGCACGGCCGGGCACGTAGAGCAGGCTGGTATACTCGAGCTTGCCCTCGACCTTGTTGTGGCTCCAGGTCAACGGATCGCTGAAGTCATGGGCCACGTGCTTGTAGAAGCCCTTGTACTCGTCGTCGGAGATCTCGCTCTTGGGCCGCACCCAGAGCGCGGTGGCCTCGTTGACGGTCTCCCAGGTGGTGGTCTCGCTGCCCTCGATGTCGTTGCCGTCCTCGTCCTTGGCGGCCTCGACCCTGGGCATGCGCACCGGCACCTCGATATGGTCGGAATACTTGCGCACCAGGCTCTTCAAGCGGAAGTCGTCGGCGAACTCGCGGGCATCCTCCTTGAGGTGCAGCACGACCTCGGTGCCGTGGACCTCGCGCTCGATATCGGCAACGGTGAACTCGCCCTCACCCCGGGAATGCCATTCGACGCCTTCGGCCTCGGCGCTGCCGGCCTTGCGGGTGCGCACGGTGATGTCGTCGGCGACGATGAAGCCGGAATAGAAGCCGACACCAAACTGGCCGATCAGCCGGGCATCCTTCTGCTGCTCGCCGGAGAGCTGCTTGAGGAACTCGGCGGTGCCGGAACGCGCGATGGTGCCGAGGTTCTCGATCACCTCGTCGCGGTTCATGCCGACGCCGTTGTCGCGCACGGTCACGGTGCCCGCCTCGGCGTCGTGGTCGATCTCGATGCGTAGCTCGCTGTCGCCTTCGTATAGCGCGTCGTTGTCCAGGGCCGCGTAGCGCAGCTTGTCGCAGGCATCGGCGCCGTTGGAAATCAGCTCGCGCAGGAAGATCTCCCGGTTCGAGTACAGGGAGTTGATCATCAGGTGCAGTAGCTGCTTGACCTCGGTCTGGAAGCCGAGGGTTTCCTCATGAGTCGCGGTAGTCATGTGGCTGGGACCCCTCTTTCGACATGACGATGGTGGCGAGGCCACCGGTACGGAACTGTCGTCGATATGGGGCCCGGTAGCCGTTTTTCAAGCGCCTGCCTCGGCGGGATCGCCGAGCACGAAGTGCAACCGCGCGGTGGCTACCGGCACCGCCTCGCTCTCCTGCCAGGCGCAGACCCGCACGTTGCCCATGCGCCGCCCCTCGCGCAGCAGGCTGCAGCGGGCCAGGGTCGGCACCACCCGCGCCGTGCGCAGATAGTCGATGGAGATGTCGACGATGCGCGGCAGGCGCGGCGCACGGGTGGCGAGCATCAGGTCCAGGGTCGCCGCGGTCTCCATGAAGGCGGCCACCACCCCACCATGCAGCGCCGGCAGCAGGACGTTGCCGACATTGCCCTCGCGGGGGTCGAGGCGGAACAGCAGGCCCTCGCCCTGCGGGTCGTCGGAGACCGCCGAGACCCCGATGCGCCGAGCGTAGGGCACCAGGGCCAACCAGGCCTCGACATCACCCTCGGCGCGGGTCCTCGCCAGCCACTCGACATTGTCGAAGCCCTCACGCATGGTCGTCCTCCTCCGCGAACAGCGCCTCGGCGAAGCCGTCGGGCGTATTGCGCGGCCCCAGCCGCACGAAGTTGCCAATGCCTCGGGCCAGCGGCCGCCCCGCTTCCTGCCACAGGATGCCCTCAGTGAAGACCACCGACTCGGTGACCCGAATCACGCGCGCTTCGGCGAGGATGGCCCGCCCCGCCACCCCCGGCCGGAAGTGGTCGACCCGCAGGTCCAGGGTCGGACAGATCTCCGGCGCCGGTAGGGCCGGCAACACTGCCGAACCGCAGGCGGTGTCCAGCAGCATGGTCAGCACCCCACCGTGCACCAGCCCCCGGGCGGTATCGCCGAGCAGGTCGTCGCACCAGGGCAGGCGCATGGTGGTCACCTCGGGGGTGACCTCGAGCACCTCGAGGCCCAATTCACGGGTGTGCGTGATCGCCGTGACGAAGCGCGTCAGGGCGCGACGCCAGTCGGCGTCGCTCGGGGTCTGGCCGTGGGTCATCCGGGCCTCGCAGGTGGCAACAGGGAAACGAAGATTTCAAACGATCGTATCAAGATGGCGGCTCCACGTCGCCTCGATCGTCGCCGGAAGGCGGGTCACTCCCCGCCCCGCGCTCCCGCCAGGCACGATAGCCCGCCAGACGCCGGTCGACCCGGGTCAACAGCCAGCCGACGATCACCGCATCGTCCACCAACCCCAGCAGCACGAACATATCGGGGATCAGGTCAAGCGGCGAGACCAGGTACGCCAGGGCCGCCAGCATCCACAGGAAGGCCCCCCACGGCACCGGGCGGTAGCGTCGCAGCAGCACATCGCGGGTCATGGGCAGGAACAGTCGCAGGGCGCGGCCGATATGGCCCAGCACGTGGGCGCGACGCCGCAGCCGCGCCACCAGCAAGCCGCCACGGAATCTGGCCATCTCGATCTCCTTGCCGACAGGCGGGAATACCGCTACACGATAGGATATCCACTCCCTCACGGACAGCCGCTGCCTGTCGGGCAACGGCGACACTACTCAAGTGCCCTGCCATCGGCCACCATGGCAGATTGACGACCGCGAACCGCAAGAGGTCACGATATGTCCCCGTCATTCGGCCGCTGCAAGGCCCTGATCGCCGCCATCCTGTGTAGCCTGCCCCTGGCCGGCCAGGCCGATGACCGCGCCATGCGGGAGGCCCTGGAGGCCGCCCGCAACGCCCAGTGGGAAAAGATCGACCGGGACGCCATCGAGGATCATGTCCTCGCCGGCTACGTCGACTACCACCGGCTGCGCCAGCGCCTGCCGGAGGTGGATCCCGACCGGGTACTGGCCTTCATCGAGCGCCACGAGGACTCCCCGCTCAGCGACTGGATGCGCGGCCAGGCGATCGCCAAGTACGGCCACGCCGGGCGCCCGGCCAGCCTGCTGGCGGTCGCTGACGGCGTGCCCGAGGGCACCGCCCGCCAGTGCTACTACTACACCGCCCTGCTCGATCGCGCGCCGGCGGACGCCGCCCGGGGCGGCCGCGAGCTCTGGCTCGTCGGCCGCTCCCAGCCGGATGCCTGCGACACCCTCTTCGACACCCTGCGCGCCCGGGGCGAGATCGGCCAGGCGCATATCTGGGAGCGCATGATGCTCGCCTGGCAGGCCGGTGAGACCGGCCTGATGAACTACCTGGGCCGGCAGCTGAACGCCGACTGGCAGTCCGCCAGGACCAGCCTCGACCGGCTGCAGAAGGACTATGCGGCCGTGACCGAGGTCCCGGCCTGTGCGGGGCCCGGCTGCCGGGGCAGCGGGCCGCTGTTCGCCGCGGCCATGCACGGCTTCACCCGCGCCGACACCGAGGCGGCCCTGGAGGCCTGGCGCAAGATCGCCCCGCACCTCTCGCTGGCGCCCCGCCATCGCGACGCCATCGAGCGTGACCTGGCCTTCTATGCGATGGTGCGCGACGTCGAGCAGCACGGTGGCTGGCGCGACGAGGTCGTGGCACGCCTCGGCGATGCCGAGCTGCTGGAGCTTCGCGTGCGCTCGGCCCTGGCCGAGCGTGACTGGCAAGGGGTCATCGACTGGGTGCATCGCATGCCCGACGCGACCCGCCGGGAGGCCCGCTGGCAGTACTGGATGGGCCGCGCCCTGGAACAGCAGGGCGACCCCGCCACCGCGGAGGCGGCCTATGCCGCAGCCGCCGGTGAGCGAAACTTCTTCGGTTTTGCTGCCGCCGATCGCCTGGGTCGCCCCTACGCCCTGAACCTGGAGCGCCACAGCGTCGACGCGGCCACCCGCCGAAACGTCGCCGACTGGCCGGTGGTACGGCGTACCGAGGCGCTGCGGCGGATCGATGAACCCGGGCTGGCCAGCAGCGAATGGTACCGAGCCGTGGCCCGAGCCACCCCCGGGGAGGCCCGGGCCCTGGCCGACTACGCCGCGCAGCAGGGCTGGCTCGCCGAGCTGGTGCAGACCACCATCGTCGGCCAGATGTGGGACGCCCTGGCGTGGCGCTTCCCCGAGGCCTATCGCGATGACTTCCTGCGCTGGGGCGGCATGGCCGGCGTCGACCCCTACCTGCTGATGGGCATCGCCCGGCGCGAGAGCGCCTACAATCCTGTGGCCCTCTCCCCCGCGGGCGCCCGGGGCCTGATGCAGCTGATGCCGGCCACCGCGGCCCAGCTCGGCCGGCGCCTGGGGATCGGCGACCCCGGCCCCTACGGCATCCTCGACCCCGGGGTGAACATCCGCCTGGGCAGCACCTACCTGGGCGAGCTGATCGATCGCTATAGCGGCAACCGCCTGGCCGCCGCGGCCGCCTATAATGCCGGCCCCAGCCGGGTCGACCGCTGGCTGCGCGACGCGCCGGCAGCGTTCGACCTGTTCGTCGAGAGCATCCCCTTCCGCGAGACCCGTGACTATGTGCAGGCCGTGCTCGCCTACCGGGTGATCTTCGAGAGCCTGTCCAGAGGCGGCGAGAGCGAGGGCGTCACGATGCTGAGCCCGACGGAGAAGACGGTGCGCTATGATCGCTCGCTGCTGGCCAGAAACTGAGCCGTAAGCCGTAAGCCGTAAGCCGTAAGCCGTTAGCCGTTAGCCGTTAGCCGTTAGCCGTTAGCCGTTAGCCGTTAGCCGTTAGCCGTTAGCCAAGAAGCTGCCTAGGATCTTGCTAACGGCAATGGTTTGTTCTTATAGCTTCAAGCTTATGGCTTACAGCTCCAGACGAAGTCCGGTTTAGCCGGGCTGACGCGTCAGTGCCAACTTGATGCCGAAGCCGACCAGCACCGCGCCAGTGACGCCATTGAGCCAACGGGAGAACGCCGGGCTCGCCAACCAGCGACCGGCGCTGCCCACCATTATCACGATGCCCACCTGCCACAGATTGGCGACCACGAAGTGCACCCCGGCCAGCCACAGCGACTTGGCCAGCGCCGGATCACCGGGCGCGATGAACTGGGGCAGGAAGGCCATGTAGAAGACTACCGTCTTGGGGTTGAGCACGTTGGAGAGCAGCCCCTCGCGCACAGGGCGCCATAGCGGCACGGCCTGGCGGTCGGCCTGCACGCCACCCACGGGCAGCCCCCGCCCCCGCCGAGCCGAGCGCAGGCTGTTCACGCCCAGCCACACCAGGTAGGCGGCACCGGCCAGCTTGAGCAGGCCGAAGGCCCAGGCCGACTGCAGCAGGATCAGCGAGATCCCCAGGGCCGAGACCGCCGCGTGCACGAAGAGCCCGCAGCAGATGGCCAGGCTGGTCACCACGCCGTCGCGCCAGCCGCCCCGAGCGGTGTTGCGGATCACCAGCAGAGTATCGACCCCCGGGCTCATGCTCAGCAGGGTGATGGCCACCAGAAAGGGCCAGAACTGTGCATCGAGGTACATGGGGTTAACCGTTGAAGATGCCGCGACGGGCATGGCGCACGGAGATCTGGTCGTTGAGGGTCCAGAAATCGTAGAGCACGCCGAGGCCGAAGAGCCCGAAGGTCAGCAGGTAGAGGAGCCCGGTCAGCCACTTGCCGAGGTAGAAGCGATGCAGGCCGAACACCCCCAGGAAGGTGAGCAGCAGCCAGGCCAGGGTGTAGTTGGTGGGGCCGGCCTGGAAGCGCAGGTCCGCCTGGCGGTCCATGGATGGGATCAGGAAGAGGTCGATCAGCCAGCCGATTCCCAGCAGCCCCAGGGTGAAGAACCAGATCGTGCCGGTGACCGGCTTGCCATAGTAGAAGCGGTGGGCACCGAGGAAACCGAACAGCCACAGCAGGTAGCCGATCAGCTTGCTGTGCGTGTCCCGGGAGGCGATTTGAGTATGGGTCATGAGGCTCTCTTCCAAGGGTGAAACGGGCGGGATGGAGGCTGGACGCTCACCGGCTTTGCATCTACAGTGACCTTGCGGGCGCAGCGCCAGTCTCCCTGTGCCACCTTGTTGACGCAACCCTGGCGCTGTAGCACTATCCGCTGCGTTGGCCAGCAAGCAGAAAGTCGTCAGATGTACTTCGATCCCTTCGATACACCCGGTGCGCACTTCCTTCTTGCCTGCCCACGCATGACGGGTCTGCGGCGAGGACATTCCCTGCACGGCCCAGCACCATTATTTAGTTAAGGAAATCGACGATGGCAACTGGCACTGTCAAGTGGTTCAACGACACCAAGGGCTACGGCTTCATCTCTCCGGACGACGGCGGTGATGACCTGTTCGCTCACTTCTCCGAGATTCAGGCTGAAGGCTTCAAGTCCCTGCAGGACGGCCAGAAGGTCACCTTCGAAGTGACCCAAGGCAAGAAAGGCCTTCAGGCCTCCAACATCCGGCCCGCCGACTGATCCTCGGTTGATCCGGAAGCGACCGGCCGGCCCCGCCGTCCGGACGCTACAGGGAAGGGCCCACCAGACGGTGGGCCTTTTTCGTTCCGGGCCCTGGGAGACGAGGCGTCAGGCGTCAATTGCCAGTGCCGTCACTGGCGCCGTCGCTGTTATCGGGTTCGAGCGCATCGAGGTCCGACGAAGTACCCGGAACCTGGCGCTCCGCTTCCTCGAACTGCTCGTCGATCACGCGACTCGCCTCCTCGAAGCGCTTCTCGGTCTCCTTGATGATCGCCTCAACATCCGAGCGGCTGCTCTCGCCGGGCAAGGCCTGCTGTTCGTCGAGCTCGCTACCCCCAGACGGGGCGATTCCGGAATCCGACTCGAACGCGGGGGACGACTCCATGGGCTCGAGCTCGGGCGACGCCTCCATGGGCTCGAGCTCGGGCGACGCCTCCATGGGCTCGAGCTCGGGCGACGCCTCCATGGGCGCGAACTCGGGCGACTCCATGGGCTCGAGCTTGATGGACTCTTTCTCGGCGTTCTCGAACTGCTCGTCGATGCGACGGCTGGCTTCCTCGAAGCGCCGCTCCGTCGCTTCGATGATGGCATCGACATCGGAGCGGGTCGTCTCGCCGGGCAAAGCCGCGTCCTCATCCAGGGTATCGGCCGGTGACTCGCCCAAGGTCTCGGCCTGGACGTCCACTTCTCCCTCGCCCTCCAGGTCCACCCCTGATGCCGCGTCACCCTCGCCAGGTGCCGCGTCCGCCTGGTCAGGTGCCGCAGCCGAGTCAGGGGCGGCGGGCTGCTGCCCCTGCGCGGACGACTCGGCCGCGCCCGATGCCTGCCCCGTCTCGGCGGCAGGCTGATCGGTAGCTTGCCCCACCTGCTCGTCCTGGGCGGGAGCCGGCTCGTCGTCACCGTTGCCGCAACCGGCCAATCCCACGGCCAGCACCATGGCCGCCACCAACGGCATCCAGGGTTTCATTGCCATTCTCTTGCTCCTGACGAAAAGGAAGACATTGCACCAGAGGGATGCCCGTTCCCGCAAGGCGGCGGAGCGCCTCAGGTGGCGAACAGCTGGCCGTTGATGTCGCGGAACGCCTTGAATTCGATGGCATTGCCGCTGGGGTCGCGGAAGAACATGGTAGCCTGCTCGCCGGGTTCGCCACGGAAGCGGATATAGGGCTCGATCTCGAAACGCACGCCCGCCACGGTGAGGCGGTCGACCAGGGCCTCCCAGTCAGCCATCTCCAGCACCACCCCGAAGTGCGGCACCGGCACGCCGTGGCCATCCACCGGGTTGCGGTGGTCATCGATTCCCTTCCCCCCCAGGGCAGGGTTCAGGTGACAGACGAACTGATGGCCATAGAGGTTGAAGTCGACCCAGGTGTCGCTGGAGCGGCCTTCCGGGCAGCCCAGCAGTTCCCCATAGAAGCGGCGTGCCTCGGCCAGGTCGCGGACCTGCACGGCCAGATGGAAGGGAGTGAGCATCGCGGAATCCTCCGGGTGGTGAGGGTGTTCGGATCCTTCATCATGCCGTCCCGATAGCCGCCTGGCCAGCAGGGCAGCCAGGGACACGACGGGAACGGTCAGCGAAAGGCCCATGGTATCGTGTTCCTTGTCCAAGGAGGCCGGGCCCACCATGGACGGATACATTGACTCCGCCTTGACCGCCAGGGGTACCTCATGGCGGGCGCGAGAAGAGCGGGCAATCCGGCGGGGCCGCCAGCGCCAGCGCCGCGGGGCTGATGACCACCTCGAACCTCCGTCGGCGAGCGGGCTCGCCATCCAGGGTCACCGGCAGCGCCTCCTCTGCCTCGAAGGCGAGCCGGTCCGTGCGGAAGGCATCGACGTAGCGGCCCAGGGCGGGGCGCGACGTCAGCTCGCGGCGCATGGCGCGCAGCTCTGCCAGGGAGGCGACATCATGCAGCAGCAGCACGTCGAGCAGGCCGTCGTCCAGCGAGGCGTCGGGCGTCAAGGCCTGGCCACCGCCCGACTGGCGACCGTTGCCGATGGCCAGCATGAAGACCTGGGCGCGGCGCTCGCCGCCCTCCCAGCGCAGGACCCCGGGATAGAGCCGGTAGTCCCAGGCCTTCACCGCACCAATCAGCGAGTAGGCGCCGCCACCGAGCAGGCGCTTGAGGGTCTTGGGGGTGGAGGAGGTGATCTCGGCCCCGAAGCCACAGGTGGCCATGTTGAGGAAGTGCCAGTCATCCAGTCGTGGCACGTCGATGCGCCGCAGGGGAAGGCTCAGGGCCGAGGCCAGGGCGAGCTCTGCGTCCAGCGGCAGGGCCAGCGAGGTGGCCAGGTCGTTGGCGCTGCCCAGGGGCAGGATCCCCAAGCCGGGGCGCTGCCCGGGCGACAGCCGCATCAGGCCGTTGACTACCTCGTTGACCGTGCCGTCACCACCACCGGCGATCACCCGCTCGACCCCGTCGCGCCCGGCCTGCTCTGCCAGGCGGGCGGCATCGCCCTGCTCCCAGGTGACCCTGACCTCGATGTCGTCCCCCGCCTCGCGGCGGGCGAAGACCGCCTCCCTCACCGCCGGCAGCTGCGCCGACTTGCCATTGAGGATCAACCTGGCCATTCGCGCTCCTCTCGCCTGCGTCATCCCATCCCGATCATGGCACCGTCGCCGGATGAGGTCGTACGCCGAATCTTGAATGCCAATCACCTTACGACTTCCCTACACTATCTGTCTTGCCGAAGCGTGCCGAACAGGGAGTGTGCATGATCGAACCGGCCTTTCTTCTCGCGGCCTTTCTGGGCGGCTTGGCCGCTTTGGGGCTGCGCCTACCGCCCATGGTGGGGTTCCTCGCCGGCGGCTTCGTGCTCAACGCCCTGGGCTACAACAACACCCCGCTGCTCGAAACCCTGTCCCACATCGGGGTCACCCTGCTGCTGTTCACCATCGGCCTGAAGCTCGACGTGCGCACCCTGCTGCGGCGGGATGTCTGGGGGAGCGCCTCCCTGCACATGCTGGCCTCGACGCTGCTGATGGTGGCGCTGCTATCCCTGTTCAAGTGGCTGGGACTGGGCCTGCTGGACGGCACGGGCTGGCACACCCTGGGCCTGCTGGGCTTCGCGCTCTCGTTTTCCAGCACGGTCTTCGTGGTCAAGGTGCTGGAGAAGCGCAGCGAGACCCAAACCGCCTACGGGCGCCTGGCCATCGGCGTGCTGATCATGCAGGACATCTTTGCGGTGATCTTCATCACCGCCTCTACCGGGGAGCTGCCGAGCCCCTGGGCCCTGGGGCTGGTGCTGCTGATCCCCCTGGCGCCGGTCCTGCGCAACCTGCTCGACCGACTCGGCCACGGTGAGATGCAGATCCTGTTCGGCATGCTGCTGGCCCTGGTGCTGGGTTACTCCCTCTTCGAGTCGGTGGGCGTGAAGGGCGACCTGGGGGCACTGATCATCGGGTTGCTGCTGGCACCCCACCCCTCGGCGCAGACCCTCGCTCGCTCGATGTTCAGCCTCAAGGAGCTGCTGCTGGTGGGCTTCTTCCTGAGCATCGGGCTGACGGCGATGCCCAGCACCGAGATGCTCGGCAGCGCCCTGCTACTGGTGCTTATCCTGCCGGTGAAGAGCCTGATCTATCAGCTCGTCTTCATGCGCTTCCGGATGCGACACCGCACCTCACTGCTGGCTACCCTTAGCCTATCCAACTACTCGGAGTTCGGCCTGATCGTGGGCACCATCGCGGTGTCCAACGAGTGGCTCCCAGCGGAGTGGCTGGTAGTGATTTCTCTGGCGGTGGCGCTGAGCTTCGGATTCTCGTCGATCCTCAACGGCGTCAGCGAGGGGCTCTACCGCTGGCTGGAACCCCGGCTCCCGCCGATCGCCGTGGCGGAGCTCTCGCCGAGCGACCGCCCGATCGAGGTCGGCGACGCCGAGGCCGTGGTGCTGGGCATGGGCCGCATCGGCCGCAGCGTTTACCGTCGCCTGCAGAAGGAGTACGGGTTGCGCGTGCTGGGCATCGACAGCAACCCCCAGAGCGTCAAGAAACTGGGGACGCGGGGCTTCAATATCCTCGAGGGCGATGCCGTCGACTCCGACTTCTGGGACAAGCTGCTGATGTCCCATGGCGTCCAGATGGTGGTGCTGGCCATGCCGCACCATGCGGGTAACCTCTTCGCGCTGAAGCAGCTGCGCTCCAGGGAGTTCCCGGGCCGTATCACCGCCGTGGTGGAATACCCCGAGGAGATCGAGCCGATCCGCGAGCTGGGTGCCAATGCGGTCTTCCACGTCTATGACGAGGCCGGCCGGGCACTGGCCGACAGCGCCGCCGAGGAGGCCGGCGTCGTCTCCCGTGCCAGTCAACTGGGGTGAGCGACTTGCCACCCCGGGGCGCTTCTCGCGATACTCGGGCCCTGGCGTGACGCCGACTGCCCCTCGGGCAGGCCCTGCGGGGCATCGAACACGACCGCTCCCATTCAGACTGGAACTCGCCACCCATGGACGACGCCTTCGCCTTCATCGGCAACGCCTTCGGAGAATTCATCCGCTTCATCGTCGATGGCCTCATCGGCTTCTTTGCCAATATCGGCGAGGCGGCCCGCAGTTTCATGCAGGGCCTCTCCGGGTCGCTGGGCATTCCCCTTACGCTGATCAACCTGGTGGTGCTGGTGATCGGCCTATGGTTGCTGTGGAAAGGGTTGGCCGCCCTGATGCGCCGAGCCTTGGTCGCCACCTTGATCTGGTGGCTGCTGGGCGTGACGGTACTGAGCTGGCTTATCCGTTGACTCCACCCCTGCCCCGACGCAAGAGCGCCGCCCCGAAGAGCGGCACTTTTTTGGTTCATCGCAGACTGGCGTGATCGTTAACCGCACGATACCGGCTGGCCATCTGACCCCGTAGGCTCGGTAAGCGCCAGCGCACCGGGCATGGCGAGGGCACCATCGTCACGCCGATTTGCGATCAACCACTTTTTAACTATCAGGAAATTACCCTTTTCTCAGGCCAGGGCCTTCTCCACCACCTCATAGACGTTCGGCGAGAGTTCCTCGGCGCGGATACGCTCGAGTTCGGCCTTCATCAGCTCCTGGCGCGTTTCGTCGAAGCGTGCCCAGCGCGTCAACGGGGTGATCAGGCGTGCGGCGATCTCCGGATTGAGGCGGTTGAGCTCGATCACGGTATCGGCCAGCAGCCGGTAGCCCGCCCCGTCGGCCCGGTGGAAGTTCACCGGATTCTGATTGGCGAACGTCCCGATCAGTGCCCGCACCTTGTTGGGATTCTTCAGCGAGAAGGCCGGGTGCTGCATCAGGAAGGTGACGCGGTCGAGCACGTCCGGCTGCGGGCGGGTGACCTGGATGGCGAACCACTGGTCCATCACCAGCGGGTCGTGGGCCCAGGTCTCGCCGAAAGCCTTGAGGGCCGGGTCGGCGATGTCGCCGCGCGAGCTGTGCACCAGCAGGGTCAGGGCATGGCGCACGTCGGTCATGTTGTGGTCCGCCTCGAACTGCTTGCGGGCGAGCTCCAGCCCCGCCTCATCCTCGATGGCCATCAGGTAGGAGAGCGCCACGTTCTTCAGGCTGCGCGCGGCGATCTGCTGCGGTTCCGGCGCATAGGGGGCGTCGACGCGGTGCGCCTCGTAGATGCGCAGGAAGTCGTCACGCAGCGCCAGGGCCAGGCGCTGCTTGACGAAGGTGCGGGCGGCATGGATGGCATCCACGTCGACCACCGGCTGCTGCTCGGCGATGTAGGCCTCGGAGGGCAGCGTCAGCATCTGGGCCAGCACTGCCTCGTCGTCGGTCTCCGCCGCCAGCAGCGCGCGTAACGCCTCGACCACCCGCGGGTCCATCACCTTCTCGACGCCATTGCGATGGGCCGCGATCAAGTCGTCCAGCGCCAGCAGGGCCAGGCGCTGCCCGGCGTCCCAGCGGTTGAAGCCATCGGAGTCGTGGGCCTGCAGGAAGGCCAGGTCCTCGCGACCATAGGGGAAGTGCAGCTTGACCGGCGCCGAGAAGCCGCGCAGCAGCGAAGGCACCGGGGCCTCGCTGAGATCGGTGAAGAGGAACTCCTGCTCTTCCTCGCGCAGGTGGATCACCGCATCGCTGCCAAGCGTTTCACCCTCCAGGGTCAGCGGCAGGTCGCGGCCGGACTTGGTGCCCACCAGGCCCAGGCGCACCGGGATATGCAGGGCCTGCTTGTCCGGCTGGCCGGGGGTCGCCGGGGTCCGCTGACGCAGGATCAGGCGGTACTCGGCGTTGGCGTAGTCGTACTCGCCGTGGGCATCAATCTCGGGGGTCCCCGCCTGGGAGTACCAACGCAGGAACTGGGAGAGGTCCTGGCCCGAGGCCTCGGCCATGCAGTCCACGAAGTCCTCGATGGTCACGGCCTGGCCGTCGAAGCGCGCGAAGTAGCGGTCGCTGCCGCGGCGGAAGGCTTCCATGCCCACCAGGTTCGAGAGCATGCGCACGATCTCCGCGCCCTTCTCGTAGATGGTCAGGGTGTAGAAGTTGCCGATCTCGATGTAGTGGTCGGGGCGCACCGGATGAGCGGTGGGACCGGCGTCCTCGGCGAACTGGGCGGTGCGGAAGAAGGAGACGTCCTCGATGCGCTTGACCGGCGCCGAGTTGGTCTCCGCCGAGAAGCACTGGTCACGGAATACCGTGAAGCCCTCCTTCAGGGAGAGCTGGAACCAGTCGCGACAGGTGACGCGGTTACCCGACCAGTTGTGAAAGTACTCGTGGGCGACGATGCCCTCGACGCGCTGGAAGGCCGCATCAGTGGCGGTGTGGGGATGGGTCAGCACCGCGGCCGAGTTGAAGATGTTGAGGCCCTTGTTCTCCATGGCGCCCATGTTGAAGTCGTTGACCGCCACGATCATGAAGAGGTCCAGGTCGTACTCCCGGCCATAGGCCTCCTCGTCCCAGCGCATGGCACGCTTGAGCGAGGCCATGGCATGGTCGGTCTTGTCGAGGTTCTCCTCCTCGACCCAGATCTGCAGGGTGACGTCACGCCCGCTGACGGTGGTGAAGCGATCCTCGACCTTGCTGAGGTCACCGGCCACCAGGGCGAACAGGTAGCTGGGCTTGGGATGCGGGTCTTCCCAGGTGACGAAGTGGCGACCGCCGGGCAGCTCGCCACGCTCCACCGGGTTGCCGTTGGAGAGCAGCACCGGCTCGCGCTCAACGTCACCGATCAGCGTGGTGGAGAAGGTCGCCATGACATCGGGACGATCCGGATAGAAGGTGATGCGCCGAAAGCCCTCGGCCTCGCACTGGGTGCAGAACATCCCACTCGAGCGGTAGAGCCCCGACAGGGCCGTGTTGCCGTCGGGGGCGATCTCGACCTCGGTGTCGAGCAGGAAGGCCTCCGGCACCCGGTGTACGACCAGTCCGGCCTCGCCGACCTCGTACTCGTTCGGCTCCAGCGGCTGGCCATCGATGGCGATGGTCTTGAGGGCAAGCTGCTCGCCGTCGAGCGCCAGCGGGGCCCCGGCCTCGCGCTCCGGGTGGCGCTCGACGTGAAGGCGTGCCTTGACCCGGGTGGCGTTCGGGTCGAGGTCGAAGGTCAGTTCGGTACGGGTCACACGGTAGGCGGGCGGACGGTAGTCACTCAGATGGATCGGCTGCGGTTCTGACATCGAGGATGGCTCCTGTCGGTGATTGCCATCCATTGTACGGCGCCCCGCGCCCGGAGCTCAAAGCAATGCGACGCGCCGTCGTGATCAGCGGATGACGACCGGCTCGGGGCGCGACAGGATCCAGGCGCCCACCAGGCAGAGCCCCGCGATGAGCGACAGCTTGAGCCACCAGAGGCTCACGGTGAGCGCGAGAACCAGCATCGAGACGGCCAGCATGGCGGAGGCCAGCCACTTGGCATGGCGGGGAATCGCCCGCTCGCCCTCCCAGGCCACCACGGCGGGACCGAAGCGCGGATGCTGATGGATCCAGGCGGCAAAGCGCGGGGAGCCCTTCGAGGCCGCCCAGGCCGCCAGCAGCATGAAGCAGGTGGTCGGCAGCAGCGGCAGAAAGGCCCCCACTACGCCCAGCCCGAAGCTGACCCAGGCCAGGGCCAGGAAGGCGACACGACGAACGACGGGCATCAATCGCTCACTCCCGGTAGTCAGGTGTTCCTCTCATTGAAGGGCATTCTGCCATCCTGTGCCAATCGCCAACGGCTATGGACGCCATCGGACTGCCCCGGATCAAGGCGACCGTCAGTCGCGGAAGTTGTCGAACTGCAGCGGCAGGTCGGGGCCGCCCTCCCCGCGCAGCAGGGCCATGATGGCCTGGAGATCGTCGCGCTTCTTGCCGGTGACCCGCACCTTCTCGCCCTGGATCTGAGTCTGGACCTTCAGCTTGCTCTCCTTGATGCGCTTGACGACCTCCTTGGCCTCCTTCTGGTCGAGCCCCTGCTTGAGGGTCACCTCCTGGTGGGCGCGGACCCCGGAGAGCACCGGCTCCTGGACGTCCATGCAGCGAGCATCGATGCCGCGCGCGATGAGCCTGTTGCGCAGCACGTCGAGCATCTGCTTGAGCTGGAAGTCGACCTCGGCCTCCAGCGAGACCGTCTCGCCGTTGAGCTCGAAGCTCGCGGTGACCCCCTTGAAGTCGAAGCGGGTCTGGATCTCCCGGTTGGCCTGGTCCACGGCGTTGCTGGCTTCGTGCTTGTCGAACTCGGAAACGATGTCGAAGGAAGGCATGGGCATATCCCGGTAGAGGGTTGGTGGATGGCTGATCGCTAGTAAAGAGGGGCGAATGGCGCGATTCTATCAGCCCTCGCGGGCCCACGCGGCCCCCTGTTCGGCCCGCAGCGGCTTGGCCATCTGCCAGCCCGCACAGCCGTCCTCGTAGTAGTCGTCCAGCCAGCGCTCAAGGCGAAAGCCCATCCGCTGGTAGAGTCCCAGCGCCACGCGATTGTCGGCGCGCACCTCGAGGCCCAGCACCTCGGCATCACGCGCCAACGCCTCAGCCTCCAGGGTCTCCAGCAGCCGCCGGCCCAGGCCACTGCCGCGCGCATCGGGATGCACGCAGAAGGAGTAGAGTCGGGCACGGCGGGTGCCGCGACGAAACAGCAAGGTACCGTACCCCAGCAACCTCGGGGGGCCGCCATCGGCTGGCCGCTGCTCGACCACCAGCGTCAAGGCATGCGCGCGGTTGAGCAGGTGCCACAGCTGACGACGACTGAAACGGTCGCCGGTAAAGGCCACCTGCTCCAGGCGGTAGAGGGCATCCAGGTCACGGCCGAGGGCATGGCGCAGGGTGACGGTCATCTCACATCTCCGGAAATCTCGCCACGATTGTGATCATGGCCAATATCGCTGTCACCGGCTTTGACCATGAAATCTTTTCACTCAAGCCCCGGCTTGTCCAGGGGCGAGCTCAGGAGCATGCTGGCCGCATTCCAGCGGCACGTCGCCGCCCCAATCGGACCCCTCAGCCATGTGCCCGCTGCGCATCGTCGTCGACCGACCAGAAGACTGGCGGCCCTACTACCCCTCCGAAGACCTGGTGACCGCCGACGACTTCCTCGCCCAGGATCACCAACACCGCAACGGCGAGGAGCAGGGTCGCACCACCCAGGTGATCAACCTGTGCGGCGAACTCGACTACCTCGGCACGGGCTACTATGTCTCGCTGCTGGCCCAGGCGCGGGGACAGCGGGTACTGCCCGCGGTCGAGACCCTCAATGCCCTGGGGCGCAAGGCGCTGGTCGACCTGCAACTGGACGGCCTGGCCCCACTGCTTGGCGACCTGGCCCGCCGAGGATCGCTAGCCGGCGACCAGCTCACACTGCGGGTGCTGTTCGGCGAGTGCCGAGAGCCGGCCCTGGCGCCGCTGGCTCGCCGGCTCTTTGAGCGACTGCCCTGCCCGTTGCTCGAGGCACGCCTGGTGCGTCGCCACGAGGCGTGGCGACTGGCGCGGCTCAAGCCACTGCGCCTGCGCGACCTGGCGCCCGAGGAACAGGACCTGTTTGCCACGGCCCTGAACCGCCACTCCCGCAAGGTATGGCGCACCCCCAAGGCACGGCGCCGCTACCGCTTCGACCTGGCGATCCTGGTCGATCCGCAGGAGGCCCTGCCCCCCAGCAACCGCGGGGCGCTGAAGGCCTTCATCCGCGCCGGACGCAAGCTCGGCATCGATGTCTCGCTGATCACCCGCAAGGATGCCGGCCGGCTCGCCGAGTTCGACGGCCTGTTTATCCGCGAGACCACGGCCCTCGACCACCACACCTACCGCATGGCGCGACGGGCGGAGCACGAGGGGCTGGTGGTGATCGATGCGCCCCGCGACATCCTGCGCTGCACCAACAAGGTCTACCTGCACGCCCTGCTGCGGGCCCGCGGCGTTCCGGCGCCGAAGGGGATCCTGCTCAAGCGCGGCGACCGCCGCCCGCTCGAGGAACGGGTCGCCAACCTCGGCTTCCCGTTGGTGCTCAAGATTCCCGACGGCGCCTTCTCACGGGGCATCGTCAAGGTCGAATCCACGCAGCAGCTCGAACACGAGGCCGAGCGCCTGTTCGCCACCTCGGCCCTGCTGCTGCTCCAGGAATGGCTGCCGACCGAGTACGATTGGCGGATCGGCGTGCTCGATGGCCAAGTGCTGTTCGCCAGCCGCTACTTCATGGCCCGCGGCCACTGGCAGATCTACGATCATTCCGGCGCCCGGGTGAAGAGCGGCGGCTTTACCACCCATACCCCCGCCGAGGTTCCGGCGGCCGTGATCAAGGCGGCGCTCAAGGCCACTCGGCTGATCGGCGACGGCTTCTACGGCGTGGATCTCAAGCAGGCCGGGGAGCGGGTGGTGGTGATCGAGGTCAACGACAACCCCAACGTGGACGCCGGCATCGAGGATGCCGTGCTCGGCCGCGCGCTCTACGAGCGCATCATGAGGGTCTTCCTGGCTCGCATGGAGGCCCGTGTCGGCGAACGGATGTAAGCCGGACAGGCTGACGCCCGCGCGATTCTGCCGTATGCTGTCGCTTTCCTGGACAGATCTTGTACAAAGAATGGAGCCCCGATGAGCGATCGCGATACCCGCCACCAGCAGGCCATGCAGAAGCTCAAGTCCCGCGTTGACGAGAAGGTCGCCGAGGCCACCGAGCAGCGCGGGCTACTGCTGGTCTTCACCGGCAATGGCAAGGGCAAGACCACCGCCGCCTGGGGCACCGTGACCCGCGCCCTGGGCTACGGCTACAAGGTCGGCGTGGTGCAGTTCATCAAGGGGCTCTGGGAGTGCGGCGAGCGCGAGCGGCTGGCGGAGGACCCCAACCTGGAAGTGGCCATCATGGCCACCGGCTTCACCTGGGACACCCAGAACCGCGAAGCGGATACCCGGGCCTGCTGCGAGGTATGGGCCGAGGCCGAGCGGATGCTCGCCGACCCGGACGTCTATCTGGTGGTACTCGACGAGATCACCTACATGCTCAAGTTCGGTTACCTGGATATCGCCAACGTGAAACGGGCGCTGGCGAATCGCCCCGCCGAGCAGACGGTGATCATCACTGGGCGCAATGCCCACCGGGAGCTTACCGCCATGGCCGATACCGTCACCGAGATGCAGGAGGTGCGCCACGCCTTCAACAGCGGGCTCCAGGCCCGCCGCGGCATCGATTTCTGAGCGACCGCTGCCGAATACAAGAAGGCCCCATCTCACGTGGGGCCTTCTTGTACCTGCGCCTTCGCGAGCCACCGCGTCGTCGGTCAGCCCTCGAAGGGATTGCGCAGCACGATGGTCTCGTTGCGATCCGGCCCGGTGGAGATGATGTCGATGGAGGTCCCCACCCTCTCTTCCAGGAAGCTGATATAGGAGCGCGCGTTGGCCGGCAGGTCCTCGACGCGACGCGCCCCCAGGGTGGACTCGCTCCAGCCTGGAAGGTCCTCGTAGAGCGGCTCGATGGCTTCGTACCCCTCGGAGTCCACGGGGGTGTCGAGCACCTCGCCGTCCTTGCTGCGATAGCCCACGCAGACGCGGATGTTCTCCAGGCCATCGAGCACGTCGAGCTTGGTCAGGCAGAGGCCCGACACGGAGTTGATCTGCACGGCGTGACGCAGGGCCACGGCATCGAACCAGCCACAGCGACGCGCGCGACCGGTAGTGGCCCCGAACTCATGGCCCTTGTTCGCCAGATGACGGCCGTGGTCGTCGAATAGCTCGGTGGGAAAGGGGCCTGAGCCGACCCGGGTAGTATAGGCCTTGGTAATGCCCAGCACGTAGTCCAGGTAGAGCGGTCCCACGCCGGAGCCGGTGGCGGTGCCGCCGGCGGTGGTGTTGGAACTGGTCACGAAGGGGTAGGTGCCGTGGTCGATGTCGAGCAGCGAGCCCTGGGCCCCCTCAAAGAGGATGTTCTCGCCGGCGCGGCGCATTTCGTGGACCAGGCCCACGGTGTCGCAGACCATGGGGCGCAGCTCCTCGGCCATGGACATCGCCTGATCGAGCACCTTCTGGAAGTCCACCGGCTCCACGCCATGGTACTGGGTCAGCACGAAATTGTGATAACTAAGTACTTCGCCAAGCTTGGAGGCGAAGCGCTCGCGGTGGAGCATGTCGCCGAGGCGCAGACCGCGACGCGCCACCTTGTCCTCGTAGGCCGGGCCGATGCCGCGGCCGGTGGTGCCGATCTTGGCGATACCCCGATCCTTCTCGCGCGCCTGGTCCAGACTCACGTGGTACGGCAGGATCAGCGGGCAGGCCGGCGACAGGCGCAGGCGCTCGCGCACCGGCACGCCCTTGCTCTCCAGCTCGCGGATCTCCTCCATCAACGCCTCGGGCGACAGCACCACACCGTTGCCGATCACGCAGATCTTGTCGTTGCGCAGGATCCCCGAGGGGATCAGGTGCAGGACGGTCTTCTCGCCGTCGATGACCAGGGTATGCCCGGCATTGTGCCCGCCCTGGAAGCGCACCACCGCGGATGCGGATTCGGTGAGCAGGTCGACCACCTTGCCCTTGCCTTCGTCACCCCACTGGGTGCCCAGTACGACTACATTCTTGCCCATTGTGCTCTCGTCTCTCGTTGCGGCACCGCGCCCGTGGAAAGGCCCAGGGCCGAGGTCATTGACTGCGGGCCCTCAGGCCCGGTCCTGTGGCGTCCCCAGGAGGCGCGGCTCCCAGCGACCCTCGATACATTCCAGTTGGCGGTCGCAGCGGTGCTCCGCTGGACCGGTGCGCTGCCCGGGCAGCGCCTGGACGACCCGTTCGCCCTGCTGGCGGAGTGCCTGCAGGACCTCCGCCAGCCCCTCGCCCTCGGCCGGAGCCCAGATGCCGTCCGGCTCGGGCTCCGCGGGAGCCAGGGTGGCCAGCAGCTTGAGGTCCATGGAGAAGCCGGTCGCCGGCCGGGCGCGGCCGAAGGCACGGCCGGTATCGTCATAGCGCCCGCCCTTGGCCAGCGCCTGGCCGTAGTGCGGCACATAGGCGGCGAACATCATGCCGGTGTGGTACTGGTAGCCCCGCAGTTCGGCCAGGTCGAAGTAGGGTTCGACCCCGGGGTACTCGGCAAGCACCCCGTCGACCAGGGCACGCAGCTGGTCCAGCGCCGCGCCCACGGGCTGGGGCGCCTCCTCGAAGGCCTCGCGGGCCGCCTCCAGCACCTCGAGCCCCCCGTGCAGGTCGCCCAGGGCGCGGAACATCGCCGCCAGCCCCGGATCGCGCACGCCCTCCTCCACGCGCGATGCCAGCTCGCCCGGCGACTTGAGGGCCAGGGCGTCGAACAGCGCACGCTCCTGGTCGGCGTCCAGCCCCGCGGCCTCCACCAGGCTACGGTAGATGCCGATATGGCCCAGCGCCAGGTGGATCTCCATCGCCCCGGCGGTCTCCAGGCTGGCCAGTGCCAGGCGCAGGATCTCCAGGTCGGCCTCCAGGCCGGCGTGGCCGAACAGCTCCACGCCGACCTGCACCGGGCTGCGGCCGCCCTGATGCTGGTCGGCCTTGGCACGCAGCACGTTGGTGCAGTAGCAGAGTCGCACCGGCCCCTGGCGGCGCAGGGAGTGGGCATCCATGCGCGCCACCTGAGGGGTGACATCGGCGCTCACGCCCATCAGGCGGCCGGTCATCTGGTCGGTCAGCTTGAAGGTCTGCAGATCGAGGTCGGTCCCGGTGCCGGTGAGCAGGGAGTCCAGGAACTCCACCGGTGGGGGCATCACCTGATCGTAGCCCCAGCGGTGATAGAGGTCGAGCAACGCACGGCGTAGCTCCTCCATGCGGCTGGCCTGAGGCGGCAGTACCTCGTCCATGCCGTCGGGGAGCAGCCAGCGGTCAGCGATGGTCATGTCGTTCATCCTGCAAGACGATGGTTGGCCTGCGACGATGCCCGAGTCGCGCGAGGCGTGCTGGCGAACGGGAGCGCCGGAGTGGAGAAGCCACAAAAAAACCGGGCCACGCCCGGTTATAGGATTCTACCACCTTTGCGGGCCGGTTGAACCCCGGGCGGCGGGCGGCGCACCGCCCGCCGGGACAGTCACTCCCCGCCCGCGCCCTGTGGGCTCTTGAGATACTGGAAGAAGTCGCTGGAGGGATCCAGCACCAGCATGTTGTCGTCACCGGCGAAGCTGTCGCGGTAGGCATTGAGGCTGCGCCAGAAGCTGAAGAACTCCTCGTCCTTGCCATAGGCATCGGAGAAGATCGCCGCGGCCTCCGCGTCGCCCTCACCCCTCAGGGTCTCGGAGCGCTCGTTGGCCTGGGCCAGCAGCACCTGGCGACGACGGTCGGCGTTGGCGCGGATGCGCTCGGATTCCTCCTGGCCCTGGGCGCGCCACTCGCGCGCCTGGCGCTCACGCTCGGAGCGCATGCGCTCGTAGACCGCCGAGGAGACCTGCTCCGGCAGGTCGATGCGCTTGACACGGATGTCGCGGACCGCCACGCCCAGCTCGTCGCGCAACAGTGCATCGAGGTCCTCGGTGGGTCCGGTCATCAGGTCATCACGACGCTCGGCGATGATCTGCTGCAGGTTCAGGCGACCGAACTCGTTACGCAGGCTCTCGTCGACCCGCGGCTGGATCAGGCGCCGGGCCATCATCTCGTCACCGGCGGTGGCCTCGTAGTACTGGGTGGGGTTGATCACCTGCCACTGCACGTAGGAATCGACGATTACCGCCTTCTGCTCGAGGGTCAGGTAGCGGCTCGGATCGGTATCCAGGGTCAGCAGCCGAGTGTCGAAGGTTCGCACCGTCTGGGTGATCGGGATCTTGACGTGCAATCCCGGCTGGATGTTCTCCTCGATGATCTCGCCGAAGCGCAGCTTGACCGCCCGTTCGGTCTCGTCGACCACGTAGAGGCTATTGCTGGCCAGCCAGGCGAGGGCGGCCAGGCCACCGACGACGAGCAGGGAACGATTATTGATCATCATTAGCGGCCCTCCCTGCGGATTCCACTGTTGCTGCTGTTGCTGCTGTTGCTGCTCGACGACTGGCTTGAGCGCATGCGCTCAAGCACCCGCGGGTCCAATTCGCCCTGCTCGCCCTGGCTGGCGCCGCTGCCGGCACTGCCACCGCCGGGACGCTGGTCGAGCGGCAGGTACATCAGCGGGCTGTCCTCGGACACGTCGACCATCACCTTGGAGGTATTGGCAAACACCTCGCTGAGGGCATCCAGGTAGAGGCGCTCACGCATGATCGACGGCGCCGTCTCATACTGGACGAGCAGCGCGTTGAAGCGGTTGGCCTGGCCACGGGCCTCGGCGACCACGGACTCGCGATAGCCCTGGCCCTGCTCGACAAGGCGCTGTGCCTGGCCCTGCGCCTCGGGAATGATGGCATTGGCGTAGGCGGTGGCCTGGTTGATGGTGCGCTGGCGGTCCTCGCGGGCCCGGATGACGTCATCGAACGCATCCTGGACTGCATCCGGCGGCGAGGTGGATTCGACGTTGATGGTCTGCAGGAGGATCCCGGTGCCGTAGCTGTCCAGGTAGGACTGCAGGCGGCTGGCCACCGAACTGCCGAGGATCTCACGCCCGGAGGTCAGTATCTCGATCATGTCGGTCCCGCCGACCACGTGGCGCAGCGCACTGTCCAGGGCATTCTCGATGGAGAGCTGCGGATCACGCACGTTGAGCACGAAGTCGCGCGGGTCGGCGACCTGATACTGGGCCGAGATCTCGACCTCGACGATGTTCTCGTCCTGGGTCAGCATCGACTGTGTCTGGGTCAGCGAACGCACCCGGGTCACGTTGACCATGCGCACATCGTCGATAAGCGGCGGGTTCCATTGCAGACCGGGCGTGACGACCTCCTGGAACTTGCCGAAGCGCAGCACCACCCCGCGCTCGGACTGGTCGACCAGATAGAAGCCGGAGGCCGCCCAGATGGCCAGGGCGACCACGATCAGCAGGCCCGGCAGGGTAAAGGCATTGCGTGGCTTGCCACCGCCGCCCTTGCCACCGGAGCCACCTTTCTTGCCGCCACGGCCACCCAGCATGTTGTTGAGTTTGTCCTGAAACTTCTTCAGGGCCTCGTCGAGGTCGGGCGGCCCCTGATTGCCACCGCCCTTTCCTCCGCCACCACTACCACCGCCGCCATTACCGCCGCGGCCACCCCCGCCACTCCAGGGGTCGTGCTGGTTGCCACCACCAGGCTCATTCCAGGCCATACGTCGTCTCCACTATGCGTTGCATCCCGCCACGGGCGTGCCAGCGGCGGACATCGGTTGCGATCCTGCGGGTGTCGCCCGGCGCAGCCCGGCGTCCCTGTCATCAGGTTGTGGCCACTGGCCTGCTCGCCAGCGGTCCGGCTCCTCGCGTCACGCTTCCCACACCGGCGGCGCCTGCAGCGCCACCGGCAAGTAGTCGTCGGCGCGCTCGCCCAGTCGCGCCATCAGCTGCAGGAAGTCGCGCCGTGGCAGGCGCACCTCCAGCAGGGTATGCCCCTCGTCATCGAAGCGCTCCCCGCGCACCGCGCCGAGGTCGTGCAGCCCGGCCCGCAGCCTGCCCTGCTCGGGGGCCAGCCAGAGCCCGAAGTCGATGATGTCATCGGCCAGGCACTCCGAGAGCGCCTGTTCCAGCAACTCGAGCCCCTTGCCCTCGCGAGCCGAGAGCCAGACCACCTCGGGCCGGCCCTCCCCGTCGCGCTCGATGCGCGGTGCGCTGTCGAGCAGGTCGATCTTGTTCATCACCTTGAGGGTCGGCACCTCGAGGGCACCAATCTCGTCGAGCACCGCCTCGACCTGAGCGACGTTGAGCTCGCGGTCGGGGTCGGCGGCATCGATCACATGCACCAGCAGCGAGGCCTCGGCGGCCTCCTGAAGGGTGGCGCGGAAGGCCTCGACCAGCTTGTGGGGCAGGTGACGAATGAAGCCCACGGTGTCGGCGAGCACCACCGGCCCCACGTCCTCGATCTCGAGGCGACGCAGCGTCGGGTCGAGGGTAGCGAAGAGCTGGTCGGCCGCATAGACCCTGGCGGACGTCAGTCCGTTGAAGAGCGTGGACTTGCCGGCGTTGGTGTAGCCTACCAGCGAGACGCTGGGGATCTCCGCCCGGGAACGGGCCCGACGATTCTGGCTGCGCTGGCTGCGCACCTTGTCGAGCCGCTTGTGGATCGCCTTGATGCGCGCCCGCAGCAGGCGGCGGTCGGTCTCGAGCTGGGTCTCGCCCGGCCCCCGCAGGCCGATGCCGCCCTTCTGGCGCTCCAGGTGCGTCCAGCCGCGCACCAACCGGGTCGACATGTACTCGAGCTGGGCGAGTTCCACCTGCAGCTTGCCCTCGTGGGTGCGGGCGCGCTGGGCGAAGATGTCGAGGATCAAGCCGGTGCGGTCGATCACCCGGCACTTGAGCTCGCGCTCCAGGTTGCGCTCCTGGGAGGGGCTCAGGCCATGGTTGAAGATCACCAGCTCGGCGTGATGCACGGCCTTCGCCTCGCGCAGCTCCTCGAGCTTGCCCGAGCCCACGAAGGTGCGGGAATCGGGGCGCTTGCGGCTGCCGGTGATCAGGGTGGCCGGCTCAACACCGGCCGAGCGCACGAGTTCGAGAAACTCTCCCGCATCCTCGCGCTCCTGCTCGTCCTGGAAATCCACATGGACGAGGATCGCCGTCTCGCCGGCGTCGGGACGTTCAAAAAACAATCAATACCTCACACATCAGGGTCCGGCTGCGCATCCGGGGCCGGTAGGCGCACGTTGCGCGACGGCACCACGGTGGAGATGGCATGCTTGTAGACCATCTGGCTGACGGTGTTGCGCAGCAGGATGACGAACTGGTCGAACGACTCGATCTGGCCCTGCAGCTTGATGCCGTTGACCAGGAAAATCGATACCGGAATGCGCTCCTTGCGCAGGATGTTCAGGTACGGGTCTTGAAGGGACTGCCCTTTGGACATGTTGCTCTCCCTGAAGTGTCTCTGGGGGTTGATGTTATGTCGGTCTTCGTCGCTCCCGCCAGGGGGCAACGCTGCATAGCCTGAGGGGCCTGTTCACCCGGCCACCGAAAGGCCCATCTTACGCTAAGTGCCGAATTCGCGCACGAGTTTCAACACCTCGCCCAGCGGATCGGGGCCCAGGCTGTCGACCCGGTACAGCCCCGGCCAGTTGCGCATCCAGGTCAGCTGGCGCTTGGCCAGCTGGCGGGTCGCGATGATCCCGCGCCGCGCGAGCTCGTCACGCCCGAACTCGCCCTCCAGGTAGGCCCATGCCTGACGATAACCCACGCTCTTCATGGCGGGCAGGGAGGCCGCGAGGTCGCCGCGCGCCCTCAGGGCCGCCACCTCGTCGAGGAACCCGGCATCGAGCATCGCCATGAAGCGCTGGGCGATGCGCGCATGGAGCACGCCACGATCCGCCGGCGCGAGGCCTATCGACAGTGTGCGAAAGGGAAAGGTTTCACGGTGCTGCTCGGCCCACAACTCGGTCAGCGTGCGACCACTGGCACGCTGGACCTCCAGCGCCCGCATCAGCCGCTGGGGATCATTGGGATGGATGCGCGCCGCCGAGTCCGGATCGACCCGGGTCAACTCCGCGTGCATGGATGCCAGGCCGTGCTCGGCCGCCTGGCGCTCGAGCTCGGCGCGCACTGCCGGGTCCGACGCGGGCAGGTTGGCCACTCCCTCGAGCAGGCGCTTGAAGTACATCATGGTGCCGCCCACCAGCAGCGGGATCCGGCCGGCATCGCCGATCGCGCGCATCTCGCGCAGGGCGTCCTCACGGAAGTCGGCGGCGGAATAGGGCTCGGCCGGGTCGCGGATGTCGATCAGCCGGTGCGGCGCCCGAGCCAGCTCCTCGGCGCTGGGCTTGGCGCTCCCGATGTCCATGCCACGATAGACCATGGCCGAATCGACGCTGACCAGCTCGCCGCCCAGCCGTTCGTGGAGGGCAATGGCCAGGTCGGTCTTGCCGGCGGCGGTGGGCCCCATCAGCAGGATGGCGGGAGGGCGCGAATCTGGCATGAAGTTCTCGGGCTCTCTCAGGCTTGGCGCTGAGAAGCTTGCCCGGCGGCATGCCTTCGAGGAGGCGCTGTGAACCCATCCCTGGGCGCTACCGACGCCATCCCTGGCGTAGGACCTCCTCTTCGGCCTGCCACCGGCGCTTCTCGCCACGCAGGTGGAAGTGTTGCGGATTCTACTGCCCCCTCAGGAAGAGGCGGTCCAGCTCCTTCATGCTCATCTCGGTCCAGGTGGGGCGGCCGTGGTTGCACTGGCCGCTGCGCTCGGTGCGTTCCATGTCGCGCAGCAGGGCATTCATCTCCTCGAGTCCCAGCTGGCGATTGGCCCGCACGCTGCCGTGACAGGCCATGGTCGAAAGCAGCTCGTTGATGCGCGCCTCGAGCCGGTCGGAGCGGCCATAGCGCTCCAGGTCAGCGAGCATGTCACGCACCAGCGGCTCCACGTCGGCATCGGCGAGCAGCACCGGGACCTGGCGCACCAGCAGGGTCTCGGGGCCGGCCACGTCGAGCTCCACGCCGAGACGCGCGAAGGCGTCATGCTCGGCCTCGGCGGTGGCCACCTCGGCGGGGCTCGCCGCCAGCGACACCGGCACCAGCAGCGGCTGGGCCTGCAATCCACCTTCACCCCTGGCGGCGCCATGGACCTCGGTCTTCATTCGCTCGTAGACGATGCGCTCGTGGGCGGCGTGCATGTCCACCACCACCAGGCCGCGCTCGGTCTGCGAGAGGATGTAGACCCCATGCAGCTGGGCCACGGCATAGCCCAGCGGCGGCGCGCGGGTCGCGTCCTCCTCGGGCATTGCCGGGTGCGGGGCCCGGGCCGCCCTCGAGGAGCGACGCTCCTCGAGGGCCACGCCCGCGGCGCTGCCGCCAGGGGCCGGGGCGGCGGGCTGCGGGGTCAGCAGGCTCTCCTCGTGATCGGGATGTAGCGCCCGGTAGCCTTCCATAAATGCCCGGACGCGGTCGGGCGTCACTCTATCGCGACCGCTATCACCAGGCCCGTCGCCCGATGCCTCGCGGCCGGGCAACGCCATCGGCTGCTGCTGCCAGGCCGGCGCCGCCTCGCGTACGCCGTCCGACGACTCCGGCGTTTCGGGCGCATCGTCGCGTTCGCCGCCCTCGCCGGGCCGCGCCTCGGCCAGCGCGCGGTGCAGGCTCGAGAACAGGAAATCGTGGACCATGCGTCCGTCGCGGAATCGCACCTCGTGCTTGGTGGGATGGACGTTGACGTCCACCACCCTGGGGTCGACCTCGAGGTAGAGCACGAACACCGGGTGGCGGCCGTGGAAGAGCACGTCACGGTAGGCCTGGCGGATGGCGTGCGCGACCAGGCGGTCGCGCACCACCCGGCCATTGACGAAGAAGTATTGCTGGTCGGCCTGGGCCCGGGAGTGGGTCGGCAGCCCGACCCAGCCCCACAGCCGCAGGCCGCCCACCTCCAGGTCCAGGTGCAGGGCATTCTCCAGGAAGGCCTTGCCGAGCAGGGACTGCAGACGGCGTTCCCGGGCCACCGGGTCATCCCCCGCCGGCAGCTGGTGGAGGGTCTTGTGGTTGTGGCGCAGCACCCAGCCGATGTCGAAACGCGACAGCGCCTGGCGCCGGAAGGCCTCCTCGACGTGGCCGAACTCGGTCTTCTCGGTGCGCAGGAACTTGCGCCGTGCTGGGGTATTGAAGAAGAGGTCACGAACCGTCACCGAGGTACCGCGAGGATGCGGGGCCGGGGTCACGCGCGGTTCCATGCGCCGCCCCTCGGCCACCACGCGCCAGCCGCCGCGCGGGTCCTCGTCGGTATTGGAGACCAGTTCCAGGCGCGAGACCGAACTGATCGATGCCAGGGCCTCGCCGCGGAACCCCAGGCTCGCCACGCCCTCGAGCTCCTCCAGGGAGAGGATCTTGCTGGTGGCATGGCGCGACAGCGCCAACGGCAGGTCGTCCTCGCCGATACCGCTGCCGTCGTCCCTCACGCGGATCGTTCGGGCACCGCCATTCTCCAGATCGACCTCGATGCGTCGACTACCGGCATCGATGGCATTCTCCACCAGCTCCTTGACCACCGAGGCAGGACGCTCGACCACCTCGCCGGCCGAGATTTGGTTGGCCAGGCGGGGATCGAGGATATGGATGTGTCGCTTCTCTGACATGTCACTCCGTCTAAGCCGTAAGCCGTAAGCCCAAATGCTGCCAGTAATCTAGTTCAAGCAAGGCATCTTCTTACAGCTTCAAGCTTATAGCTTACAGCTCCCCGAAGGGGTTATGAGCGTGGGATGCGCAGCACCTGTCCGACCCGTATCACGTCGCCGTTGAGCTCATTGGCCTGCTTGAGCTGGGCCACCGGGACGTCGTGACGGGCCGCGATCTCCGAGAGGGTATCGCCGGGCTGGATGCGATACTCGTTGCCCTCGGGGCTGCGATCGCGCTGCCAGGCCAGCAGGCTGGCCGGCGGCGGGTTGCGCTGGAAGTGGCCGCGGATGCCGCCGAACAGCGCCTCGACCATCCGCCGCTGATAGGTGCCGTCGCGCAGCCGGCGCTCCTCCTCAGGATTGGAGATGAAGCCGGTCTCGATCAACAGCGAGGGGATGTCCGGCGACTTGAGCACCATGAAGCCGGCCTGCTCGACCCGCGACTTGTGCAGCCGGTTGACCCGCCCCAGCTGGTCGAGCACCTGGCCGCCGATGGTCAGGGAGTCGTTGAGGGTCGCCGTCATGGTCAGGTCGAGCAGCACGCCACGCAGCACCTCGTCCTTGTCATCCAGCGACAGACTGCCGTCGACCCCGCCGATCAGGTCGGCCTGGTTCTCGCTGGCGGCCAGCCACTGGGCGGTCTCCGAGGTGGCCCCCCGCTGGGACAGCGCATAGACCGAGCTGCCGTTGGGCCGCGGGCTGTTGAAGGCATCGGCATGGATCGACACGAAGAAATCGGCCTTCTGCTCACGGGCGATACGGGTCCGCTGGCGCAGCCCGACGTAGTAGTCGCCGTCGCGGATCATCACCGCCCGGAACCCTTCCGTGGCATTGACCACCCGTGCCAGGCGCTGGGCCATCTCCAGCACGACATCCTTCTCGCGGGTACCGGAGGGACCGATCGCCCCAGGGTCCTCGCCGCCATGACCGGCATCGATGGCGATGATGATGTCACGCTTGGGATGCGGCTTGGCCGGCCCCAACACCTGGGCGGCGGCGATGTCGGCCGGGTCGCGACCCTGTGCCACCGCCTCGCTGCGGGCACGATCGGCGGCGATCTCCTGTTCGCGGATCATCGCCTCGATGGGGTCGATGGGATCTTCCACAGCGCTCTCGCCGGGGTATTCCAGGTCCACCACCAGGCGATGGCCGTACTGGTCGTTGGGCGCCAGGGTGAAGTGGCGGGGCTCGACCTCGCGCTCCAGCTCCAGCACCACCCGCAGGCCATTGCCGTCGCGCACGCCGGTGCGCAGGGTGCTGATGGCGCTCCCCTCGAGGTCCAGCCGGTCGACGCTGGCATTGAGCTGGCTGTCGTCCAGGTCGATCACCAGGCGACGCGGGTTGTCGAGGCTGAAGACATTGGCCCGCGCCGGGGAGGAGAGGTCGAAGACCAGGCGGGCATGGTCGGGGGCCGCCCAGAGGCGCAGGTTGTCGACGCTGGCGGCATCGGCCAGGCCGCTGGCGAGCCACAGCGCGAGCCCTCCCAGCCCGGCCAGCAGCCGCCCTATCGATCTCATGCGTGTCATCGCGCCGCTTCACCTTCCCTGTCCAGGACACAGCCGGCCAGCGCCGCCAGGCGCTCGAGCACCGCCCGGCCATATTCGCTGCGGGCCGCGAGGGTCGCCTCGCGCCCGCTCCCGGCCAGCCGCAGGATCACCTCCAGATCCGGGGCCGGCAACCAGCCCTCGCCCCGCTCCGGCCACTCGATCACGCAGAGCGCGTCCTCGGCAAGCAGGTCGCGGCCGCCGATGAACTCCAGCTCCTCGGGGTCGCCCAGGCGGTAAAGGTCGAAATGGTATACACGAACGGAGTCCAGCTCGTAGGGCTCCACCAGGGTGTAGGTGGGGCTCTTGACCGCCCCCCGGTGGCCGCAGGCGCGCAGGATGCCGCGGGTCAAGGTGGTCTTGCCGGCCCCCAGTTCACCGGTCAGGTGCACGCGACCCTGCCCGCCCAGAGCTCGCCCCAGGCACTCGCCGAAGGCGACCTGGCGGTCTTCGTCATCGAGTCGCAACTGCATCGTTCTCGCCCATCGTCGGGTTGACCAGAATTCGTGCACAGGATGCCAGATCGCCGGCCAGCAGGCCACGCTCGCCCCCCTGCCGCGCCGCCATGTCGGCGGCCAGGGCATGCACCAGCACGCCGAGCCGGACCGCCGATTCGAGGGGCAGCCTCTGCGCCAGCAGCGCCCCCAGGATGCCGGAGAGCGCATCGCCCATGCCGCCGCTGGCCATGCCCGGGTTGCCGTAGGGGCAGACGGCGAGTCCCGCGGGGCCGGCCACCAGGCTGCCGGCGCCCTTGAGCACCACTACCCCGCCGAAGCGCCGCTGCAGGGCCAGCGCCGCCGCGGGTCGGTCGGCCTCGATCTCGCCGGCGGAAAGGCCCAGCAGACGGGCGGCCTCGCCGGGGTGCGGCGTCAGCACCCAGTCCTCGCGGTATTGGCCGCTGAAGCGGGTCGCCAGCAGATTGAGGGCGTCGGCGTCTACCACCAGCGGCTTCTCAACCGAGAGGGCCGCCTGCAGCACGCCCTGTCCCCAGCTGCCCTGGCCGAGCCCCGGCCCCACCACCAGGATATCGGCCTTCTCGAGCAGCTCGCCCAAGTCACCGGCACCGCGAATGCCGTGGACCATGACCTCGGGGCGGCGCACCAGGCTCGCGGTCACATGCTCGGGAGCCGTGGCCAGGCTCACCTTGCCGGCGCCCAGCCGCGCGCAGGCCTCGGCGGCGAGCAGTGCCGCCCCGCCGAAGCCCGGGGCTCCGCCCAGCACCAGCGCATGGCCGAAGTCGCCCTTGTGGGCGCTGCGCACCCGCGGCGGCAGCCAGGCCGCGATCAGTCCGGCATCGAGCAGGCGGGCCGCGGGCACGAGGTCCGCCTCGGCCTCAGCATCCACGCCCAGGGCACGGAAGTCGACCTCTCCCACCCTGGCCGGCGCCGCCCCGGTATACAGGCCCAGCTTGTCGCCGATGAAGGTCACCGTCCGCGCGGCCTGCACCGCGACACCCAGCACCGCGCCGGTGTCGGCATGCAGCCCCGAGGGAATGTCGATGGCCAGCACCGGCAGGCCGCTGGCATTGATGGCCTCGATCGCCTCACGGGCCTCGCCGCGCACCTCGCCGCCGAGGCCGGTGCCCAGCAGGGCGTCGACGACCACTTCGCCTTCGAAGGCCAGCGCCGCGCGCCAGGGCTCGGCTGCCACCCCGGCCGCTGTGGCCATGTCGGCGGCGCGTCTGGCGTCGCCGGAGAGCGCGTCGAGCGGCTTGAGCAGGATGCGCTGCACGGCGAGCCCCTCGGCGGCGGCCAGCGCCGCCAGCACGTGGCCATCACCGCCATTGTTACCGCCGCCACAGAGCACGCTGAGCGAGCGCACCCCGGGCCAGCGGGCCTTCAGGCTCTGCCAGGCGGCCGCGGCCGCGCGCTGCATCAGGGCGAAGCCCTCGATGCCGGCGGCGATAGTGCGCTGGTCGAGCTCGCGCACCTGGTCGGCGCGGTAGAGCGGCCGCGGCTGCGGCTCGGGGTGTGGGGCCTCCCGGGTCATGCGGTGTCTCCTCGTTCGGGATGCTTTACCATACCAGTGTAAATTCTCTGCGCCCCACGCCAAGTCTCGGGGCCGATCTGCATGGTGTTGTCTCGATCATGACCCCAGTGTCCCCTCCGGGTGACGAACCCGACATGCCCGGCCTCGCCGAGAGGATCAAGATCTGGGGCCGCGAACTCGGCTTCCAGCAACTGGGCATCACCGATGTCGACCTGGCCGAGGACGAAGGCCACCTCGAGCGCTGGCTCGCGGCCGGCCACCACGGCGAAATGGGCTTCATGGCCAAGCACGGCACCAAGCGCACCCGGCCGGCGGAGCTGGTCCCCGGCACGCTGCGGGTGATCAGTGTACGCCTGGACTACCTGCCCGCCGAGGTGGAGACAACAAAGGTACTCGGTCAACCGGCGACCGCCTACGTCTCCCGCTATGCCACCGGGCGCGACTATCACAAGCTGATGCGCAAGCGGCTGGCCACCCTGGCGAAATGGATCGAGGCCGAGGTGGGCCCCTTCGGCTATCGCGCCTTCGTCGACTCGGCCCCGGTGATGGAGCGGGCCCTGGCCCGCAAGGCGGGGCTGGGCTGGTTCGGCAAGAACGCCATGCTGCTCAACCCCAGGGCCGGCTCGCTATTCTTCCTGGGCGAACTCTACACCGACCTGCCGCTGCCGGTGGACGCGCCCTTCGAGGGCGACCACTGCGGCAGCTGCAGCGCCTGCCGCACCGCCTGCCCCACCGGGGCCATCGTCGAGGACCGGGTAGTGGATGCCCGGGCCTGCATCTCCTACCTGACCATCGAGCTTCACGGCGCCATTCCCGAGCGCTACCGGGAGGCCATGGGCAACCGGGTGTTCGGCTGCGACGACTGCCAGCTGGTCTGCCCCTTCACCCGCTTTACCCGGGTCTCCCGCGAGGCCGACTTCGCCCCGCGCCACGACCTGGACCGTGCGAGTCTCGTCTCACTGTTCGCCTGGGGCGAGGAGGAGTTCCTGGAGAAGACCGCCGGCAGCCCGATCCGCCGCATCGGCTACGCGCGCTGGCTGCGCAACCTCGCCGTGGGGCTCGGCAACGCCCCCTGGAGCGAGGCCGTGGAGGCCGCCCTGCGGGCGCGCCTGCCCTACCCCTCCGACCTGGTGCGCGAGCACGTGCGCTGGGCGCTGGCCCGCCAGCAGGAGAAGCGCCAAGAGCTCATAGCCGTAAGCCGTAAGCCGTAAGCCGTAAGCCGTAAGCTGCAAGCCGCAAGCCGTAAGCTGGAAGCTGGAAGCTGGAAGCTGGAAGCTGGAAGCTGGAAGCTGGAAGGCAGCTTGTTGCCTGCACGGCATGAATCACACCTCTTCTTCCGGCTTCCAGGCGCGAAGCGCCGCTCTTCAAGCTTCCGGCTTTACTCTTCCTCGTCACTCTCGTCCTCCGCCAGGCGCAGGAAAATGCCACGATAATGCGCCAGCTCGGCGATGGACTCCTTGATGTCGTCCATGGCGAGGTGCACGTTGTGCTTCTGGAAGCCGACCAGCGCCCCCGGATTCCAGCGCTTGGCCAGCTCCTTCAGGGTCGAGACATCCAGGTTGCGGTAGTGGAAGAAGGCCAGCAGCTCGGGCATCTCCCGCTCCAGGAAGCGGCGGTCCTGGTGGATGCTGTTGCCGCACATGGGCGAGGAGCCGGGGGCGACATGCGCCTTGAGGAAGGCCAGCGTCTGCCGCTCGGCCTCGGCGGTGTCGACCGGGCTCTCCTTGACCCGTTTCACCAGGCCGGACGCGCCATGGGTCTTGGTGTTCCAGTCGTCCATCGCCTCGAGGAGCGCGTCGGGCTGCTGCACCGCGATCACCGGCCCCTCGGCGACGACATTGAGCTCATTGTCGGTGACCAGGGTCGCCATCTCGATGATCCTCTCGCGGTTCGGGTCGAGCCCGGTCATCTCCAGGTCGATCCAGACCAGACGGTTTTGGCGCGGGTCCTGGGTGTCAGGGGTCTCGGACGAAGAGTGCTCTGCCATATGGGTTCCTTGCATGATGCCCGCTGACGACAGCGGCCACCTCGGGTGAGTACAATGAGACCCATTGTAGCGAGCTTCAGGCCCCCATGAGCAAACGCAATTTGAGCCGCCAGCAGCGCTGGCGCATCGAGAAGGTCCAGGCCGAACGCGCCCGGCGCGCCGACCGGCGCGATTCCCGGGACGGCGAGAAGCTGGCCGCCGGCGAGTACGGGCCCGAACAGGGCGGCCGGGTGATCGCCCACTTCGGCCGCACCCTGGATGTGCGGCCCGATGAGGACGGTAATGCCGTGCGTTGCCACCTGCGCGCCAATCTCGAGGGGCTGGTGACCGGCGACCGGGTGATCTGGCGCGCCGCCCATGACGCCAATGACGGTGTGGTGGTGGCCCGCGGCGAGCGCGACAACGTCCTGGAACGCCCCGATGCGCGCGGCCAGCTCAAGCCGGTGGCCGCCAACATCGACCAGATCCTGATCGTCTTCGCGGTGGAGCCGGCGCCCCACGCCAACCTGATCGACCGCTACCTGGTGGCCGCCGAGGCCACCGGCATCGCCCCGGTGCTGGTGCTCAACAAGGTCGACCTGCTGCCGGCGCACGGCGGCGAACTGCGCGACCTGCTGGCCCGCTACGAGGCGCTGGGCTACCCGGTGGTCACCACCACCACCGAGCGCGAGGATGGCCTCTCGGCCCTGCACGCTCGGCTGGCGGGGCGCACCTCGGTCTTCGTGGGCCAGAGCGGCGTGGGCAAGTCCTCGCTGATCGACCGCCTGCTGCCGGACGAGGAACTTCGTATCGGGGCGCTGTCGAAGGACACGCGCAAGGGGACCCATACCACCACCACCGCGCGCCTCTACGCCCTGCCGAGCCCCGCCTCCGGCGACGCTTCCGAGACCAACGAGGGTGAGCTGATCGACTCGCCGGGGATCCGCGAGTTCGGCCTGGGCCACCTGGATGAGCAGCAGGTCACCGAGGGCTTCATCGAGTTCCGCGACCTCCTGGGCCACTGCCGCTTCCGCGACTGCCGCCACCGCCATGAGCCGGGTTGCGCCCTGCTCGCCGCGGTGGAGCGCGGCGACATCCATCCCGAACGCTTTGCCAGCTACCGACGCATCCTCGAGAGTCTCGGGGAGACCTGACGCCAGGGCCTGAATCAAGGAACCTGAATCAAGGAACCTGAATCAAGGAGCTGATTTTAAGGGGCTGAATTTAAGGAGAACGTGCCATGAGTTCCGAAGACAACCTGCTCCCGCTGATCATCGAGCCCGACCCGCTCGCCGACCACCTGGACGAGCCATCGCTGCTGATCATCGACGTGCCGCTCAGGCCCGAGAGCTATGGCGAGGGGCACGTCCCCGGCGCCGTCTTCCTGGATCATCGCCTGCTGATGCGCGGCGAGGATCCGGCCGGGAGCAGCGTGCCCAACGAGGTGCCCACGGTCGAGGCGCTCTCCCGGCTGTTCTCGTCGCTCGGCCTGACCCGGGACACCCATGTGGTCGCCTACGACGACGAGGGCGGCGGCTGGGCCGGGCGCCTGCTGTGGACCCTGGAGCTGATCGGCCACACCCGCTACTCCTATCTCAACGGCGGCATCCACGCCTGGCGGGAGGCCGGCCAGCCGATCTCTACCGAGACCCATGCTCCCAAGCCCAGCGACTACGAGGCGGAGCTCCTGCACCCCGAGGTCGCCATCGACCGTCTCGAGCTCCAGGAGCGCCTGGGCGAGAAGGGCCTCGCGGTCTGGGATGCCCGCTCCCGCGCCGAATACGACGGCGAGAAGGGCAACAACGCGCGCTTGGGCCATATTCCCGGCGCGGTGAACATGGAGTGGACCGACGCCATGGACCGCGAGCACGGCCTGCGGATCCGCGACTATGCGGAGCTCGTCACCGAGCTGGAGGCCCTGGGCCTGACCCCGGACATGGAGGTGGTCACCCACTGCCAGAGCCACCACCGCAGCGGCTTCACCTGGCTGGTGGGCAAGGCGCTGGGCTTCGAGAAGATTCGCGGCTACGCCGGCTCCTGGAAGGAGTGGGGCAACCGCGAGGATACGCCGATAGAAAAGCCGTAAGCCGTAAGCTGGAAGCTATAAGCTGGAAGCCAACAATCGCACCCCACCCGGATTCAGGGGGTTCTTCCAGCTTCCAGGCGCGAAGCGCCGCTCTTCAAGCTCAGCCCATCTTTTACTTCATGCCTACCAGAGTTCCTTTTTTGTGTCGCTATCCAAGCTCTTCGCCCTGATCCAGTATCCCATTCCCCACCACCTGCTCTCGCGGCTGGTGGGCGGGCTCGCCGACTGCCGGCTGCCGTGGCTGAAGAACACCCTCATCCGCACCTTCATACGCGTCTTCCGCGTCGACATGGACGAGGCCGCCGAGCCCGACCCGACGGCCTATGCCACCTTCAACGACTTCTTCACCCGTGCCCTGGAGGAGGACGCCCGCCCCCTCGGCGAGGGCCTGGTCTCCCCCGCCGACGGCACCCTCTCGCAGTTCGGCGCCATCGAGGCCGGCCAGCTGCTCCAGGCCAAGGGCCACCGCTTCTCGATGATGGAGCTGCTCGGCGGCTACGGCGAGGCGGCGCGCCGCTACCTCGGCGGCAGCTTCGCCACCGTTTACCTCTCGCCGAGCGACTACCACCGGGTCCACATGCCGCTGGGCGGCACCTTGAGGGAGATGGTCTACGTGCCGGGCCGACTCTTCTCGGTGAACGCCGCCACCACCGAGCATGTACCCAACCTCTTCGCCCGCAACGAGCGGCTGGTGTGCCACTTCGATACCGAACAGGGCCCCATGGTGGTGGTGCTGGTCGGGGCGATGATCGTTGCCGCCATCGAGACGGTCTGGGCCGGCCAGATCACCCCGCTCTCCGGCGAGGTGCAACGCGTGCGCTTCGACACCCCGGTGCGTCTGGAGAAGGGCGAAGAGATGGGCCGTTTCAAGCTCGGCTCCACGGTGGTGATGGCCTTCGCCGAGCCGGTCAACTTCACCGACGCCATCGAGCCCGGCGCCAAGGTGCAGATGGGGCAGTCACTGGGAAGCCTCTAGCAGCGCGTCGTGGCGAAGGCCATGACCTCGGCCACGCCCTGCTTACCCAGCGCCAGCTGGATCAGCCGGTCGAGGCCCAGCGCCACGCCGCTGCCTTCGGGCATACCGTGGGCCAGGGCGGCTAGCAGGCGCGTGTCCACGTCCACCTCGGGCAGCCCCGTGGCACGGCGGGCGGCGTTGTCTGCGGCGAAGCGCGCCGCCTGTTCCTCGGCATCGGTGAGCTCGTCATAGCCGTTGGCCAGCTCCAGCCCCGCCAGATAGAGCTCGAAACGCGATGCCACCCAGGCACCGTCCTCGGGGTCACGATGATGGCGAGCCAGGGCGGCCTGAGTGGCCGGATAGTCCACGACCACGTCGAGGCCATCTCGCCCGAGGTGGGGCTCGATCTCGAGGCTCATCAGCAGGTCCAGGCAGCCGTCGCGGTCACTGTCGGCCATGTCCAGGCCGCCCCGCTCGCTGGCCAGGCGCCGCAGCTCGGCAAGCGGGGCGCTGAAGGGGTCGATGGCCAGGTGCTCGCGGAACAGCTCGCGGTAGCGGCGCCGGCGCAGCGGGCCCGGCTTATCCCCCAGTTCTCGGCCCAGCACGCTGCTGACCAGGGCGGCGGTCTCCTCGATCAGCGCATCGAGCTCGAGCCCGGGGCGATACCACTCCAGCATGGTGAACTCGAGGTTGTGGCGCCGGCCCACCTCGCCGTCGCGAAAGCTTCTGGCCAGCTGGAAGATCGGCCCTGAGCCGGCAGCCAGCAGCCGCTTCATGTGGAACTCCGGGGAGGTCTGCAGCCAGAGCCGCTCGCGCCCGGCCGGGGTCGTGGCCTCGGCGAAGAGAGAGGCCAGCAGCACCTCGGTGCTGCCGCCGTGGCCCAGCACCGGCGTTTCCACCTCCAGCACCCCGCGCCGGGCGAAGAAGGCGCGCACCTCGGCGAGCAGGCGCGCCCGCTCGCGCAGGGTCGCGATCTCGGCGCTGGGTCGCCAGTCGGTTGCCATGAACTCCTCCTCCAGATAAGACGAAGGCCACGCCGAAGCGTGGCCATCGGAGCTGGAAGCTGGAAGACAGCTTACCGCCCCCCTGGCGCCAAGGGTGTTTCTTCCCACTTCAAGCGTATAACTTCAAGCTCCCGGCGAAACCGGGGCGGATTTTCTTCCAGCTTCCAGGCGCGAAGCGCCGCTCTTCCAGCTTCAAGCTCTAGCCCGGGCGAAGCCGGGCTCAGGCGCGAGACACATACTCGCCGCTGCGCGTATCCACCTTGAGAACTTCGCCCTCCTCGATGAACAGGGGCACCTTGACCACCGCGCCTGAAGAAAGGACGGCCGGCTTGGAGCCCCCCTGGGCAGTGTCGCCCTTGAGGCCCGGATCGGTTTCGGTCACTTGCAGCTCGATGAAGTTCGGCGGGCTGACGTTGATCACGTTGTCGTTCCACAGCGTCACGGTGTAGGGAACCTGCTCCTTGAGCCACTTCTCGGTATCCCCCAGGGCCTTCTTCTCAACGGCATACTGCTCGAAGGAGCCATCGGTCTTCATGAAATACCACATGTCACCGTCGGTGTAGAGGTACTCCATTTCCAGTTCGAGGACGTCGGCGGCTTCCAGGGAGTCGCCGGACTTGAAGGTGCGCTCCCAGACGCGGCCGGTCATCAGGTTGCGCAGCTTCACGCGGTTGAAGGCCTGCCCCTTGCCGGGCTTGACCAGCTCGTTCTCGACGATGCTGCACGGGTCACCGTCCAGCATCACCTTCAGCCCGCCCTTGAATTCGTTGGTAGAATAGTTGGCCATGATGTCTTACCCATATTCGAGTGCGCCACCGGCACTGGCCGGGGGCGCGCGCAAGCAGATGAAGTTCAACGGGGAGCTCGCCCCCGTTCGCATTGACTGGTGTGTCGCATGATAACCCGAAGCAGCGTCCCTTTGCAGCGTCCCGGCCGGGAGCCCCGTCCCCTGCCCATCCAGGCACGCTGGCAGACTCAACTGGCCAGGGCGATCCGCGACCCGCGCGAACTGTGCCGTCGCCTGGGGCTCGACGAGGCCTGGTGGCCCGGTGCCGAGCGTGGCCATGCGCTGTTCGAGGTACGCGTGCCCGAGGTCTACCTGGCGCGCATCCGCCCCGGCGACCCCGCCGACCCGCTGCTGCGCCAGGTGCTGCCGCTGGCCGAGGAGGCGGTGCCGATGGCCGGCTATGTGGCCGACCCGCTCAAGGAGGCCGAGCATGCGCCCGCGCCGGGGCTGATCCACAAGTATGCCGGCCGGGTACTGCTGATCGCGAGCCCCGCCTGCGCGGTGAACTGCCGCTACTGCTTCCGCCGGCACTTCCCCTACGAGGAGAATGCCCCCTCTAGGGCGCAGTGGGAGGAAAGCCTCGAGCACATCCGCCAGGACCCCTCCATCCGCGAGGCCATCCTCTCCGGCGGCGACCCCCTGGCGGCCAGCGACCGTCAGCTGGCCTGGCTTGTCGAGAGGCTCGAGGCCATCCCGCACCTCAAGCGGTTGCGGATCCACACCCGCCTGCCGGTGGTGATCCCCGAGCGCATCGACGACGCCCTGCTCGGCTGGCTCGGCGCCACCCACCTGCAGAAGGTGATGGTGCTGCACATCAACCATGCCAACGAGATCGACGAGGCCGTCATCGCGGCGTGCCGCAAGCTCAGTGCCGCCGGTGTGACCCTGCTCAACCAGAGCGTGCTGCTGCGGGGGGTCAACGACTCGATTGGGGCCCTAGCCGCGCTCTCCGAGCGGCTGTTCGAGGCCGGCATCCTGCCCTACTACCTCCACGTGCTCGATCCGGTGGCCGGGGCGGCCCACTTCGACGTGGCCGACGACGAGGCCCGCGAACTGGTCGCGGGCCTGCGGGAGGTACTGCCGGGCTTTCTGATGCCGCGGCTGGTGCGGGAGATCCCCGGCGAGGCGAGCAAGACACCGCTCTAGCCATCATGGCCACCAAGTAGGCCGGATAAGCCGGAGGCGCATCCGGCGGGGATGCCCGGTGCGCTGTCGCTTACCGGGCCTACCGGACTAGCCATAAGCTGTAAGCCGGAAGCTTGAAGCCGGAAGAAAACCCAGCCCCCATGCCGAGGGATCGACATGGGGCTGGGTTACCGGGGTTTCTTCAAGCTTCCAGCTTATGGCTTCAAGCTAAGGTGTCGGCGGTGACATTGGGCGCCGGGGCCCGGGTGGAGAGATGGCGATTGAGGGCACTCATCACCGCCTTCATGGAGGCACTGGTGATGCTCTCGTCGGTGCCGACACCAAACACCGCCTCGTCGCCCACACGCACCTCCACGTAGGCGATCGCCTCGGCGTCGGCCCCCTGGCCGCGGGAGTGCTCGTGGTAGTCGATGATCTCCACGTCATGCCCGGCCGCGGCCAGCGCCTTGATGAAGCCGGCCAGCGGACCGTTGCCCTGGCCCGTCACGATGCGACGCTCGCCGTCCTCCTCGATGGTCGCCTCCAGGCTCACCTTGGGGCTGTCGGGCTCGGAGGAGAGGCGGTGGCCGACCAGGGCGAAGGGTGAGTCCTTGGCCAGGTACTCGTCGACGAAGGCCTGGTAGATCATCTGCGAGGTGATCTCGCGCCCCAGGCGGTCGGCCACTTCCTGCACCACATGGCTGAACTCCATGGAAAGCCGGCGCGGCAGTTCGATGCCGTGCTCCTGCTCGAGCAGGTAGGAAACACCGCCCTTGCCGGACTGGCTGTTGACGCGGATCACCGCCTCGTAGCTGCGCCCGACATCCAGCGGGTCGATGGGCAGGTAGGGCACCGCCCAGACGGCATCCGGATGGTCACGACGTTCGGCCATGCCCTTCTTGATGGCGTCCTGGTGGGAGCCGGAGAAGGCCGTGAACACCAGGTCGCCGACATAGGGATGTCGCGGGTGGACCGGCAGCTGGTTGCAGTGTTCCACCTCGCGCATGACCGGGGTGATGTTGGAAAAGTCGAGTCCCGGGTGCACGCCCTGGGTGTAGAGGTTCATGGCCAGCGTCACGATGTCGACGTTGCCGGTCCGCTCGCCGTTGCCGAACAATGTGCCCTCGACCCGGTCACCGCCGGCCATGATCCCCAGCTCGGCGGCGGCCACGCCGGTGCCACGATCATTGTGGGGGTGCAGGCTGACGATCAGGCTCTCGCGGTTGGCGACGTGGCGACAGAACCACTCGATCTGGTCGGCGTAGTTGTTGGGCGTGGCGACCTCCACCGTGGCCGGCAGGTTGACGATCATCGGCGTGTCGACGCTCGGCCGGTAGACGCCCGCCACCGCCTCGACGATCTCCACGGCGAAGTCCATCTCGGTGGTGGTGAACAGCTCGGGCGAGTACTGGAAGGTCCAGTGGGTCTCGGGGGCCTCCTCCATGCGGCGGCGAATCTGGGTCGTCGCCTCGACGGCGATCTGGATGCACTCCTCCTTGCTGACGTGGAAGACCACGCGGCGGAACACCGGATCGGTGGCGTTGTAGACGTGAACGATGGCGTTCTTCGCCCCCTTCAGCGCCTCGAAGGTACGATCGATCAGGTGCGGGCGGGCCTGGGTCAGCACCTGGATGGTGACGTCGTCGGGCACCTTGTCCTGCTCGATCAAGGCACGCACGAAGTCGAAATCGGTCTGGGAGGCCGAGGGGAAGCCCACCTCGATCTGCTTGAAGCCGATCTTGACCAGCAGGTCGAAGAGGCGCTGCTTGCGCTCCTGATCCATGGGATCGATCAGCGCCTGGTTGCCGTCGCGCAGGTCGACGCTGCACCACTGCGGCGGCGTCTCGATGCGGCGGTTGGGCCACTGGCGGTCGGGCAGGTCGACGGCGACGAAGGGGCGGTACTTGGCGGCGGGGTTGTCGAGCATCATGGCGGCGTTCTCCCTGGACTGGCGATGCGGCACTCTTGCGAATACGGCTCAGAAACGGCAACGCCCCGACGGCCGGGGGCCTGTCGGGGCGTCACGCGAGATATCGGTTACGACCGCGCCGACGACACGGCGTTCGCGACGATTCGGCACGGCATGGGGGTTCATGGAACGACTGCTGGTGGTGGCTGACATGGTACGACCTCGTTTCGACCGGGACCTTCTGGCGAAGGACAATGGCGATGCAGGCGGCATCGCCCACGCTCTCAGGAGCGGGCTAGTAGTCGTAGGTCGAGGTCGTACGCCGTCATATTCATGACTCTAGAGAATCAAGCTTGGGAGGCTTTGTCAACTCCGGCGTTCGAGCAGTGCCTCCATCCGGGAGAGCTGGTCACGCAGTTCTCTGATGGCGATGACCGCGGCGTCGAACAGCTTGTTGGCGCGTAGGCGCTCGAGGCTTGCCTGCCAGGCCTGAAAGGTCGTGCTCACCGCGACGGCTCCTCCAGATCGCCCTGGCGATAGCCGATCAGGTAGAGCACCGCGTCGAGCCCCAGCGTGGAGATCGACTGGCGCGCCTGGGCCCGCACCAGGGGCTTGGCGCGGAAGGCGATGCCTAGCCCGGCGGCGGCCAGCATCTTGAGGTCGTTGGCGCCGTCGCCCACGGCGATGGTCTGCTCCATGGCCAGGCCTTCGCGGCGGGCAATCTCGTGGAGCAGCTCGGCCTTGCGGTCGGCATCGAGGATCGGCTCGCGCACCTCGCCGGTGACCTTGCCGTCCTTAATCAGCAGCTCGTTGGCGTGGATCTCGTCGAAGCCAAGCCGCTCCTGCAGGTGGCGGGCAAAGTAGGTGAAGCCGCCGGAGAGGATCGCGGTGCGATAGCCCAGCCGCTTGAGGTGGTGCATCAGCCGCTCGAGGCCATCCATCAGCGGCAATGACTCGGCGATCTCGGCGAGCACCGACTCGTCCAGCCCCTTGAGCTTCGCCATGCGCTCGCGGAAGCTCTGCTGGAAGTCCAGCTCGCCGCGCATGGCCCGCTCGGTGACCGCCGCCACTTCGTCACCCACGCCATGGCGGCGCGCCAGCTCGTCGATCACCTCGGTCTGGATCAGGGTGGAGTCCATGTCGAAGCAGACCAGGCGGCGATGGCGGCGCCAGATGGAATCCTCCTGGAGGGCAATATCCACGCCGTGCATGGCCCCCAGCGCCAGGGCCTTCTCGCGCAGGGCGTCGAGGTCGACGTCTTCGCCGCGCAGCCAGCACTCCACGCAGGCACCGTGCTCGGGCATGCCGCCATCCAGCGGTTCGCGGCCGGAGAGGCGGTGGATCAGCTCCACGGTCAGGCTGTGCTCGGCGGTCAGAGCCCCCACCTCGGCCAAGATGCCGGCGGGCAGATGGGGCGCCAGCAGGGTCAGGATCAGCCGTGGCTGGCTCGCCTGCACGCTCCAGCGCTGGTAGTCCTCGGCGCTCACCTGGATCGCCTGGATATCCAGGCCCAGGGCGTCTCCCGTCGTGGCCAGGGCGCCTTCCAGATCGCTCTCCCGGGCGAGCCCCACCAGGGCCTCCAGGGAGAGAATGCCGAAGGTCACGCTCTGGTTGATGTCCAGCAGCCGCGCGCCGCTGGTCGCCAGCGCCTTGCCGAGGCCGGCGAGTTGGCCGGGGCGTGCCACCCCGGTGGCGCGGATCAGGATTCGTCGTGTCATGTTAACCCCTTTGATGAGCTGTAAGCTTTAAGCCGTAAGCTGTAAGAAAGACATGCCTATCATAGGTTTACTTACAGCTTATAGCTTATGGCTTACAGCTTCCGGCGAAGCCGGGGACTTCAAGCTTCAAGCTTCCGGCTTCAAGCTTTCAAGGCGGTCGACCTTCTGCAGGCCGCGGGGTAGCTTGCTGCCGCGCCGGCCGCGCTCGCCTCGATAGTAGTCCAGGTCGCCGGCCTTGAGGGTCAGATGGCGCTTGCCGGCATGCACCACCAGCGCCGCGCCGACGGGCAGCATCACCAGGTCACGCACGAACTCCTCGCGGCGAGTCGCCCGGGCCCCGGGGATGTCGAGCATCTTGTTGCCCTTGCCCTTGGCCATCTCGGGCAGCTGCGAGAGCTCGAAGACCAGCAGCCGTCCCTCGTTAGAGACCGCGGCCACGCTGGCCCCCTCCCCGGCCGGCACCTCCAGCGGCGGCAGCACGTTGCAGCCCTTGGGCACGCTCAACACCGATTTGCCGGACTTGTTCTTGCCCACCAGCTCCTCGAGCCGGGCCACGAAGCCGTAACCGCCATCGGTGGCCAGCAGGAAGCGCCTGTCCGGCGGGGCCAGCATCAGGCCGGCCATGTGGGCCCCGGCCGCCACGTTGACCCGTCCCGTGACCGGTTCTCCCTGGCCCCGTGCGCTGGGCAGGTTATGGGCCGACAGCGTGTAGGCCCGCCCGTTGTCGTCCAGCAGCACCAGCGGCTGGTTGGTCTTGCCACGGGCGGCGAGGTGGAAGCGATCGCCGGCCTTGTAGGAGAGGCCGGCAGGGTCGATCTCGTGGCCCTTGGCACTGCGGATCCAGCCCTTCTCGGAGAGCGCCACGGTGACCGGGTCGGCGCCGACCAGCTCCACCTCGGAGAGCGCCCGGGCCTCCTCTCGCGCGACCAGCGGCGAGCGGCGGGCATCGCCGTGCGCCTCGGCGGCGGCGCGCAGCTCCTGCTCGATCAGGTCGGTGAGCGCCGCCTCGCTGCCGAGCAACTCCTGCAGGCGCTTGCGCTCGGCCTCGAGCTCGTCCTGCTCGCCGCGGATCTTCATCTCCTCAAGCTTGGCCAGGTGGCGCAGGCGAAGTTCGAGGATCGCCTCGGCCTGGCGGTCGGAGAGCGCGAAGGCCGCCATCAGCGCGGCCTTGGGTTCGTCCTCCTCGCGGATGATGCGGATCACCTCGTCGAGGTCGAGGTAGGCGGCCAGCAGGCCCTCGAGAATATGCAGGCGGTCCTCGACCTTGCCCAGGCGGTGTTCGAGGCGCCGGCGCACCGTGGCGCGGCGGAAGCGCAGCCACTCGCCGAGCAGGTCAGGCAGCGCCATGACCCGCGGGCGGCCGTCCAACCCGATCACGTTCATGTTGACGCGAATGTTCTTCTCGAGGTCGGTGGTGGCGAAGAGGTGCGCCATCAGTGCCTCGATGTCGACACGGTTGGAGCGCGGCTCGATCACCAGCCGCGTCGGCTCCTCATGGGTCGACTCGTCGCGCAGGTCGGCGACCATCGGCAGCTTCTTGGCCTGCATCTGGGCGGCGATCTGCTCGAGCACCTTGGCCCCGCTCACCTGGTAGGGCAGCGCGGTGACCACCACCTTGTCCTCCTCGCGCACGTAGCGGCCACGCAGCTTCACCGAGCCGCGCCCGCTCTCGTAGAGCTTTCTCAGGTCGCTGCGCGGGGTGATGATCTCCGCCTCGGTGGGAAAGTCCGGCGCCGGCATATACTCGAGCAGGTCCGTCGTGGTGGCCTGAGGATGGCGCAGCAGGTGACAGGTGGCCTCGACCACCTCGTTCACGTTATGAGGCGGGATGTCGGTGGCCATGCCCACGGCGATGCCGGTGCCGCCATTGAGCAGCACATGGGGCAGGCGCGCCGGCAGCACCACCGGCTCGTTCATGGTGCCGTCGAAGTTGGGGGTCCAGTCGACGGTGCCCTGGCCGAGTTCGGCGAGCAGCACCTCGGCGAACTTCGACAGCCGCGCCTCGGTGTAGCGCATGGCGGCGAAGGACTTGGGATCGTCGGGGCTGCCCCAGTTGCCCTGGCCGTCCACCAGCGGGTAGCGGTAGCTGAACGGCTGGGCCATCAGCACCATGGCCTCGTAGCAGGCGCTGTCGCCGTGGGGGTGGAACTTGCCCAGCACGTCGCCGACGGTGCGCGCCGACTTCTTGTACTTGGCGTTGGCACCGAGCGCCAGCTCGCGCATGGCATAGACGATGCGCCGCTGCACCGGCTTCATGCCATCGCCGATATGCGGCAGCGCCCGGTCGAGGATGACGTACATCGAGTAATCGAGGTACGCCTTCTCGGTGTACTCGCGCAGCGAGAGGCGCTCGACGTCGCCCTCCGCCACCTGGATATCCATGGTCATACGGTATGCCCTAAGTCAGGGTGTCCAGAAATCATTGGCTGCTATACCTCGCGAACAGTCGGGTGAAAGCGCTTTCGCAGATAGCGATTCCGCTCGAGGCTATTCCGGCGACAGGTTTTCGAGGAGGCGCTGTGAACCCTTCCCTGGGCGCTACCGACGCCATCCCTGGCGTAGGACCTCCTCTTCAACCTGTTCCCGGCGCCTCTCGCTCTAGGCCACTGCGCGTGTCCTGCCCCCGGCAAGGCACGCCTTGGCGCTTGTAGCTCGGCGCTTGGCGCTACACCTCGATATCCGCCAGATTGCCGTAGTCCTCCAGCCAACTCTTGCGGTCGGGGGCGCGCTTCTTGGCCAGCAGCATGTCCATCATCTCCATGGTGCCGTCGCCGACCTCGCGGGTGAGCTGCACCAGGCGGCGGGTCTCCACCGCCATGGTGGTCTCGCGCAGCTGCAGCGGGCTCATCTCGCCCAGGCCCTTGAAGCGCTGGACGTTCACGGTGCCACGCTTGCCCTCGAGCTTGCGCAGGATGGCCGCCTTCTCGCTCTCGTCCAGGGCATAGTGCACCTCCTTGCCCAGGTCGATGCGGTAAAGCGGCGGCATGGCCACGAAGACGTGGCCGGCATCCACCAGCGCCGGGAAATGGCGCACGAAGAGCGCGCACAGCAGGGTGGCGATATGCAGGCCGTCGGAGTCGGCATCGGCGAGGATGCAGATCTTGTGGTAGCGCAGCTTGGAGAGATCATCGCTGCCCGGGTCCATGCCCACGGCCACGGCGATGTCGTGGACCTCCTGGGAGCCATAGATGTCATGGGACTCCACCTCCCAGGTATTCAATATCTTGCCACGCAGCGGCAGGATCGCCTGGGTCTCGCGGTTGCGTGCCTGCTTGGCGCTGCCGCCGGCGCTGTCGCCCTCCACCAGGAACAGCTCGCTGCCGGCCGGGTCCTGGCCCGAGCAGTCGGCCAGCTTGCCGGGCAGCGCGGGGCCCGAGGTGACCTTCTTGCGCGCCACCTTCTTGGAGCTCTTCTGGCGCCGCTGGGCGGCATTGATCACCAGCTCGGCCAGGGCCTCGGCCTGGTCGACGTGGTGGTTGAGCCACAGCGAGAAGGCGTCCTTGACCACTCCGGAGACGAAGCCGGCCACGGTGCGCGAGGAGAGGCGCTCCTTGGTCTGGCCGGCGAACTGCGGGTCGAGCATCTTCACCGAGAGCACGTAGGCGACCCGCTCCCAGAGATCCTCGGCGGTGAGCTTGACGCCCCGGGGCAACAGGCTGCGGTACTCGCAGAACTCGCGCAGGGCGTCGAGCAGCCCTGCCCGCAGGCCGTTGACGTGGGTGCCGCCCTGGGGGGTGGGGATCAGGTTGACGTAGCTCTCGAGCAGCGGCTCGCCCCCTTCGGGGAGCCACTGGATCGCCCAGTCCACGCCGTGTTCGTCATCGGCGAAATGGCCGAGGAAGGGCGAGGCCGGCAGTACCTCATAGCCGTCGGTAGCCTGGGCCAGATAGTCGCGCAGACCATCCACGTACTGCCAGACACTCTCGTTGCCGTCGGGCTCGACCAGGGTGACCTTGAGGCCCGGGCAGAGCACCGCCTTGGCGCGCATCAGGTGCTTGAGCCGCGAGAGCGAGATCCGCGGGCTGTCGAAGTAGCTCTCTTCGGGCCAGAAGCGCACCACCGTGCCGCGGGCACGCTTGGGGGCGCTGCCGATCACCTGCAGCGGGGAGGCCTTGTCGCCGTGCTCGAAGGCCATGCCATGGCGGCTGCCGTCGCGCAGCACCTCGATCTCCAGGCGCTTCGACAGGGCATTGACTACCGAGATCCCGACGCCGTGCAGGCCGCCGGAGAAGCGGTAGCTCGACTGGGAGAACTTACCCCCGGCGTGCAGCCGGGTCATGATCAGCTCGACCCCCGAGACGCCGTGCTCGGGATGGATGTCGATGGGCATGCCGCGGCCATCGTCGGAGACCTCCACGCCACCGTCCTCGAACAGCCGCACGCTAACCTCCCCGGCATGGCCGGCCAGTGCCTCATCGACGCTGTTGTCGATGACTTCCTGGACCATGTGGTTGGGCCGCGAGGTGTCGGTATACATGCCGGGGCGCTTGCGCACCGGCTCGAGGCCGGAGAGGACCTCGATGGAGCTGGCACTGTATTGCGTCATGCGTCACCCAAAATGGTTGCGATTCGTGTCGCCCGGGATGCCGGCGCCCTGTGCCCCGGGGCGTTGGCTGCCGGACCAGCCTGGCGGCAGGCCATGGCCGCCGTGGGCGAGGATCGCCGGCAGGTAGTCGGCCAGCACCGCCAGGCCGTGATCGCCCTGCGGGTGCAGGATGGTCCTGGCGCCGCGATACAGCGCGAAGGCATCAACCGGGTCCAGGGTCTCGTCGGCGGTGCCCAGCAGCAGCAGGTAGCGCGCGGCCGTGACCCGCTCGGGCGTCAGCGCCTCGAGCTCCTCGAGGTGCGCGGCCTCGATGGCGAAGCGCTCGCCGGTATAGGCGTTGTCGAAACGCTCGCCGAGCCAATCCGCCACCAGCCCCGCCGGGGCCACCGCCGGGTTGATCAGCGCCCCCGCCAGGCCGTGGCGCTCGGCGACCAGGGTCGCCAAAAATCCCCCCATGGAGCTGCCCACCACCAGCGGCCGCGGCCCCAGCCTGGCCAGCCGAGACTCGGCCAGTGCCAGGGCCGCCGCCGGCCGGTGCGGCAGCTGCGGCGTCGCGCAGGGCAGGCCGAGCCACGCGCAGGCCTCACGCACCAGCGCCGCCTTGGGCGAGGCGCTGCCGCTGTTGAACCCATGGAGGTAGAGGACCCCGCTGGCGGCCGACAGCGGCCAGGCAGCACTCAGCATACCGCAACCCCTGTACATTCAGCCAGTGTCATCGCGAGCCGCGCTCCGCCGCCCAGACGGCCTCGATCAATCCCCGGGTGGAGTCATCCATGCCGGCGATGTCCGCCCGGTGCTCGAGGATCCGCCGGGTCTCGCCGGCGATCTCCTTGCCCAGCTCCACGCCCCACTGGTCGAAGGGGTTGATGTCCCAGATGGTCGCCTGGACGAACACCTTGTGCTCGTAGAGGGCGATCAGCGCGCCGAGGGTGGCCGGCGTCAGGCGGTCGAGCAGCAGGGTGCTGGAGGGCTGGTTGCCGCGGTAGCGCTTGTGCACCGGACGCGGGCCGTCGTCCTCGATGGCCTCGTCGCCGAGCATCAGCACCCGCGACTGGGCGAAGCAGTTGGCCAGCGTCAGGCGGTGCTGGCCCATCAGGTGGTCACGGGTGGCGGGATCCTCCACGTCGTCATAGCGCACCTTGGGGGCGATGAAGTCGCACTCCACGGCCTGGGTGCCCTGGTGGAGCAGCTGGTAGAAGGCATGCTGGGCATTGGGCCCCAGCTGACCCCAGAGCACCGGGCAGGTGGAGTAGCCGACCTCGCGCCCGTCGTGGGTCACCGACTTGCCATTGGACTCCATCTCCAGCTGCTCGAGGTAGGCGGCGAAGAATTCCAGGCGGCCGTCGTAGGGCAGGATCGAGTGGGCCCGGATGTCGAGGAAATTGACGTTCCAGATCCCCGCCAGGGCGAGCAGCACCGGCAGGTTGTCGGAAAGCGGCGCCGCGCTGAAGTGGCGATCCATGGCATGGGCCCCGGCGAGCAGATCGCGGAAGTGCTGCATGCCCACCACCAGGGCGATGGGCAGGCCGATGGCCCCCCACAGCGAGTAGCGGCCACCCACCCATTCCCAGAATTCCAGCTGGTGGGCCTCGGCGATGCCCCACTCGTTCATCTTCTCGGGGCTCGCCGAGACGCCGATGAAGTGCTGGCGCATCACCAGCTCGGCATCGACGCCCTCCTCGCGGTTCTCGCCCATCAGCCGGGCCAGCAGCCAGTCCCGCGCGGTGCGGGCATTGGAGAGGGTATCGATTGTGGTGAAGGACTTCGACGAGAGCACGAACAGGGTGGTCTCGGGATTGAGCCGTGCCAGGTAGTCGGCCAGCTGGGAGCCGTCCATGGTCGAGGCGAAGTGCACGTCGATGGTATGCACGCCCTCCGGCCGGTAGTCGGCCAGGGCATGGGTGACCATCAGCGGGCCCAGGTCGGAGCCGCCGACCCCCAGATTGACCACGTCGCGGATCGCCCGGCCGGTGGCGCCCCGCCACTGGCCGGCGTGGAAACGCTCGACCATGGTCGCCATGCGCTCGAGGGTGGCGTGCACCGAGGGCACCAGGTCCTCGCCCTCCACCACCAGGCTGGCCTCCGGCGGCAGCCTCAGTGCGGTATGCAGGGCCGGGCGGTCCTCGCTGCGGTTGACCCGCTCCCCGGCCAGCAGGGCGCGGATCGCCTCGGGCACCTCGGCCTCGCGGGCCAGGTCGAGCAGTCGGTCCAGGGTCTCGTCTCGCCAGCGCTGCTTGGAGAGATCCAGGGTCAGGCCCGCCGCTCGCCGCGTGAAGGCCGCGTGGCGCGTCGGCGCACCGGTGAACAGCCCGCTCAGGTGAGTGGTACGCATCTCCCGGGCGTGCGCTGCCAGGGCCTGCCAGGCCTCGCGCTGATCGATCGTGGGGTGTGTCATGGCCTCCTCCTGGACGTCCTGTCGTGCAGCCGGCGTGGACGGGGCGTAGAATGTCGACCCTTTCCCACGATATCCGGCCAGCTCCATGAGTGACGCATCTTACCGTGACGCGATCTTTTCGACACCCCTGGACCGGGTGGCGCACTTTTCCTTCGACGAGAAGGTCGTCGCCTGCTTTCCCGACATGATCCGCCGCTCGGTGCCGGGCTACGGCCAGATACTGGGCATGCTGGGGCTGATCGCCGCCCGCCACCTCCGCCACGGCGCCCGGGTCTACGACCTGGGCTGCTCGCTGGGCGCCGCCGGCCTGGCGCTGGCCGGGACGCTGCCGCCGGACGCCTTCCGCTACACCGGGGTGGATCTGTCCCCCGCCATGGTGGCCCGCGCCCGGGAGACCCTGGCCGCGGAGTGCCCCGACCACGTCGTGGAGGTGCTCGAGGGCGATATCCGCACCCTGAACATCGCCCCCGCCGGCATGATCGTGCTCAACTTCACCCTCCAGTTTCTCGCCCCCGAGGACCGCGATGCGGTGATCGGGCGGCTGTTCCAGGCCCTGGAGCCCGGCGGCGTGCTGGTGCTCTCGGAGAAGATCAAGGCCGCCGACGAGCAGGAGAACGCCTGGCTGGTGGAGCGCTACCACGACTTCAAGCGCGCCAACGGCTACAGCGAGATGGAGATCAGCCAGAAGCGCACCGCCCTGGAGAACGTGCTGGTGCCGGACACTCTCGCGGGCCACCACGAGCGCCTGGCCCGGGCCGGTTTTTCCCGCGCCCACACCTGGTTCCAGTTCCTCAACTTCGCCTCGCTGATCGCCTTCAAGGACGCCAGCGCCGCGGCGTCCCGGGAGGAGTAAGATGCCGATTGCGCCCGAACACCGTGACCTCTTCCGCGCCTTCATCGACCAGGGGCTGGACACCTGGCTGGCCCGCCTCCCCGACCAGCTGGCGCGCGGCCTGGACCGCCAGCGCTTCGGCGACCTGCCAGCCTGGGAGAAGGCCGTGGCCAAGCTGCCCACCCTGCTTGGCGAAAGGCAGGTGAGTCTGGACGCCGATACCGTCAGCGTCGAGCTCGCGCTGTCAGACAGCCGACGCTGCCAGTGCGAGAACCTGCTGGGCAAGCTCGCGCCCTGGCGCAAGGGGCCCTACCGGCTCGGCGGCATCCCGATCGACACCGAATGGCGCTCGGACTGGAAGTGGCAGCGGGTGGCGCCGCACCTGGCGCCGCTGGCCGGGCGCCGCGTGCTGGACGTGGGCGGCGGCAACGGCTATCACGCCTGGCGCATGGCCGGTGCCGGGGCGGCCTTCGTGCTGGTGATCGACCCCTCGCCGCGCTTCTTCTGGCAATTCCGGGCGGTGCGCCACTTCGTCGGCGACGCCGACGGCGGGCGCACCCACTTCCTGCCGGTAGGCATCGAGGAGGTGCCCGAGGCGCTCGGCGTCTTCGACACGGTGTTCTCCATGGGCGTGCTCTATCACCGCCCCTCGCCCCTGGAGCATATCCAACAGCTCAAGGGCGCCCTGCGCCCCGGCGGCGAGCTGGTGCTGGAGACCCTGGTCGTCACGGGCGACGAGACGACGGTGCTGCTCCCGGGGGAGCGTTACGCCGCCATGCCCAATGTCTACTTCCTGCCCTCATCCGCCGCGCTCTGCCGGTGGCTCGAGCGCTGCGGGTTTACCAACGTGCGGGTGGTGGACGAGGCGGTGACCACCGTGGACGAGCAGCGCGCCACCGCCTGGATGAGCTTCCAGTCGCTGGCGGATTTCCTCGACCCGAACGACCCGACTCGAACCCGTGAAGGCTACCCCGCCCCGCGTCGCGCGGTGGTGGTGGCCAACCGGCCCGGGTAAGGCTCAGCTATTGGAACATCTCAAGCAGGGTGGCGTGCCAGATTGAAGGCGGAATGTCTCCCATCTTGCCCAGGACCCGACGCTTGTCGATGGAGCGAAGCTGATCAAGCAGTATTCGTGCCGGCTTGCCCTGAAAGCTCAGGATGGGTCGGCAGCCGAGTGACTGCCCCTTGCTGGTGACCGGTGCCACAATGATTCTGGGGAGAGCAGCGTTCATATCGTCGGGTGAGATGACCAGCGCGGGGCGGGTCTTGCGGATCTCTGTGCCCACCGTCGGATCGAGATTGACCCAATAGACCTCACCGCGGCGGATATCGCGACCTACCACTGCCACTCACCCTCATCCACCTCGACTTCGACCAGATCCTCCCAGGCCGCCTCGTCGCGACTGGCGTCATAACCATCGAACCAGTGACTGCGTGGCTTCTTGACGGGCTCCACCACCAGCCGCTGCCCCTCCAGATGAATGTCAACCTCATCACGGATACCCAACTCAGCCAGCATAGCCGCCGGAATCAGCACGCCTTTCGAATTCCCGATCTTTCTGAGATGTGTCCGCATTTCACGCCTCCAGTAGCGCAGCAGGAGTAACAACTTAGTTGTTACTCCCAGCCTGCGAGGATGTCAACGCCGCAGGATCACCAGCCAGCGGCCCAGATTGAGGATGCTGGAAAGCGACGCCGCCACATAGGTGAAGGCGCAGGCGGTCAGCACATGGCGGGCGCCGGCCATGTCATGGGCAGGGATGTATTCCTTGAGCAGCGGCAGGGCGCGCTGGAAGCTGGCGTCGAACTCCACCGGCAGGGTCACCAGGTGCACCAGGGCGGCGGTGCCGAAGCTGATCACCGCGGCGGCCACCACGATGGCCAGGCCGCCCGGCAGGCGGGTCAACACGAACAGGAAAGGGGCGGCCATCATCAGCAACGCGCCGATCTTCTCGGCCTTCTGCGCTACCGCCACCAGCCGCGAGCGGGCCAGCAGCGGCGCATAGCCCTGCTGGTGCTGGATGGCATGGCCCACCTCGTGGGCCGCCACCGTCACCGCGGTGAGCGAGCGACCCTCGTAGTGCTCCCGGGAGAGCCGCACCCGGCGCGCCTCGGGGTCGTAATGGTCGCCCTGCTCGGTCATTTCCACCCTGACGCCCTCGAGCCCGAGACGCCGGATCAGGTGGTCCGCCAACTCGCCTCCCGTACCGGGATACTCCTCTCGCCCACGGGCATGGCGCGCCAGTACCCACTTTGCCCAGACGTTGGGCAGCAGGAAGAGGACCAGCAGCAGGGCGATTGCCAGGACGATCATGGGGGCAGGCTCCGGGGAGGGGGCAGATCATTGGACCTACCCTACCAGAGCCGGTTTCCTCGGCGGTGACTTCTCGGTGCGAGGCAATCGTCAGCCCAGCGCGCCTTTCTCGACAACTGTTCAGCTGTAGGCCCGGTAAGCTCCAGCGCACCGGGCGGAAACGCCGGATGCGCCTCCGGCTTATCCAGCCTGGTATGGATTGACCCGTCAAGGGCTCGGTTGTCTCTATTTACATATGGTTGTCCTCAATGCCGACGGGTCAGGGAGCGAGGGGCTATCAGCGACGGTGGATCTCTCTGGTATTCGTGG